>JBAWFG010000042.1:0-71716 GCA_049591655.1 Solirubrobacteraceae bacterium
GCGCACGCCAGGTCGCGGCGATGGCGGTCCCACTGGCCCGCGCCCGCGGTGGGGAGGTGCACGTGCTGCATGTCGTCGAGGCCGACATCGTTGCCGGCGAGGCCACGGTCGAGCTCGAGGCGCCGGCTGAGGCCGCTGAGCTGCTGGCGGCGTGCGTCGCGGAGTTGCGAGAGGGCGGGGTTGCCGTCACCGGAACGCTGCTGCGCAGCGTCGGTGACCATGCTGACGTGGCCGAGCAGATCCTGCGCGCGGCCCGGCGCCTGGACGCCGGCGCGATTGTGATCGGGTCAGAGACCCATCACGGCCCGCTCGCGGCAGCGGTTGCCGCCCAGGTGGCCGAGCGCGCCGAGGCACACGTGATCGTGCTGCATCCCTCGGCGGGCGCTCTGGGGCGCCCGCGGGGTGTGCCGGCCCGCTCGGCCTGAGCGCGAGATCACCCGGCGAGTGCCGGCAGGAGCTCCTCGATCGTGTCCAGCGCGTCCTGGAGCCCTTCCGGCATCGACCGGGCGTGCATGTCCCGGCTCATCTGGTCGCCGTGGGTGACAAGCAGCGTCACCGTCGTGACGCCGTCTGACTCGGTCAGCGTCATCTCGGTCCTCGCCGGCGGCGCCTCGGGCGCACCCTCATAGACCTCGGTCGTCACCAGGCGCTCGTCAGGGACGATCTCCAGGTACTCGCCGTGGAAGGCGACCTCGCCGCCGTGGTGGGCGTCCATCGCATAGCGCCACTTGCCGCCCACGCGCAGGTCGATCTCGGCGACGGTCATCTCGCCGCGGTTGGCCGTCCACCACTGGCGCACGTGCTCTGGCGTCGTCCACGCCTTGTAGACGAGGTGGCGCGGCGCGTCGAATTTGCGCGTCACGAGGATCTGGGTGTCGCTGGGGAGACTGATCTCCGCCGAGTGACTACGTGTTGCCGGGCTCATCGCCGTCCTCCTGTATGAGTTGGTCCAGTACGTCGTCCATCGCGTCGAAGCGGTCGCTCCATGTCTGGCGGTACTCGCTGACCCAGTCGTGGATCGGCTTGAGCGCGTGGCCGTCGAGGCGATACAGCCGTTGGCGGCCATCGCCGCGCACGTGCACCGCGCCGACCTCCCGCAGGACCCGCAGGTGCTTGGAGACCTGGGGCTGGGGGAGGCCGGTGAGCGTCACCAGCTCGCCGACCGAGCGCTCGCCACCGGCGAGCAGGTCAAGCAGCTCGCGACGGCGGGGCTCGGCGACGGCGTTGAACGCATCGGTGGTGGTTGCTGCTCTCGCCATGCCGGGAATGTTATATGTCGATATGGGCATATGTCAAGGTGGTGATCAAGTTCGGCGCACGCCGGCCGATCTATATGGGGTGACCTGGCGATGAGCGACGGCTCGACCACCCACCCCTTCCCGCATGCACCCGGTGCCTCGGCGCCGGATCCCGTTCGTTCGGGCTGGGAGCCCCGCGTGCTCGTCGTCGACGATGACCCGGTCTGTCGCGTCGCCGCCCAGGCGCTGCTGGAGCAGCTTGGCCTCACCGTCGACGCCGCCGGCGATGGCCGCCAGGCGCTGACCCTGGCCGCCGACCGCCCCTACGTCGCGATCTTCATGGACTGCCTGATGCCCGATGTCGACGGCTATCAGGCGACGCGTGAGATCCGCAGCCGCGTCGGCATGAGCCGTGGCCCGCTGGTGATCGCGGTCACCGAGCATTCCCGCCACGTCAGTCTCGCCGCCGGCATGGACCACCACATCGCCAAGCCGCTGCGCTTGGAGCGCCTGCGCGCCGATTGCCGGGCGCTCGGGCTGATCCGTGACTCCGTGTCCGACGTCCCCGCCCCCGTTCCCGATGTCCCCGCGCTGGAGCCACGTCCCGGCCTGACCGGGTACCGGACCGCCGAGCTGGCCGAGGAGTTCGTCGGACGCGCCGTGCAGCAGATGCCGGAGATCTGGCGGGCCGCGAATCTCGCCGACACGGGCGCGCTGTCCCGCGCGGCGATCGAACTGCGCCAGCGCGCCCTGACGGTCGGAGCGACCCTCATCAGCGAGGTGTGTGCCCAGATCGAACACACGGTGAGCGGCGGCCATGCCGAGGTGGCGGTCGCTCTGGAGCCCGCGCTGCGCCACGCTCTCGGCGCCACGCTTGATGCCGCCGCCCAGTTGCGGGGGCACGCAGCCGAGGCCGATGCCCGGCAGGCCACGACCGAGTCGGCCGCTTCCGCCAGCATCCGCGTCGCGATCGCCGACGATGACCCGTTTGCCCTGCTGGCGATCGAGAAGCTGATCGAGCGCGGTGAGCGCCTGGAGTTCGTCGGCAGCGCCACCGACGTCACCGAGATCGTCGAGGTCGTGGCCAACGCCCGCCCCGACGTGGCGGTCGTCGACTTCTACATGCCGGGTGGGGGAGGGCCGGAGGCGGCCCGGCGCATCCGTGAGCTGTCCCCGGCCACGCGCGTCATCGCGCTGACCGCAACCGACAGCCCCGACGCCTACCTGGCCATGCTCCACGCCGGAGCCAGCGGCCTTGTCGTCAAGGGCAGCCCGGCCGAGCGGCTGGTGCAGACGATCCACCGCGCGTCCGAGCGGCTCACCGCCTGAGCGGGCGCCTTAGGCGCCCTCATTTCTTCCACCGCGCCGCACCCGGTGACGGAGGTGGTGGCGATTGCCGGCCCCCAACCGTCACAAGTTCCTGGGCGTTGGGCCACGTCGCCGCGCGGTGGAAGTTTTTAGGGCCGGGGGGACTCGCCGGCGCTGCGGGTACCCGTCGGCGGTGAGGGGGTCCCGCCGGCGCGGGGTCCCGCCGGCGAGGGCTACTCGCCGGCGTTGGCGATGTAGGCGTTGAGCGCGGTGCTCGTCTGGCTCAGCGCCTCGGCCAGCTGGCCGTGAACCGCGTCGGCCCCGTCGGTCTTCCCGCGCGCGGCCAGCTCGCACAGCTCACGGCTGAGCTCGCTCATGCGGGCCGCGCCGACAGTGGCGGCGCTGCCCTTCAGACCATGCGCCAGGGCGTGCAGGCGTTCGGCGTCGCCGATCTCGATCGCCTCGGTGAGGGCGTGGAGACGTTCGGTGGCCTGGTCGAGGAACATCGCGGCCAATGCCGCCTCCGTGTCGGGGTCGCCGAACTCGCTCAGCGGCGTGGGGTCAAAGACGCTGTCGGGGCCCCGGTCGGCGGCCCCCCCGTCGGGGCGCCGCGCGCTCAGGCCCGGGATCCGGTCCACGAGCTCCTGCAGCGTCCGCAGGCGCAGCGGCTTGGTGACGTAGTCGTCCATCCCCGCGGCCAGGCATCTCTCCCGGTCACCGTCCAGCGCGTGAGCGGTGAGGGCGATGATCGGCACGCGCCGGCTGCCCTGCGCCTCGCGGCCACGGATGACCTTGGTGGCGGTGTAGCCGTCGACCTCGGGCATCTGGCAGTCCATGAACACGACCGCGTAATCGGTCTCGGCGGTCATCGTGATCGCCTCACGGCCGTTGGCGGCGATGTCGGCCTGCAGCCCGAGCGTACCCAGCAGACGGATGGCGGCGAACTGGTTGATCGCGTTGTCCTCGGCGACGAGCACCCGGCCGCTGCGCTCGTCAGCCGCGACCTGGGTACTGGGTTCCAACGCCACTCGGGGCGTGGCCGCCTGGGACCTGCGCAGAGTGGCCATCAGTTGGTTGTACAGACGGGACGGACGGATCGGTTTCGGGGTCTGGGCCTGCACACCGGCGGCCTGCACCGCGGCGGTGTCGAGCGCCTCCCCGGAGCTCAGGATGATCCGCGTCGGCCGCAGCGATGGGATCGATTTGATCATGCGGGCCAGCTCCAGGCCATCGGTCCCCGGCAGGTGGGCGTGGATCAGGGCGGTCTCGTACGGGCGGCCGGCCTCGGCGGCACGGCGCAGCAGGCGCAGCGCCGACTCTCCATCGGCGGCACTGTGGGGACTGATCCCCCAGCTCGCCAGGTAGCTCTCCAGCAGCTGGCGGTCGGTGGCGACGTCATCGACGACGAGCACCCGCATCCCGGTCAGATCAGTGCCGAGGAGGTCGGCCTCGTGCCCGGTGCCCGGCATGTAGGGAAGATCGAACCAGAAGCGGCTGCCCGCGCCGGACCGGCTCTCACAGCTGATCACCCCACCCATCAGCTCGACCAGCTGGCGGGAGATGCACAGCCCCAGCCCGGTGCCGCCGTAGCGGCGCGTCGTCGTCGCATCGGCCTGGGAGAAGGGCTCAAACAGGCCCGGCAGCCGGTCGGGCGCGATGCCGATGCCGGTGTCGAGGACCTCGAAGCGAACGAGCTCGTGGCCGCCGGGCGCACGGATGAGTCCGACCTTGACGGTCACCGAACCCTCCGAGGTGAACTTGACCGCGTTGGAGACGAGATTCATCAGCACCTGGCGCACCCGGCTGCCGTCGCCGCGCAGCACCTCGGCAACGCTGTTGTCGATTGACGAGCGCAGCTCCAGCCCGCGCTCCAGCGCCTTGACGCCGACGACCTCGCAGACCTCGGTGAGCGCGGCGCGCACCGAGAAGTCCTCATTGAGGATCTCGAGCTTGCCGGCCTCGATCTTGGAGAAGTCAAGGATCCCGTTGATGACCCGCATCAGCGCCTCCGCCGAGGTGAGTGCGACCTGCGCGTACTCGGACTGCTCGGCGTTCAGCTGGGTGTCGAGCATCAGCTCGGTCATGCTCACCACGCCGTTGAGCGGGGTCCGGATCTCGTGGCTCATGTTGGCCACGAACTCCGACTTCTGGCGGGAACCCTCGAGCGCCTGCTCGCGGCTGGCCAACAGCGCGTCCTCCATCCGCTTGCGGTCGGTCACGTCATGGGCGGTGGCGAACACCAGCCCGTCCTCCACGGCGGTCGCGCTCCAGCGCAGCCAGCGGTAGCTGCCGTCCCGGGTGCGGTAGCGATTCTCCAATGCCACGATCGGCTCACCGGCGGCCTGGCCGGCGAACGCCCGCGCGGTGCGCTCGATGTCGTCGGGGTGGACGAAGTCCATGAACTGACGCCCGGTCAGCTCATCGGGCTGATAGCCGAGCGTCCGCTGCACGGCGGGATTGACGCGCACGAGCTGTCCCTCGGCCGATGCGATGACCATCACGTCGAGGGCAAGGGAGAAGAAGCGGTCGATGTCACGGCGGGCCTGGTTCAGGGCGCTCTTGGCGAGCTCGGCGGCGGTGATGTCACGCCACACCGTGAACGCCCCCGTGACCAGGCCGGTCTCCGAGCGGTACGGGGCGACGTCGACGTGGTACAGGCGCGACTCGCCCGAGGAGTACTGCAGCGAGGCATGCTCGCCGTCGAGCGCGCGCGCCAACAGCGGTTCGATTGCCTCCAGGCCGTGCTGGGGCACGAAGTCCGACAGCGGGCGGCCCTCGAACTGTGCGGGGTCGAGCCCCAGCTCATCGAGCAGCGCGCCCTGGACCAGGGTGCAGCGCAGCTCGCGGTCGTACAGCGCGATCATCGTGTCGGGCAGGTTGGAGAGCAGCACTCCCTGCCGCGCCTCCACCTCGTGGCGGGCCACCCGTGCGGCCCGCGACTGCGTGATGTCCTCCAACTGGGACACGAAGTGCATCGGCGTTCCCGATTCGTCGCGGATCAGCGACACCGAGAGCTTGACCCAGATGACGTGCCCCTGCTTGTGCAGGTAGCGCTTCTCCATCTGGTAGGTGCGCCGGTCACCGCCCAGCACGTCGTGCAGGAGCCCCAGGTCGGCATCGAGGTCGTCGGGATGGGTGATGTCCTGGAAGGTCAGCGCCAGCAGCTCGGCCTCCGCATAGCCGACGATCTCGCACAGGGCGCGGTTGACCTGTAGCCAGCGCCCGTTCATGCCGACGAGTGCGATCCCGATCGGCGCCTCGTCGAACGTCTCGCGGTAGCGCTGCTCGGACCGGCCGAGCTCCAACTCCAGCCGGTGCTGCTCGGTGACGTCGCGGGCGATCGAGGTGGCGCCGACGATGCAACCGTCATCGTCGTGCAGCGGGGCGGCGCTGAGATCGACGTAGATCAGGCGCCCGTCCTTGCGGCGGCGGGGGAGGGCGCGCCGAGTGACATGCGCCCCATCGAGCAGCCGCGGAAGCAGATCGTCGGCGTCGAAGCACTCGCCGGCGTCCTGAGCGCGGTCGGCGGGAGGGCGGCCGATCATCTCCTCGGCGCTGTAGCCGTAGAGCAGCTCGGCGCCGGTGTTCCAGCTCGTGATCGTGCCGGTGCGGTCAACGGTGGTGACGGCATCCTGGGTTGACCGCACGACCTGGGCAAGCTGGCTGCGGTGACGCTCGGCGGCGCGGCGGTCGGCGATGTCCCGGATCAGCGCGTTGATGCGCGGGCCGGTCGGGGACTCGGTCCGCGAGACGATCAATTCAACCGCCAGCTCGGTGCCGTCACGGTGCACGGCCGCCATCTCCACCGGTGGGGAGGGCAGCGCGCCGTCGCCCACGGCGGCAAACCGGCCCAGCGCCGCATCGCCGGCCGCGTGCCCGGCGAAGATCGTCTCCGAGATGGGAAGGCCGATGACCTCGTGGGCCCCCCAGCCGAACAGCCGCTCGGCGGCGGGATTGAAGCCGATGATGCGCCCGTGGGCGTCGGTGGCGACGAAGGCGTCGTGAGCGGCATCGATGATGGCCCGGGTCTCCTGCTCAGTCGCGGCCAGCATCCGGTTGACCGAGCGCAACTCCAGCTGGGTCACGAAGCTTGAGGCGAGCTCGGTGAGGACGTCGATCTCCGCCTGTGACCAGGTACGCGGGCGGTGCTCGATGGCGCAGAACGAGCCCAGGGTGTGGCCGTCACGGTCGGTGAGCGGGACGCCGCAGTAGGCGACGGCACCGTGCTCGTCGATCGCCGGGTTGTCATGTAGACGGTCGTCCTGGCGGGCGTCGGTGACGACGAGCGGTGCGCCTTCGGCGACGACGTATTGGCAGAAGGAGTGCGACAGCGGGGTCTCGCGCAGGTCGGTGCCGACGGTGCTCTTGAAATATTGGCGCGCGGAATCCACCAGCGAGATCTGGACAGTGGCTGCGCCGAGCAGCTTGGCCGCCAGCCGGGTGAGACGGTCGAACTCCTCCTCCGGGGGGGAATCCATCAGCTGCGTGCGGGCGAGCGCGCGCAGGCGTGCTGGGTCTCGCAAGAGGTCGCTCACAGACGGGTGATCGGCAGCTGGGGGCCAGGATTCGGTGTCTGGACGGATATACGAGCGCACCAGCCGACGCGCCGCAGTCCGATCCTGGGCGATTGGCATCGGTGGAAAGTACGGACTGGCACCGGCGCCGACTGCCGATGGCGCCGGCGAGAGGGCGGATTACGGTCGGCTGACGCGCTCGAAATCGAGGAGAGACACATGAACCGCAACGGCGGCGCCACCCCGACCCCGGAGGAGCGCGTCCGCGCGCTCTATGAGGATGCCGAGTCTCAGACCGCTCGCGCGATGGAGCGGATGATGGCCTCCGGGGGCGTCGGGCAGCTGATGGCGCTCAGCGCCGAGAACGTGGCGGCGCTGACCCGAGTCGGGTCCGATCTCGCCGATCTGGTCCTGCGCAATCTCCGGCTCGCCGGCCGGGCCGACATCATCAGGCTGGCGGGTCGCCTGAACCGCACCGAGGACAAGCTCGAGCGCGTCCTGCAGGAGCTCGAAGAGCTCCGCGACGAGCTCGCGCGCGAGCGCACCGCGGCCCGATGAACCTCGTCGAGTCCGCGGTGGCCCTGCCCGGGGCTGCGATTCGCTTCACCAATGTTCTGCTCACCACCGACGATGCCGTGCTCGGCGTTACCGGGCGGGAGATCGTATGGACCCACCGCGGCACGACCCTGTACCGCTACCGGTCCGACCACCGCGTGCATGCGGTGCCGATCCTGCTCGTGTTCGCGCTCATCAACCGGCCGGAGATCTTCGACCTGCGGCCCGGGAGCTCGCTGGTGGAGTACCTGCTGCAGGAGGGCTTCGACGTGTTCCTCGTCGACTGGGGAACCCCGGATGAAGAGGACGCGGAGATGGGGATCGATGACTACGTCTGCGACGAGTTGCACTGGGCGGTGCGTGAGGTCCTGCGTGCGTCCGGTGCTGATGAGCTGACGCTCATGGGCTGGTGCATCGGCGCCACCATGTGCGCCATGTACTGCGCCGCCGAGGGCCTCGGGGCGCCGGTGCGCAACCTCGCGCTGCTGACGATGCCCGTCGACGGGCGCTGCGCGACATATGCGGCCTGGGTCGGCAACGCGGATTTCGACGCCGCGGGGACGGCCGAGCGCTGGCGGGTGATCCCCGGGTCCGCGATCGACATCGCCAACAAGCTGCTCAAGCCGGTGACGAATTACGTCACCACCTACCGGCGGTTGGCCCAGGGAATCCTCGATGGCACCGCCCGGCCCGAGGCCTATCAGTCGATGGCCAAATGGGTCGGTGACAACCCGCCGTTCCCCGGGCGGGCCTGGGCGCAGTGGATCACCTGGATCTACCAGGAGAACGCGCTCGTCCGCGGCCGGATCCGCCTGCACGGACGGCGGGTCGATCTGCGGCGCATCGAGCAGAACCTGCTCGTCGTCACCGCCGACGCCGACCACATCGCTCCCCGCGAGGGGACGATGCCGATCTTCGGCCTCGTCTCCAGCCGGGACATCACCCATTTCGACCGCAGCGGCGGCCACATCGGGCTGATCGCCGGGTCGCCCGCCCGCAAGGAGCTGTGGCCGGATCTGGCGGCCTGGCTGGCCGATCGCTCAGACCGCTGACCCACCCCCAAAGGAGCAGAGCATGACCACCGAATCCAAGCTCGCCGCCCAGGTCCCGCCGACCGTCATGGGAGCCGAGACCGCTGCCTTCCCCTCAGATCACCACCGTCCCCGGATGACCGGCCGCGTCGTGTTCGTGACCGGGGGCACGCGGGGCATCGGCGCCGCGATCAGCCGCAGCTTCGCCGGGCAGGGCGCGATCGTCGCCGCCGGCTACGGTCGGGATACCGAGCACGCACAGGAACTGCTCGCCCAGCTGCAGGGGGCCGGGTATCCGGCCAGCATCCACCAGGGCAACGTCGGCTCTGCCGAGGACTGCCGGCGCACGGTCAACGAGGTGATCGAGGCCCACGGCCGGCTTGACGTCGTCGTCAACAACGCCGGGATCACGATCGACAAGACGGTCCTGCGGATGACCGACGAGGACTGGTATCGGGTCCTGGCCGTCAACCTGTCCGGGGCGTTCTTCATCTCCCAGGCGGTGCTGCCGCATATGGTGGAACGCGGCACCGGACGGATCATCAACATCGCGTCGATCATCGGCGAGACCGGCAACATCGGGCAGGCCAACTACGCCGCATCGAAGTCTGGCTTGTTCGGGCTGACCAAGACGCTCGCGCGCGAGGCCTGTCACCAGCTGGCCAAGGCCGGGAAGCTCAACGAGGACTCGATCGGCGTGACGATCAACGCTGTCGCTCCGGGGTTCATCGCCACCGAGATGCTGGAGCACGTCCCGGAGAAGGTGCTGGACCGGATCAAGGCCCAGATCCCGGTCGGCCGTCTCGGCCGTCCGGACGAAATCGCCCGCGTCGTGCATTTCCTCGCCTCCGACCACTCGTCCTTCATCACCGGCGCGGTGTGGGACGTCAACGGGGGGCAGGACATGTAGGTGGGGATATATGCTCGGCGTGATGCCGAAACAGTCCGCATCGGCGCTCGGCGACATCATCCGTCAGCAGCGGGAGCTGGCGGAGCTCTCGATGCGCCAGTTCGCTGAGCTGGCGGGGATCTCCAACCCCTACCTGTCGCAGATCGAGCGTGGTCTGCGGGCGCCGTCAGAGCAGGTGCTCGACGCCATCGCCCGGACGCTGAAGGTGTCCTCCGACACGCTGTATGAGCAGGCGGGCGTGGACCCGCGGGCCGGCGAGGGCGCCGACGCCGCGGTACTTCAGGCGATCGCCGCCGACGAGCGGCTCACCGCCCGCCAGCGCTCCGCGCTGCGCGAGGTCTATGAGGCGTTCGTCGCGACGTCGCCGCGGCGCGGCCGCGCCTCAGCCGCCGGCAGACGTGACGGCTGAGTGGTCCCGGACGCGCGCAAGCAGGGCGGGCCAGTGCTCGCGCAGCGCCTGATGGCCCATGAACAGGCCAAGGTGCCCGCCGGGGGTGGTGTCACGCAGGACGAGATCGTCCGGCGTTGACGCGGCCGCGGCGATCGCGAACACCTGCGCCGGCGGGGTGATGTGGTCGGTGGTCCCGGCCAGCAGCTGCAGCGGCATATCGAGCCGGCTCAGGTCGACCTGCTCGTCGCCGATCTCCAGCTCGCCGCGCACGAGTTCGTTGTCACGGAACAGGTGGCGCACGATCCACAGGTAGAACGCCCCCGGGATGTCCTGGGTGTGCTTGAACCAGTCCTCGAACTCGCTGTAGCGCGCCACGTGCGCGGCATCGTGGAGGTTCATGAGCAGCTCGAACTGGCGGGCGATCTCGTCGGCGGGTTGAATCATGATGAACCCGTTGAGCATCAGCTCCCCCTTGAGCACCCCGCCGCCGGCGGCGACGAGCGACTCGTAGAGCCACATGTTGCCGCCCGGTGAGAGATGTCCGAGCAGCTCGTGGATGACGGGCTCGCCGGCATGGAAGTCGATCGGTGCTCCCGCCAGGGTGAGCGTGTTGACCCGCTCGGGGCGCAGCGCCGCATAGATGGTGGCCAGCCATCCACCCTGGCAGTCTCCGATGAGGTTGACCCGGCCGCCGCAGTGCGTCACGGCCTGGTCGACGACATCGAGGTAGTCGTCGATTGTCACGTCGGCGGTCGCCGGCGTGGCACCCTTCCAGTCGAGCGTCAGCGCTCGATCAAGGCCGGCGGCCAGCAGCGCCCCCATCTGGCTCTGCTCCGCCGAGTAGTCGACAATGCACGAATCGTGTCCGGCCTGCGGCGGCAGCACGAGCGTGGGGACAGTGCCGGTGTCCGACGTCGTCGAGAAGTCGCGCAGGCGTGCCACCGGCGCGTCGAACACGATCTCGTGAGGGGTGGTCCACGATGGGCGTCCTCGTCGGGCGACGTCGGCGAGCTGCGGGACGTCAAAGCCGACGGGACCGCGCGTCAGCAGCGCGGCCATGTAATCGGCCGCGCCGTCTGACGCCGCGCGCCAGCCGTCGACCCAGCCGTCGATCAGGCCGGCGGGATAGCTGGCGGGCATGGGGATGAGCTACTTGAGCAGCGTGCGCGCGGTTGACGCGTAGGACGCTGCCCATTCGCGGGTCATGTCGGCCTGGGCCTCGATGATGTTCTTGAGCCACTCCTGCTGGGTGGCACCGGCGAGCTTGACCTCGGCATCGATCGTGCGATCGACAACCTTCTCGTAGGAATCGAGGTACAGGTTGCCGGCCTTGCGCGCGGCGACGAGGAACTGCTCGTTGAGCTCCTTGACATGCTCGAAAGCGGCTTCGGCGGGCGGCGGGGTGGACTTGGTGTGGGTGGTGGCCATGAAGGCCTCCTTCTGTGGCGGGGATGGTGGGGTTACTGCTTGCAGATTAGCAGAAGATCTGCAAGCAAGCAAGCGATTTGACGCTCTCGCCCTCGCCCACGCTGGTTCGTCTCCCTCGCCGTGCATGGACGGCCGGGCTGCGCTGGGCAACCCGGCCGTCTTCAGACCCGTCGACCTACAAGGGCGCCGAAGCGCTAGCCCAGCTTGACGAAGCCATCCTTCTCGAGCGTCGCGGCGGCCGTGGTGGCCTTGAGCGTGCCCGGGAACGACCGGAGCACGCCGTGCCCGCCGGCGGCGGCGTCGAAGAACGAGAAGTGCGACGCCTCGTTGGCAGCGACCTCAGCGGCGGCGAGCTTGAGCTCGGTGGAGCTGAAGGACTTCACAGCACCGAGATAGGTCTCGACGAACGCCTGCTCCAGCGCCGTCCCGGTCTTCAGCAGCGCCTTGGTGCTGGCAACGGCTGACTTGGGGATCTGCACCGAGAACTTCGTCGGGGTCTTTGACCCGAGAGCTGCCTTCCATGCGGCCCGGTGGGCCTTCTCGTTCACCAGGGCGGCCTGGAAGTAGTCCTTGTTCTGCAGGCCCTTGAACGACGAGAAGTTCTCGATGATCGCGGTGTACACCTTGACCGCGAGGCTCTCGGCGATGTAGCCGACCTGGAGCGTCGCGATGTCGCTCTTGGTCACGCCCTTGGCGAACGCAACGCCCTCCATCGAGGCCAGCACTCCGCCGGCGCCGACGAGCACGACGCTGCCCTTGGCGGTGTTCTTCAGGAACTGCCCGCGGCTGACGGGTGCGTGTACTTCAGTCATACGTACTCCTCTGGTTGCTTTCCGACTTCGCCCCCTCCAACGCAGCGCGTGCGAGATTGGATCACCGCGGCCGGCGAGATTAATCGCGCGCCAATCTGAGTGATCCGAGCTCGGATGGGGCTCGTATGACTCTGCATGGGGAGTGCCACACGGCACTGCACCTCTGTCATGAATCTCATTCCCAACGCCATCTCACCCGTCCGCTGGCGCCCGATCGCCAACAGTGACCAGCTCAGCGCCGTCGACCACCTCGATGAACTGCGCACCAGGCTGATCGTCTCCCTGTTGACCGTCGCCGTCGCGTTCGGCCTGTGCTTCTGGCAGAACCATCGCCTGCTGTCGGTCATCAACACGCCGCTGGCTCACCAGACCCAGCAGCAGGTGCGCGCCGGCCACGGGCCGCTCGGAGCGACCTATCAGGTCCAGGTGACCACTCGTGACGTGGCGCGTCAGCTCGACACCGTCGCCGGTGTGCTGGCCCAGAGCAACGCCCGGCCCGCCGCCCGAGCCGCGCTGGCCGGCGTCCAGAGCAGCCTCAAGCGCGACGTGAGCCGGCTGTCGGCTCCCCCGAGCGGCGATAAACCGGTGACGTTGGGGATCGGTGAGCCGTTCACGACGACCGCCACGGTGACGCTCATCTTCGCGCTGATTCTCTCGCTGCCCGTGCTCCTGCTCCAGGCCTACGGCTTCCTGATGCCCGCGTTTGACCCATCGATGCGGCGCCGGATGCTCCCGATCACATTCGCCATCCCGGTCCTGTTCGCTGCCGGCGTCGCGTTCGGCTACGCGGTCGTACTGCCGGCGGCGCTGCATTTCTTCCAGAACTTCAACAGCGGCGAGTTCAACGTCCTCGTGCAGGCCAGCCAGTACTACAAGTTCGCTGCCACCACATTGTTGGCCATGGGGCTGCTGTTCCAGGTCCCGGTCGGGATCATCGCCGTCACCCGCGCGGGGATCGTCACCCCGGCCCAGCTGCGCCGCAACCGCCGCTACGCGGTCCTCGCCTGCTGCGGGGTCGCCGCGGTACTCCCCGGTGACGCCGTCACCATGCTCCTGGAGACCCTCCCGCTCTACCTGCTGTTCGAGTCGAGCTTGCTGGTCGCCTCGTGGGCGCAGCGCCGTGAGTCCGCCCGCGCGGCCCGCGTCGCTGCCGACGACGACGACGCCGACGTTGGCGCCCCCGACCCGCTCGACTAGACCGCCGGCCCGTTCCCCCGGCCCGGACGTCGCCGCCTGTGGCGTGCGTCCGGGCCATCAGGGGGCGAGGCCGCTGATCAGGCCGTGATGTTGACCGCGCCGCGGCGGGCCGACTGTGAGGCCGAGTCGCCGTCGTTGAGCGCAGCGGTGCCGGTCCTCCCGTCGCCGTCGTTGTTGGCGGTCTTCAAAGCGGTGGCCGTCACGTTTGACGCGGTCAGCTGACGGGCGGCCACGGCCGCCTGGGATGTGGCGGCGTGCGACACAGATGAGATCTGCACGGTTCTCTCCTTCGTCGAGGGTGTGTCTGAGCCCATCGACCCAACCGGAGACTCGCAGGACGGTGATGGACGAAAGTTGCCGCTAACTAAAACCATTCTCACGTTCCGCAAGCCCCGGGGCTTAGCTGCCGCTGACAGAAACCGGGCTCATGTCACGCATGCAGAACAGCCTCGCCAACCGCGTCCGGAGACGGTTCAGACCGGCGGCCGGAGTCGCCGCGATGGGGCTGGCGCTGGCGCTGGCTGCCTGCGGTAGCACGAGCAAGGCTCCGGCGAGCAATGCCAACGCGCTGAAGCCGAGCGCCAAGTACGTCGTCAGGTTGAGCGGGACCGCGGAGCCCCGCGGGGGTGCCAGCACCGGCGTCGGCGATGCCGTGATCGCACTGCACGACGGCGTCAGCCAGCTCTGTTGGCGCTTCAGCCATCTACACGGCTTCACCGGCGCGACGACGGCGATCATTGCCCGCGGCGCGCCGCACAGAGACGGACGGCTGACGGTGGCGCTGTCGGCCACATCAGCGCTGCATCACCGTGGGTGTGTCAAGACGACGGCGGCGACCCTGTCTGCAATCGCCGCCCAGCCGGGGGCCTACTACGTCAATGTGCACAGCACCACCTCGCCGAAGGGCGCGGTGCGCGGCCAGCTGTAACGCTGCGCCACGGCCGGCCCTGGATCGGCGGGCAGGCCACCGGTACGGTTGGCGCTTGATGACGGAGTCCGAGACGCACGCGCCCCTCAGTGCCCCGCCGGCCGCCGGCTACGGGAACCAGCTGCACTACATCGACGGGGTGTTCGGTCCCAGCGTCTCCGGGCAGACGTTCGACTCACTCAACCCCGCCACCAACGCGGTGCTCGCCACCGCCGCGGCCGGGGACGCCGCCGAGATCGACGCCGCCGTCGGCGCGGCGCGCCGCGCGTTTGACGACGGTCCGTGGCCGCGGATGAAGGCCACCGAACGCGCCCAGGTGCTGCGACGCATCGCCGATGGGATCCGCGCACATGCCGGCGAATTCATCGATCGCGAGGTCGCCGACATCGGCATGCCGATCGCCCAGATGAAGGGACTGGCGGCGCGCGCAGCCCAGAACTTCGACTACTACGCCGGCGTCGTGCCCGAGCTCTACGGCCGCTCGTTCCAGGTCGGCGACGAGTTCATCAACTACACGATCCGCAAGCCGGTCGGCGTCGCCGGGCTGATCATGCCGTGGAACGCCCCGCTGATGCTCTCGACGTGGCGAATCGCCCCGGCGCTGGCCGCCGGCAACACGATCGTGCTCAAGCCGGCCGAGTGGTCACCGCTGACCGCCACCCACCTCGCGGTGGTGCTGGAGGAGGCCGGTGTCCCCGCGGGCGTGTTCAACGTCGTGCACGGGTTCGGCGAGACCGCCGGCGCTGCCCTGTCACGCCATCCCGGCGTCGACCTCATCTGCTTCACCGGCGAGACCTCGACCGGACAGACGATCATCGCCGCCGGTGCCGCAACGCTCAAGCGCTCCTCGGTCGAGCTCGGCGGCAAGTCGCCGGTCGTCGTGTTCGAGGACGCCGACCCGGAGCTGTGCGTCGACGCGGCGCTGGCGCAGATCTTCACCATGAACGGGCAGCGCTGCACGGCCGGATCGCGGCTGCTGGTGCAGGAGCGGCTCTATGAGCGAATCGTCGAGGACGTGGCGGTGCGGGCGCGGCGCATCCGGGTCGGCAACCCGGCCGACGAGCGCACCGAGCTCGGCCCGCTCATCCGCCCCGAGCATCACCAGCGGGTGCTGGACTACATCGCCTCGGCGCGAGCGCAGGGGGCGAGGATCGTCGCCGGCGGCGCGCGTCCCGCTGAGCACCCGGAGGGCAACTTCCTGCAGGCGACGGTGATCGCCGACGTCACCGAGCAGATGCAGGTCTTCCAGGAGGAGATCTTCGGCCCGGTGCTCGTGGCGATGCCGTTCACCGACGAGGCCGAGGCGATCCGCCTGGCCAACGCGACCCGCTACGGGCTCGCCGCCTATGTGTGGACAAACGACATTCGCCGCGCGCACCGCGTCGCCCACGCCATCGACACCGGGATGTGCTGGATCAACTCCCAGAACGTCCGGGACCTGCGCACCCCGTTCGGCGGCGTCAAGGACTCGGGCATCGGGCGGGAGGGCGGCGACTATCCGTTCGACTTCTACTGCGAGACCGAGATCGTCCACGTCGCGCTCGGGTCCCATCACATCCCGCGGCTGGGGATCGAGGACGCGTGAGCGGCGCTTCGCAGCACGCCGCTGGGGTGCCGGTGGCCTCCAAGGTGATCGCCGTCCACCTCAACTACCACAGCCGCGCGGCCCAGCGCGGCCGGCTCCCATCCGAGCCGTCCTACTTCCTCAAGCCTCCCAGCTCGATCTCATCCGGGGGCGACGTCGTGCGCCCACAGGGCACCGAGCTGCTCGCCTACGAGGGCGAGATCGCGGTGATCATCGGCGCCCGCGCCCGCGACGTCACTCCGGAGCAGGCGATGGCCCACGTCGGCTTCTATGCGCCCGCCAACGACTTCGGCGTCCACGACTTCCGCTGGGCCGACCGCGGTTCCAACCTGCTCGCCAAGGGCCAGGACGGCTACACCCCGATCGGGCCCGCGATCGCCGCCGGCGAACTCGATCCGGCGACCCTGCATCTGACGACGACGGTCAACGGTGAGCTGCGCCAGGACACGACCGCCGCCGACCTCATCTTCTCCTTCGCCGAGCTGATCGCCGATCTCAGCCGGTTCATGACGCTCGAGCCCGGGGACGTGATCCTCACCGGGACACCCGCCGGAACCGGGGTCGTGGCGCCCGGCGATGTGGTCGAGGTCTCGCTCGACGGCGCCGGGAGCGTCGTCAGCACCGTCGCGCAGGCCACCTCCGAGCTGCGGCCCTACGGGGCGATGCCCCGCGTCACCCCGGAGTCCCGCGCGTTCGCCACCGGCGTCAACGCGCCGCGGCCGGCAGCGCTGTCGGCCGATGGCGTCGCGGCGCTGCGCCGGGTTTCGACGGCGACCCTCACCGTCCAGCTCACCCGCCGGGGCATCCAGACGACCTTCCTCACCGGCCTGCGCCCGCTGCGCCCCGACCTGCGGATGGTTGGATACGCCCACACCCTGCGTTACGTCGCGATCCGCGCGGACGTCCGCGAGTCGATGGCGGCCTCCGAGGATGCCCAGAAGCGGGCCATCGAGGCCACGTCGCCCGAGGACGTGCTGGTGATGGAGGCCCGTGGCCATGAGGGGGCCGGGACGATCGGCGACATCCTCGCCGCCCGGGTGCTCGCGCGCGGGGGCGCCGGGATCGTCACCGACGGCGGCGTGCGCGACACGCCCGGCGTCGCCGAGCTGGAGATCCCGACCTATTGCGCGGTGGCCAACGCCTCATCCCTGTGGAATGCGCACATCCCGCTCGATGTCGATGTGCCGGTCACCTGCGCGGGTGTGCTCGTCATGCCCGGCGACGTCGTCGTCGGCGACGCCGAGGGCGTTGTGATCCTCCCCGCTGCGATCGCCGAGGAGATCGCGCACGCCGCCCTGGAGGTTGAGGATCGAGAGGCGTTCGCCCTGGAACGGGTACGAGCGGGGGAGAGCATCCGCGGGATCTACCCGCTGTCCGAGCAGCGCCGCCCCGAGTACGAGGCCTGGCGGGAGAGCGGGCGGGCTCCGGGCACGTCGTGACCAGCTGAAACGCCGCGCGGGTGCCCCGCGGATCATCCGACGCCGGGGTCGGGGGAAGCACGGATGGCGCCGCGGGTGAGGGAGCGGATGATGAGGGTGTGGCTGCGATGACTCGGACGCCCACAACCGGGATCCCGCGTGATCCCGAGGGGTTCCTGCTCGACCCCGAGCAGTGGACACCCGAGATGGGGGTGGAGATCGCCGCCGAGAACGGGATCGCCGAGCTCACCGATCGCCACTGGCTCGTCATCGACTTCATGCGCCGGACCTACCTGGAGCGTGGCTCGGCACCGTCGACCCGCACGATGGGGAAGGCCTCCGGCGCCGCGATCCAGGAGCTCTACGCACTGTTCCCCCGCGGCCCGGCGAAGATGGCGGCCAAGATCGCGGGCATCCCCAAGCCCCGCGGCCCGATCTAGAGGGAGGCCATCATGCGCGACCCATTCCAACACGGCATGCTGATCGACGACCCGGCTCCCCAGGCGATCGAGAAGGTCTCGGTGATCATCTCCAAGGGCTCGCTGGAGGGGATCTATCCCGGGTTGATCCTCGCCAACGGTGCTCGCATGGAGGGCATCGAGGCCAACGTGTTCTTCACCTTCTTCGGTCTCGATGCGATCAACCGCGCCAAGCACGAGCACGTCAAGGTGGCGACGGTCGGCAACCCCGGGCTCCATCTGGCCACCTGGGCGGGCGGCTTCCCCGGCGTCGCGTCGCTGGTGACCCGTCGCCTGGCGGGGGACATGGAGAAGCTGGACATCCCCCCGATCCCGGAGTTCATCGAGATGCTCTGCGACTCCGGAGCGGGGCTGTACGCCTGCCAGGCGTCCGTCGACCTGTTCGGCGTGCACCGCGATGACCTGATCCCGCAGGTCCGCGAGATCATCAGCGTCGGCGAGTTCTACGGCCTGGCCGGCGGCGGCCAGATCATCTTCACCTGAGCGCGGCTCCGGCTCCGGCCGCGGCCCTGGCCCGTCGCCGCAGTGGGCGGCGCTGAAGTGACACTCTTGGGGCGAGCATGAGCGATCCGCCGCCCCGCTACCAACCGCCCGATGCCAGCCTGGCCCCGCGCTACACCGGCCCCCGCACGTTTGCCCGCCTGCCGCATGTTGCCGTGCCCGGGGATGGGATCGACGCTGCCGTGATCGGCGTCCCGTTCGACACCGCAACGAGCTTTCGTCCCGGCGCGCGGTTCGGGCCCGAGGGGATCCGCTCGGCCTCGGCACTGCTGCGCCCGTACCACCCGCCGCTCGACATCGACGTGTTCGGGACGTTGTCGGTCGTCGACGGCGGCGACCTGGAGATCACGCCGGGCAACGCCGAGCGTTCGGCCGCGCAGATCGACGCCGGCCTGCAGCCGGTGCTGCGGGCCGGGATCGTGCCGGTTGTGCTCGGCGGCGACCACTCGATCGTGCTCGGTGAGCTGCGGGCCCATGCGGCCGTCCACGGGCCCGTCGGCCTCGTGCTGCTCGATGCCCACGCTGACACGTGGGACCAGTACTACGGCGAGCGCTTCTTCCACGGCACGCCGTTTCGTCGTGCCGTTGAGGAGGGGTTGCTCGATCCTGGACGGTCGATCCTGGCCGGGATGCGCGGACCGCTCTACGCTGCGCAGGACGTCACCCAGCCTCGCGAGATGGGTTTTGAGGTCATCGTCGGCGACGAGTTGCGCACGTTGACCCCGGCTGCCTACGCCGCCCGGGTCCGCTCCCGGATCGGTGACGGCCCGGTGTACATGTCGTTCGACATCGATGTGCTCGACCCGGCGTTCGCCCCCGCCACCGGAACCCCAGAGATCGATGGGCTCTACCCGCGGGAGGCGCTGGCGCTGCTGCGGTCGCTCGCCGGGATCCGGTTCTGCGGCTTCGATCTCGTCGAGGTCTCACCGCCCTATGACTCTGCCGGTCAGGTCACGGCCCTGCACGCGGCATCGATCGCCTACGAGATGCTCGCGCTCCTCGCGGTCGCCGCCAGGCGCTGAGCGGACGCCGGCCCGCGCGTCGCGCATCGATGATCGACCCTCATTTCGCCATTCTCGGGGCGCTGATCACGCTGACCGGGAGCGTCGCCTACGCGCGGGACACCGTCCGGGGCAGGACCCAGCCCAACCGGGTCACCTGGTCGCTGTGGGCGCTGGCGCCGATGATCGCGTTCGCCGCCGAACTGGCGCAGCACGTCGGACTTGATGCCCTGCTGACGTTTGCGGTCGGCTTCGGGCCGCTGATCGTCGTGATCGCCTCGTTCATGGACCCCAGGGCGTATGCCCGCCTCACCGGATTCGACATCCTGTGTGGCGTTCTGTCGCTCGCCGCGCTCGTCGGCTGGGCGGTGACCCGGTCCGGGAACGTGGCGATCCTGCTCAGCCTTCTCGCCGACTCTCTCGGGGCGATCCCCACGTTTCGCAAGGCGCTGCGTGACCCGGCATCCGAGAGCGCCAACGCCTTCATCGGGAGCGCCGTGGGCGCCGCGATTACGTTGCTGACGATCCCGGCCGCGCGCTGGGGCTTTGCCAGCTGTGCGTTCCCGGCCTACATACTCGTGGCCGACTCGACGCTCACCGGCCTCATCCTGATCCCGCGCCGCCCGCGGGCTCGCCAGCCCATCGGAGAGGTGCCCACCCAGTCTGGCGACCTCACACCTCGATGAAACTCTCGCCGTTTCGCACCCGTCCGATCGGGCCATCGGTGGGGGAGCCCAGCAGCGTGGCCGCTGCGAACTCGGCCGCCAGCGAGTCGAACAGCCGGTGGCGGCGCAGCATCGAGTGGGTTCCGCCTCGGACGCTGATGTAGCCCACGTCTGCCGAGTCGCCGAGCCGGCGGGCCAGTGCCTCGGAGCGTTCGGGGCTGGCGATCCGGTCCGCGTCGCCGTGGACAACCAGGATGGGCTTGCCGTCCACGCCGCTGACGGCGTCGGTTGGATAGACCCACGGGGCGAGCGCGACAACGCTGTGCACCTCGGGGTGCCCCGCGGTCAGCAGCGCCGCCCGGCCACCAAGCGAGTGACCCACCAGACATGCCGGGAGCCGGCGCTCGAGTCGTTCACAGGCGCGGCGCAGCGCCCACCGGGCGTCGTCGGCCGGAGTGTGTCCGGTGCCCCAGCCCCGCGTCGTGTTGAGCACCCGGAAAACCGCCAGTTCCGTCCTGGAGAGCGCGCTGATCCGCTGCGCGATCGGAATCATGCGCAGCACCGAGAGTTGGGTGGGGCTGACTCTCATCGACCCTCGCCGGCTCGCACCGCCGTGCAGGACGAGGACGATCCCGGCCGGCCGCTCGGGGAGCGAGACCTCGATGAGCCGTGGCTGAAGTTCCATCAACCGCGGTTCAAGGTCGGCACCCAGCCGATGGTCGCAGGTCCTCGTCGAGGCTGAACCGCACCCCGGCCCCTGCCACGTCGCGGCTGCCCGTGTGTCGTCTGAGTTGCCTATACGGGAACCAGATTGCACAACGCCCTCCACAAACGGCTGAGCACGAGCGGGTCCGGTGCCGTGATAGAGACCGGCGCCTCCGGGGAATCACTTTCTCAATGCCGAAGACGATCACGATCGGCTCGCTCTGGCGGGCCGCCTGGATTCCCGTCCGCCTGCTCCGCCGTCAGGTCCGCCGGGAGGAGCACGTCCGCCTGCTCGCCGGACTGGCTGCCCTTGACTGGCCCGGACACCATCTCCCGCACCGGGTCTGCGGAAGCTGGGTGCCGGTGCGCACCGCCTCTCCGGCCCATGATCCGCTCGAGCGGCTGTGGCGGCTGCCGGCGTATCGCGGCAGCCTGGGCTGAGCCCGCCGGCCGGCGCAGTGCGCCCTGAAGTTCCCTGCACAGACAGGTCTTAGTGAGAACTTCATCGCAGGGGCACTCGGATCCGGCACGATGCAAGGCACATGGACGACGATGACGAGCCCGGCGAACGACCGCTACCCCGGCCTGCGACGGGCCCGCACGCCTGGCTGCGCCGCCTGGCGACCGGAGTCGCGGGGGTCGTCTCGATCGGTCTGCTGCTGTGGGTCGCCCCGCCCGGTCAGGTCTTTGAAGAGCTCGGCGACCTCAATGCGCTCTGGGTCGCCGGCGCCGTCGGGCTCGAGGTCGTCTCCTGCCTGTGTTACGTCGTGCTGTTTCGCCGCTTCTTCCCGGAGCCGCCGCGAGCCGACAGCCGGCGGGTCGCGTGGATGGCGATGGGCGCCGGGGCCGTGTTGCCCGGAGGCAACATCTCCTCCGCAGCGGCGACCGGCTGGTTGCTGCGGCGCTACGGGATCGGAACACGCCGGCTGGTCGGGCGCTGCGCGGCGCTGCTGTGTCTGCTGACGGGCTTCGGCTTCTTGGTCAATGGGGTCGCCGGTGTGCTGCTCCTCGCTGGGGTCCCCGGCGGGCCCCACGACCTGCCGCACGCCGGTATCCCGATCCTGGTCTCGGTCGGCGTGCTGGGCGGCGCGGCCCTGGCGCTGATCGTCGCCCGCCGGCTGGGCGACCGCGCCCCGTGGGCGCTGCGGGGGCTGGCGGCTGGCCTTGACGGCGCGTGGGGCGCCGCGGAACGCCCCCATTGGCGGCTGCTCGGCGGCGCTGGGTTCCTGCTGTTCGACATGGGTGCACTGGCCGCCGCCTGCGCCGCCACCGGGCACCCGCTCGGACTGCCGGCGCTGATCATCGCCTACTGCATTGGCTATCTCGCCACCGCGGTGCCGATGCCCGCCGGTCTCGGCGTGCTCGACTCGGGACTGGCCGCCTCGCTCGTCCTCTACGGGCTTCCGGCGACTGCCTCGGTGAGCGCCGTGCTCGTGTACCACGCCATAGCGATCTGGGTTCCGGGGATGGGTGGCCTGCTCGCCTGGCTACGGGTGCGCGGCATAGCCCGCCGGCCGTCGGTTCCGCTGCCGGCGATCACCCTCGCGCCGCGACTCCCCGAGGTCGCCGACGGCGAGGCCTGAGCGGGCACAGCTTTCTCGGTTTTTGGCGTTGCCAGGCAATCGCATGAGCTCTGACGGCTCTGCTACGGTGCTCCGCTTCGTAAATAACGCCGAGTTTCCGGCCGCTTTGTTCTTCGCGGCGGAAAACGGGGGACCCACGCGCGCGGCATCGAGCCGCTCGGGGGCGAGTCGCCGCATTGCGGCGTAGCGCACTTTCTCGCGCAAGCCCGTCAGCTAACCCCGTAGGCATGAGAAAGAAGGAGTACGCATGCCCAGACCGAGCAAGCGGGCGGCCGCACGGCCGCGCGCCTCACGAAGTACGCGGATCGGCGCTGTCGTGGCAACGGTTGCCGCCAGCGCCGGGTTGGCGGCCGCTGCCGCGCCTGCCGCCGCCCAGGACACCGCTACCCCGCTGCTCAAGCCGGGGAGCCACGGGCGGACGGTCACGGAACTGCAGAATCTTTTGCATGCCGGGCGCGGCGGCCGCTTCGGCCGTGGCACCGAGCGCGCCGTGCGCCGCTACCAGAGTCGCAAGGGATTGACCGTCGACGGGATCGTCGGGACCCAGACCTGGGACGCGCTGCTGGGGATCGCCGCACCGGCGGCGACCACGTCGACGGCCACATCGAGCACCGGCGCCGGCGGCTACACGATTCCGTCTGGCATCGTCCAGTGCGAGTCCGGCGGCAACTACTCGGCCGTCAACCCCTCGACGGGGGCGGGTGGCGCCTACCAGATCCTGCCGTCGACCTGGGCCGCGTACGGGGGTCAGGGCCTGCCCCAGGACGCATCGCCGGCTGAGCAGGGCCAGATCGCATCCAGGATCATGGCCACCCAGGGCCCGTCGGCCTGGACCTGCTGAACCAGCGAGCACCCGTGCAGCCACCCGTCGTTTCCCACAGCGGGTGGCTGCGCGCTCACGCCGCCGCCGCCGGCGCCACCTGCTGGCGGACTGGACGGTGGCGGACGATCCAGCGACGCAACTCGTCGGCGCCCCACACGATCGGCGGATAGGCGGCGAGCACCCACAGGCTGTCCAGCGGTGGCGGAGCGGTGCCGAGCACCGCCTGCATCGGCGGCGCCAGCACGAGTACTGCGGCAACCGCGATCTCCGCGGCGATCGCCAGCAGCAGGTAGCGGTTGCTGAAGAACCCCACAGACCGCAGAGAGGCGCGCTGGGTGCGCACGGCGAATGCGGTCCCGACCTGGCCGGCGATCATCCCGAGAAACGTCATCGTCGTGGCCTGCAGGTAGGCGTGGTGCAACCGGCTGTGGGGGCCGACCGGATCGCCGGGATGCCACCCCGCTCGGTACAGCACGAGGAAGAAGCCGCCAAGCGACAACGCCGCGACCAGCACTCCGAGGAACAGCCACGCCCGGACGATCATCGGTCCGCGGATGACGTTCTCGCCGCGCCGGCGCGGGGGCCGCTGCATGATCCCGGGCTCGGCCGGTTCACGCCCGAGGGCCAGCGACGGGAGGGTCTCGGTCCCCACGTCGAACGCGAGCAGTTGGAGCACCGTGAGCGGCAGTGGGATCAGCCCGCCGGCCAGTGCGAACACGAGAAACGGCGCCACCTCTGGTGTTGCGTGGGCGAAGATGTAGACGATGAACTTGCGAACGTTGTCGTAGACGACGCGTCCCGCCCGTACCGCGGCGACGATCGTCGCGAAGTTGTCGTCGGTGAGCGCCATGGTGGCCGCCTCCCGTGCGACGTCGGTGCCGGAGCGGCCCATCGCCACACCGATGTCAGCGCGGCGCAGCGCCGGCGCGTCGTTGACTCCATCCCCGGTCATCGCGACGACGTGCCCCTGCTTCTGCAGCGCCGCTGCGATCTCGAGCTTGGCCTCGGGGGAGGCCCGCGCGAAGATGACCTCCGAGCCTGCGGCGAGCACGCGCTCGATCTCCGGACGGGTGCGGTGGTCGAGTCGCTCGGCGTTGACGATCACCGGATGGTCGCCACCGATGCCGACGTCCCGTGCGATCGCCGCCGCCGTCAGGGGATGGTCACCGGTGATGACGATGATCCTCACGCCGGCGGTGTGGCACTGGGTGATCGCCTCGGTCACGCCCTCGCGCGGTGGATCGAACATCGTGATCAGGCCGAGAAAGCACAGGTCACGCTCGGCCGCCGCGCGGTCGGGCACCGGTGGCCCGGCCCCCAGCGGTCGCTGCGCCACCGCCAGGACCCGCAGGCCCTGCTCCGCGTAGGCGCGGACCTGCGCATCGACGCGGTCACGGTCCGCCGCGGTCAGCGGCTGCTCGGCCCCGTCGTGGGTGAGGGCCTGGGTGCAGGCCGGGAGCACCGCCTCCGGCGCGCCCTTGGTCGACAGCCACGCCTCGTCGCTGACTGTGTCGAGCGTGCTCATCAGCTTCAGTTGCGGATCGAAGCCGTAGACCGCCCGCCGGTGCGCTTCACGCCGATCGGCGTCGGTGTCGGCGCCCAGGATCCCCGCCGCCCGGAGCACCGCGATCTCGGTCGGGTCCCCGCTGCCTCCGTCGTCCAACCGGGCGTTGGTGCACGCCGCGGCGGCCCGGCCCAGTGCCCGCCACGCCGGCTCATCTGAAGTGGGGCCGGTGGCCGTGCCGTCGACGGCGACCGTACCGTCGAGCGTGAACGCCCGTACCGGCGTCATCCGGTTCTCGGTCAGCGTGCCGGTCTTGTCGGTGCAGATGACGTCGGTGCTCCCGAGCGTCTCGACGGCGCTCAGCCGCTTGACGAGCGCGCCCCGCCGGGCGAGCGCACGGACGGCCACCGCCAACGCGAGCGTGATCACCGGGAGCAGGCCCTCGGGCACGTTGCCGGCGAGCAGGCCGACGGCGAAGACGACGCTGTTGCGCACCGACAGTCCCGCCACGAAGATCGCCAGCGGCACGAACGCAATCGCCAGCCCGACCGCGACCGCCGCGATCAGCCAGGCAACCCGGCGCACCTGGCGCTCGAGCGGGCTGGGCGCCTCGACGACCCGTTCTGAGAGCGCGGCGATCCGTCCCAGTTCGGTGTGCATCCCGGTGGCGATCACAACGCCATGCGCCTCCCCGCCGGTGCACGTCGTACCGCTGAACACCAGGTCGCGTGCGGCCAGCCGCGGAACCGAGACGTCCTCCATGTCGGCGGCGCGCAGGACCGGCTCTGACTCCCCGGTGAGCGTCGAGAGGTCGATCTGGACCGAGCCGGTCAGCAGTCGCAGGTCGGCGGCGACACGCTGCCCCTCCTGGACCACGGTGATGTCGCCGGGAACGAGCGCGACCGCCTCGATTGTCTGCCGGCGTCCGTCGCGCAGCACCTCGACGTGCTGGGGCATGTAGGCGGCGAGCGCCTCGACGGCCCGCTCGGCCTGGAGTTCCTGAAGGAACGCGAAGGCGGCGTTGAGCACGATCACGAGCACGACTGCCACAGCGATCGTCTGACTGCCCACGGCCCACGACAACGCCGCCGCGAGCCACAGCAGAAGCGCGAGCGGATGGGTGACCTGGCGCCACAGCTCACCCGGCCAGCGGGCCCCTCCGCGCCGACGCAGCTCGTTGGGCCCGTGCTGGAGCTGCCGCCGCCCCGCCTCGTCGTTCGTCAGACCATCAGGGGATGTACGCAGGTCACGCAGCAGCCGAGCAGCCGGCTCCAGGGCGGTCGCCTCGTCCATGTCGAGCCACGTATCGGTCAAGGGCTCCATCCACAGGCCACGCTAGGTCCGGACGACCCGCCGGTCATCCCCCGATGCTGCCGACGTCCGTGCGGCTGACTACCGACCGGCAGCGGCCACGGCGGCAGCGGGCGGCCGGGTCCGATACCTGGCAGGTATAGGGTTGGATGCCGAATGCCGGCGCCCGACCTCCCGCCACGCCCGGACGGCGCGCCCCGGCGAGTGCTCGTCACCGGCGCGACCGGATTCATCGGCGGGCGTCTGGCCACCGCGCTGGCGGCGGACGGTCACTCGGTGCGCTGCCTCGTGCGCGATCCCGCCGCTCCGGCCGCCCAGGCGCTGGCTCGCCGGGGATTTGAGATCCACGCCGGCGACGTGACCCGACCCCAGACGTTGACCGGGGCGGGCGCGGGGATCGACGTCGCCTACTACCTGATCCACTCGATGGGGCGTGGCGGCCCGAAGGCGTTCGCCGACGTCGAGGTCGCTGCCGCGACCGCGTTTGGCGCCATGGCCCGCGGCGAGGGGGTGGGCCGGGTGATCTACCTCGGCGGCCTGGGCGACCGGCCTCAGTCCAAGCACCTGCGCAGCCGGCATGAAACGGCCGTCGCGTTGCGTGAGCACGGACCACCGCTGACCTATTTCCGCGCCGGGATGGTCGTTGGCTCCCAGAGCGAGTCCTACCGGACCCTGCGTTACCTCGTGCAGCGCCTCCCGGCGATGATCGGACCGGCGTGGCTGCAGAACGAGACCCAGCCGATCGCGATCGACGACACGATCGCCTATCTCGCGGCAGCGCTGGCGATCGAGCAGACCGCGGGGCGCGAGATCCAGATCGGCGGCCGGGACGTCCTCAGCTACGCGGAGATGCTCGACCGGATGGCGGACGTGCTCGGTGTGCGCCGCCGGGTGCGCATTCCCGTCCCCTTCATAACCCCGTGGCTCTCATCACTGTGGATCGGCCTGGTCACGCCGGTCGACGCCGGGGTCGCCCGCCCGCTGGTGGAGGGGCTCGCGGTTCCCACGACGGTCACCGACCCCTCCGGCATGGCCCTGTTTGAGATCGAGCCGATGGGCTTTGACGCGGCGCTGCGGCGCGCGTTGGCCGATGACGCGTCGCTGGGCGACGCGTTGGCGGTCAGCCGGCCGGCGGATGGGCCGGCCGGCTGACCGCGCAGCTCAGCCGCCGACCCGGATCATCTTCTTGTTGACGAACTCGTCGGCGCCGAAGCGGCCGAGCTCCCGGCCGAAGCCGGAACGCTTGACGCCGCCGAAGGGCAGCTCGGCGCCCTCGAGGCCGACGGCGTTGACGAACACCATCCCGGCCTCGATCTTGTCGGCCACCCGCATCGCCTGGTCGGGGTCGCTGGTCATCACATAGGACCCCAGCCCGAACGGGGTGTCGTTGGCCAGCGTGACCGCCTCGTCCTCGGAGCCGACGCGATAGACCGACGCGACCGGGCCGAAGAACTCCTCGCGGTAAGCGTCCATGCCGGGCTTGATGTCGGTCAGCACGGTCGTCTGGAAGAAGTTGCCCTCGTGGCTGCCACCGGCGACGAGCGTCGCGCCCTGATCGACCGCGCGCTTGACCTGGTCGGCGAGCCGTTCAGTCGCCGTGGTCGAGGACAGCGGCCCGATCGTCGTCTCCGACGAACTGGGGTCGCCCGGCGTGACCGCGGTGAGCGCCGCGGTGAACTTCTCCAGGAACGGCTCGTAGAGCTCATCGACGACGATGAAGCGCTTGGCGGCGTTGCAGGCCTGGCCGGTGTTCTCCAGTCGCGCCCCCACCGCCGACTCGACGGCGCTGTCGAGGTCGTTGGTGCTGAGCAGGATGAACGGGTCCGAGCCGCCGAGTTCCAGGACGACCTTCTTGAGGTTGCGCCCGGCGATCTCGGCCACGGCGGCACCGGCTCGCTCCGATCCGGTCAGCGACACCCCGCGGATCCGCGGATCGGCGATCACGGTCTCGATCTGCTCGTTGGTGGCGTAGATGTTGATGTAGACGTCCTCGGGGACGCCAGCCTCGTGATACAGACGCTCGATCGCCTCCGCCGACTCGGGGCACTGAGGCGCGTGCTTGAGCAGGATCGGGTTGCCGATCACCAGGTTGGGGCCGGCGAACCGGGCCACCTGGTAGTAGGGATAGTTCCACGGCATGATCCCCAGCAGCGGGCCAAACGAGCTGCGGCGGATCAGCGCTGAGCCGTCGCCCTCCAGCAGCGTGATCGGCTCATCGGCCATCAGCGACTCGGCGTTATCGGCGTAGTACTCGTAGATCGCCACACAGAAGTCGACCTCGCCGAGCGCCTGCTCGATCGGCTTGCCCATCTCACGCACGATGATCTCGGCCAACTGCTGGCGCTGCTCGCCGTGCAGCTCGCCGATCCGGCGCACGAGCGCCGCCCGTTGCGCCACGGTGGTGGTGGCGCTCCATTCCCGGTGGGCCTTGTCGACCCGCGCGATCGCGTCCTGGAGATCCTGGTCGCTGATCGTCGGATAGCTCTTGACCGTCTCACCCGTCGCCGGGTTGATGACTGCGTAATCGCTCATATGAGCCTCCCTCGTTCTCTACGTTCCAAAGTCGCTTCCTCAGACACGCTACGCAAGCGCCTCGGTCCCGGCAATGAGCCATCCATAGCACGTTGCGCCCCGCCTATGCCGGAATGTCCAATCAGGCGGCTCTCCCGCCTCCGAGACGGCCTCCCACCGGCGCCTTCCTATCCTGCACCATCGTGCTGTCACCTCTGCGCATGCTGATGAACGACCGACCCGGGATCGGATGACCGGGTCGACGCCGCCGGCGCTGCAGATCGACAGCCTCACGAAGCGCTACCCGACCGGGACCGAGGCGCTCAAGCAGGTCTCACTGCAGATTCAACCGGGCGAGTTCTTCGGGCTGCTCGGCCCCAACGGGGCCGGGAAGTCCACGCTCATCCACTGCTGCACCGGTCTGGCTCGCCCGAGCTCGGGATCGATCCAGATCTTCGGCCACGACGCGGTCAACCACTATCGCGACGCACGGCAGGCGGTCGGGCTGGCCTCCCAGGAGCTCAATCTCGACTTCTTCCTCACCGTCGAGGAGACGCTCGACTACCACGGCGGCTACTTCGGGATGTCGCGGCGTGACCGGCGCGCGCGGGCCGCGGAGCTGCTGGAGGCGTTCGCGCTCACCGACAAGCGCCACGAGCGCACGCGGTTTCTCTCCGGCGGCATGAAGCGGCGGATCACCCTGGCCCGAGCGCTCATGCACCGTCCGCGCCTGGTCATCCTCGACGAGCCGACCGCCGGGGTCGACATCGAGCTGCGCCTCGAGCTGTGGCGCTACATCGAGCGCGTCAACCTCGAGGGCACGACGATCCTGCTGACGACGCACTATCTCGAGGAGGCCGAGCGGATGTGCAACCGCATCGCCTTCATCAACGACGGCCAGATCGCCGCAGTCGGCACGACCGACACGCTCGCGGAGCGCTACGGGGTCAACAACCTGGAGGACGCCTACCTGGAGCTCGTCGGCCGCCAGGAGCTGTCCCGTGGCTACCAGGGGGCCGACGCCCTGTGACCGCCACCCAGATCCGCGTCCTGGCGCTCATCCGGCGTGAGGTCAACCGCTTCATGAAGATCAAGCGCCAGACGATCGGGGCGCCGCTGCTGGAGACGTTCCTGTACGTGTCGGTGTTCGGCGCCGCGCTCGGCGCCCGGATCCACACGCTGCACGGCTTTCGCTACATCGTCTTCGTGCTGCCCGGGCTGATCATGATGGCCTGGGCGATCAACGCGTTCTCCAACAACGCCTCCTCGATCCTGCAGCAGAAGTTCCAGCGGGCGATCGAGGATCAGCTCTCCTCACCGGCCTCTCCCGGCGAGCTCCTGCTCGGTTTCTCGCTGGGCGGGTTTCTGCGCGGCCTGCTCGTCTCGACGATCACCTGCGTGGTCGCCGCCATCCTGGTGGACCTTCCGGTGGCTGAGCCGTTGGTGCTCATCCCCTCGCTGGCGCTCGTCGGCATGTTCTTCGCCCAGGCCGGGGTGTTCGTCGGCACCCGCGCCGAGCAGTTCGACGACGTCGCCCTCTACCAGCAGTTCGTGCTGCAGCCGCTCATCTTCCTCGGCGGGGTCTTCTACTCGGCCTCGCTGCTGCCCGAGCCGTTCGCCACCCTGACCCACCTGGACCCCGTCTACTACATGATCGCGCTCGTCCGCTACGGCTTCCTCGGCTACCAGGAGACGAGCATCGCGATCTCATTCATCGCGCTGGCGGCGATCACCGCGGTGCTGACCGCGGCCAACTTCTGGATGTTCGACCGCGGGACCCGGCTGCGCGCGTAGACCATCTAGCCGCCGGGCCCCACGCTACCTCGATCAACCCCCGGGCTCGGAGACGAACCGGTTCTCGATCCGCCCGACGCCGTCGATCTCGACGGCCACCACATCGCCGGGCCCGAGCAGCAGCGGCGGCTCACGGCGAAAGCCGACGCCGCTGGGGGTTCCGGTCAGGATCAGGTCGCCGGGCTCAAGCGTCGTGAACTGGGAGATGACGCTGACCAGGGTCGGGACGTCGAACAGCATCAGCTCGGTGCCGGCGTCCTGCACGGTCTCCCCGTTGACGGTGGTGCGCAGCCGCAGCGCACCCAGGTCGCCGACCTCGTCGAGGGTCACGAGCTCCGGCCCCACCGGGGTGGAGTCGTCCCACGCCTTGCCCTGCAGCCACTGATGCGTGCGGTTCTGGAAGTCACGCATCGTGACGTCGTTGGCGACCGTGGCGCCGGCCACGTAGCCCAGCGCGTGCTGTGGTGACACGCGCCGGGCGGACTCGCCGATCACGACGGTCAGCTCGCCCTCGTAGTCGATCGCCGTTGACTCGGCGGGGCAGGCAACCTCGGCAAACGGTCCGAGCAGCGACCGCGCGAACTTGGTGAACAGGACGGGATAGTCGGGCACGTCACGCTGCGCCTCCGCCGCGTGCGCCGCGTAGTTGAGGCCGACGCAGATGACCTTCCCGGGCGCGGGCACCACCGGCCGGTAGCTGATCTCCGACAGCGCCACCGCTGCGGCTCGGTCCAGCGGCGGCTCGCGCAGCAGCGACGCCGGAGTCTCCGTGCCGAGCTCGGCGATCCCGCTCAGGGGGATGGCCTGCTCGCCGTCGATCGCCACTGCCATGGGCGTCCCGTCGTGGAGCACTGATGCGAAATGCACGCTCGAGTCCTTTAGTAGCCAAATCAATAAGTTGCATACAGTTTATCTATCTGTCTATACTTCTTGCCGAGGGAGCCGTTGCGCGGACAGCGGCCTGACGAGAACGCAAGGGAGTTGGATATGAAGCTGGTGACGTATGACGACGGGCGGGTCGGCAAGGTCGTCGATGACATCGTCATCGAGCTCAACGTGCCCGACATGCGGCGGTACTTCGAGCTGAAGGGGCGGGTGGAGCCGACCGGCCGCCAGACCCCGCTCGCCGAGGTCACGCTGCGGGCGCCGATCATTCCCAAGAAGTTCTTCCACACCGCGGGCAACTTCCGTGAGCACCACGAGGAGTCAACGCGCGTCAACTGGTCACATCCGGTGCTGCCGTGGATCGTGTTCTTTCAGAACATCGACGCGATCATCGGACCCGACGAGCCGATCGTCTATCCGGAGGGAATGACCAACGAGCTTGACTACGAGCTCGAACTGGCGGTGATCATCGGCAAGGCAGGCAAGTTCTTCTCTCCCGAGCAGGCCGAGGAGTACATCGCCGGCTACATCGTCTTCAACGACATCACCGCACGGGACATCCAGCGTGAGGAGATGAAGTCAGGCGTCTTCTGCCTGTCCAAGGGCATCGACACCTTCTGCCCGATCGGCCCGTGGATCGTCACGCCCGACGAGATCCCCGATCCCCAGGACCTGGCGATGGAACTGCGCGTCAACGGCGAGGTCCGCCAGACCTCCCACACCAGCCGCATGTCGGTGACGGTGGCGGAGATCATCAGTCACTACTCGGCGATGGGCTACAGCCCCGGGGACATCGTCTCCACCGGCACCGTCGCCGGAGTTGCCGGCTTCAGCGAGGATCCCGCCTCGCTGTATCTCAAACCCGGCGACGTCGTCGAGGCCGAGGTCAAGGGCGTCGGGGTGCTGCGCAACCCGGTGATCGGCTGGAGCGAGCGCCACCCTGACATCCCGTCGGCCGACACCCAGGCGTCCCCCGTCTGACCCGTCGTCTGCACTGACGTGTCAGAGCGGGTCACCGTCCAGACTCCCTCCGGGGGGGTCCGCGGGGTCCGGGAGCGCGAGACCATCGCCTTCCGCGGAATCCCGTATGCCGTCGCGGACCGGTTTTCGCCGCCGCGCCCCGCGGGGCCGTGGTCCGGTGACCGCGACGCGCTGAGCAGCGGACCGGCCGCGCCGCAGCCCGACCGGGAGGTGGCGCGGTTCACCCACGGCCCTGCGCCGGATGCCGACGAGTGGGGGTGCCTGAACCTCAACGTGTTCACGCCCCGCCTCGACGGCCGCCGGCCGGTGATGGTGTGGCTGCACGGCGGCGGGTTCACCGTCGGCTCTCCCGGCGCGACCCTGTATGACGCCACTCGGCTGGCGGCCGCCGCCGACGCGGTGATCGTCTGCGTCGGCTACCGGCTCGGCAGCCTCGGCTGGCTGTGCCACCCGCGGATGGCCGGCGCCGAGGGCCAGCCGGCCGGCAACTGGGGGCTCCTTGATCAGATCGAGGCGCTGCGGTGGGTGGGTCGGAGCATCGCCGCGTTCGGCGGCGACCCCGGCAACGTGACCGTCGCCGGTCAATCGGCGGGCGCGCTGGCCGCGCTTGACATGCTGGCCGCTCCGCAGTCGGCAGGGCTCTTTCACCAGCTGATCGCCCAATCGCCGCCGCTGACCGACGTCGGGGGACCCCCGGAGGCCGGCGTGCGTTGGGCCGAGTCGCTGCACCGCGCGCTGTTCGGTGACGCCGGCTTTGACCCGCAGGCACTGCGGGCGGCGCCCGTCGGCGACGTGCTGCGCGCCCACGAGGAGTTGCTGACGCTCCCTGAGTACCGGGGTAGCCGCGGCGCGGTCCCGACGATCGACCCGGGCAGCCTGCCCGTCTCGCCGGGCGCCGACCCACGGCTGCGGCCTGAGATCCCGGTGCTGATCGGGACCGCCGCCCAGGAGGGCACGTTCTTCTTCGGATCCCCATGGCGCCCGGCGCCTCCGCCACAGCGGATCGGTGATGTCGTCGCCCACCTCGTTCCGGACTCCGATCCCGGCGAGGTCCTCGCCGCCTACGCGCACGGCGCCGCCCAGCGGGGACGCTCCACCGACCCCGCCGCGCTGCTCGCCGAGATCGCCACCGACGCGATGTTCGCCAACCCGGTCGCGGACTGGGTGCGTGAGCGCTCTGCGGGGCAGCCCGGCGCCGGTGCCGGCGACCGTACAGGGTCCGCGGGCGTCTACCACTACCGGGTCGATCACCCGGGTGCCGGTCCCGCGCTCGGCGCCACGCACACCGTCGAGGTCCCGCTCCTGTTCGGCACCTGGGCCGACGGGGGCGCGGGCGAGCGGCTGGCCGGTCAGGCCGACGGGGCCGAGGCGGTCGCCGCCCAGCTGGTCGCCGCCTGGGGGGCCTTCCTGCACGCCGGCGACCCCGGCTGGGCGCCAGCTGACCAGCGCGCGGAGCAGGGGCCGGTCGTGTTCGGCGCTGGGACCGCCTCACTGGTGACCCCTTCGCGCTGACGACCTGACGCGCAGCCGTAGCGTCTGACCGGTCAGGCTAACTTCACGCCAACATGCGTCCCATAACTCTTACTGGACACACGGATAGGAACTGTGTACAGTTTCGCCACGGCAGTCAGAGAGGGCGCCGCCGAGGAGAGATGAGGACCGTGCCGACCACCCAGACCTTGCTCGATGTCCGCGCACTGCGCGTCGCCTATGGCGGCGTCGTCGCGGTCTCAGACGTCGACCTGAACGTGCGTGAAGGCGAGGTCTTCGGACTGATCGGCCCCAACGGCGCCGGAAAGACCTCGATGATCGACGCTCTGACCGGCTACCAGCGCCCCGCCGGTGGAACCGTCGTGTTCGATGGCGTCGACATCACCCGAATGCGGGCTCACCGCCGGGCCCGGATGGGGTTGGCGCGCACATTTCAATCCGTGGAGCTGTTCGACGATCTGACCGTCGATGAAAATCTCCTGGTCGCGAGCGAGCGCGCTGGAGTCGGTCAGACGTTGCGTGACCTCTTCCTCCCTGCCCGTGCGCCTGACCGGACCGTGGTGGACTGGGCAATCGATGTGTGTGACCTCGGTGCGGTCGTCGACCGGTTGCCGAGCGAGATCTCTCATGGCCAGCGCAAGCTTGTCGGAGTGGGCCGCGCCCTCGCCCAACAGCCTCGGCTCGTCCTGCTCGATGAGCCGGCGGCGGGACTCGACACCGAGGAGAGCCTTGAGCTGGGTCACCGGTTGCGCGCGCTGCCGGACGAGCACGGCGTCAGCGTGCTCCTCGTCGACCATGACATGGGCCTTGTCCTCACGGTGTGTGACCGCGTCATGGTGGTCGACTTCGGAATGACGATCGCCGAGGGTGCACCGTCCGATATCCGGGAGGACCCGCGCGTCCTGGAGGCCTATCTGGGTAGCCACGGCCGGACACAGGCCAATCCGGTCGGGGGCACGGCATGACCGCCACGATGCCGGCCGTCACATCCGCCGCGCTGGAGATCCAGGGTCTGGCCGCCGGTTATTTCGGCAGTCCCGTGATCCGTGACATCACGATCCGTGTGGCCCCGGGCGAGGTTGTGGCGCTGCTCGGACCTAATGGCGCTGGAAAGACAACGACGCTTGAGACGATCGCCGGCCTGAACAAGCCAATGGCGGGAACGATCTCGGTGCACGGCTCGGACGTCGGCTCTCGCCCGACTCATCTGCTGGCGCGGGAGGGGTTGGCGCTCGTGCCCGAGGGCCGCGCTCTGTTCCCTGGCCTGACCGTCCGTGAGCACCTCAGACTGGCCCGGTCCAAGGACGGCGTCGGTCAGCGTGAGCTGTTGGAGATGCTGCCCGAGCTGCAGAAATGCCTCGATCGCCGGGCGGGGCTGCTCTCCGGCGGTGAGCAGCAGATGCTCGCCGTTGGCCGCGCGCTGGTCAGCCGTCCGCGGCTCCTGCTCGTCGACGAGATGAGCCTGGGCCTCGCGCCGGTGATCGTCGAGCGGCTGCTGCCGATCCTGCGGCGCGTGGCAAACGATTTCGGCACCGGCGTGCTGTTCGTCGAACAGCATGTTGCCCTCGCGCTCGAGGTCGCCGATCGAGCGTACGTACTCACCCACGGACGGATCGTTCTGGAGGGTCCGGCCGAGCAACTGCAGGCGGACCGAAAGCTGATCGCCGCGAGCTATCTCGGCGAGGCAGTCACCTACAGCCCCGAGCAGCACGCCATCACGTCAACCACCCAAAGGACCAACTGATGAGATCACTCCGTAAGCCGTTCGCCGCTGCGGCGGTGGTCGGCGCTGCCGCGCTGGCCGTCGCCGGATGCGGGAGCAGCAGCTCCTCGAGCTCGTCGACCGGCTCGTCGTCAGCTTCGACATCGACAGCCTCGAACGCGGCGAACACGAGTCTCGGAACGGTGCACAAGGCGACCGGGACGCCCTACGTCTTCGGACTGATCAACGATGAGACCGGACCGGTCACCTTCCCAGAGGCGCGGCAGGCCGAGATTGCAGCCGCCAGCTACGTCAACAACTACATGGGCGGCATCAACGGCCACCCGATCCAGCTGGCCGACTGCATCGGCGACACGACGGCGCCGACGAGCGCCCGCTGCGCCAACGAGCTCGTCGCAAAGCATCCGATGGCGATCCTCGGAGCAGCCGACACGGGCACGCCGGCTGCGGAGACGGTGTACGCGCGGGCAGGTCTCGCCTACCTCGGAGGCATCCCGTTCACCCCGGTCGAGCAGAACGCGCCGAACTCGGTCCAGTTCTGGTCGATCAGCCTCGGCGATAACGCCGCCGCCTCGGTGTACGCGGCCAAGTCGCTCGGCGCCAAGAGCGCCGATGTCCTCTACTTCGACAACTCGCAGGGCAAGGTCGCCGGGCTCGGCGTCATCCCGCCGGTGATGAAGGCCGCGGGCATCACCAAGGTCAAGACGGTGGGTATTCCGCCGACGACGCCGGATCCGTCCTCCGTCGTCGCGACCGTCATCGCCGACCATCCCGACGTCGTCTACGTCGATATCCCCAACAACTGCGGCGTCGTGCTCAAGGACCTCAAGAGCCTCGGCTACACCGGCAAGATCGTCGGGATCGACCCGTGCACCTCGCCGCCGGCCATCAGCTCCTCGGCCGGAGCTGCCCAGGGCATGTACGTCGCCACCCCGTTCCAGATCGGCCTGCCGCAGTTCAACACATTCGTTACCGCGCTCAAGAAGTATGGGGCGCCAGGAACTGCGATCGACGGGGTCTCCGAGGCGGGTTTCGCCACCGTCCTCAACGTCCGCAACGCGCTCAACACAATCAAGGGAACGCCGACGACCAAGACCATCCTGGCGGCCTTCAAAACGGGTTCAAATCACCCCAACTACATGTCACATCCCTACACCTGCGACGGACAGCAGGTCGCCAAGGCAGTGTCGGTCTGCGACGACCACTACCTGATCGCTCAGGTGAACGGGACGCAGCTCGTCGTCGCCCACCCGAACGCATGGGTCACCTCGAAGGGCTACTTCAAGGGCCTCTAGCCGCGACCTGAAAGCAGCGGGCCCGCTCGGACGGCGAGCGGGCCCGCATCACCTCTCCGAGCGCACATGTCCACCTACCTCCTCTTCCTGATCCTCGGCCTCGGGTCTGGTGCTACCTATGCGATCCTCGGCCTGGGACTCGTCCTCAAGTACCGCTCCAGCGGCGTCGTGGACTTCGCGCACGGCGCGGTGGCGATGTGGATCGCCTACGTCTTCGTCAACCTGCGCACCCAGGGGACGCTGCCGCTCCCATGGATCGTGATTCCCCACCAGATCACGGTCGCCTCAACCGGGATGAGCGCGGGCCCGGCGATCGCCATTGCACTCGTGTACGCCGCGTTGCTTGGCGGCGTCCTGTACCTCCTCGTGTACCGGCCGCTGCGGTTCGCGGCGCCACTCACGCGGATCTGCGCGTCGGTCGGCGTGATGCTGTTCTTCGAGGCGATCGCGGTCCTGAACTTCGGCACCGAGTCAAAGACGACGCCGACGATCCTGCCGAGCACCTCGATCACGCTCAGCGGCATCACCTTCCCGAGTGACCGGATCTTCTTTGCCGGGATCGTGCTCGCCAGCGCGATCGTGCTGTCGCTCGTCTACCGGTACACCCGGTTCGGCCTGGCCACCCGCGCGGGTGCGGAGAACGACCGGGGGGCGGCGCTGATCGGCATCTCGGCCAACCGGGTCGCGCTCGCCAACTACGTGATCGCCACGGTTCTGGCCGGCGTGGCAGGGATCTTGATTGCGCCGATCGCCAACCTCGATCCGACGTCATACACGCTGTTCATCGTGCCCGCGCTCGGCGTGGCGCTCGTCGGTCGCTTCGAGTCCTTCTGGATCGTCGCGGTGGCCGGCCTGCTGCTGGGGATGCTCCAGTCGGAGATCATCAAGTTCCAGACCTTCAGCTGGTTCCCGCAGGGCAACGTCGGCGACGCGCTCCCGTTCATCCTCATCATCGTGACGATGGCGCTGCGCGCCCGTAGCCCCCTGGCGCGCGGCGAGACCGTGGCGCAGCGCAACCCCACCGTGGCTCGGCCCGGCAACCCGCTCATGAGCGCCGCGTTCTGTGTCGCCGCCGGTGCGGTGCTGTTGTTCCTCCTCCAGGGATCGCTGCGCAACGCGTTCATCTCGTCGATGACCTTCACCTGCGTGGCACTCTCGCTGGTGTTGCTCACCGGATACGTCGGGCAGGTGTCCCTGGCGCAGATGACGTTTGCCGGCGTCGGCGGCTTCATGCTCGGACACATCTCGCACGGGTGGGGGATCGGTTTCCCGTTCTCGTTGATCATCGCCGGGCTCTGCGCGGTCCCCATCGGACTTCTCATCGGGCTGCCCGCGTTGCGACTGCGTGGCGTCAACCTGGCGGTGGTGACACTGGGAGCGGCGTTCACCGCCGATGCGCTGATCTTCAATAGTCAGGGCTTCGCCGGCGGGCTCGACGGACTGCCGATCAAGGCGCCCCACCTGCTGGGTCTCAACCTGTCGATCAGCCAGGGCCACGATTACCCAACGATCATCTTCGGAGTGCTCGTTCTCCTGGTGGTGACCCTGATGGGGCTGCTCGTGGCGCGGCTGCGCCGCGGCGCAGCCGGCCGGATGCTGCTTGCCGTGCGCTCCAATGAGCGGGCCGCCGCATCGGTCGGCATCAACGTCCCTCAGGCCAAGCTGCTCGCGTTTGCGATCGCCGCGTTCATCGCGGGCATCGGGGGAGCGCTCACCGGCTACCAGCAGGGCACCCTGACCGCGGACGGCTTTTCCACCTTCGTCTCGCTGGGACTGCTGGCGGTCGTCTATGTGGCCGGCATCGGGCGCATCTCCGGTGCCGTCTTTGCGGGGATCATGATGGCGTCGATCGGTCTCTTCGTCACCTTCCTCGACGAGCAGTTCGGGATCGGCAAGTACCAGACGATCGTCGCCGGCGTCGCTCTCGTCGTCACCGCGATCGCCAACCCCGACGGCGTCATGAGCACCAGTACCGGCAAGGGACCGGCGGTCGCCTTCTTCGCGCTACGAGATGCGCTGCTCGCTCGTCTGCGCCCGGGGGGTGCGACAGAAGCGGATGTTCCTGCGGGTGACGTCCCGCCCGCCATCGAGCATCCGCGCCACGTCTAACCAGAGCAGGAGAGCCATGAGCACCACGATCCCCGTCTCCGATATTGACCTCTTTGACGACGCGGTCCTCGCCGACCCATACGCGACCTATGAGGAGTTGAGAGACCTGGGCGCCGCCGTATGGCTCGAGCGCCATAAGGCGTGGGCGATTCCGCGCTACGCGGAGGTCCGCGCGATCCTGCGTGACCACGAGACGTTCTCGTCATCGCCCAACCCGGGCCTTGAGCCCGAGCAGCCGTACATGCCGCGCGGCGATGTCCTGGGCGCCGACCCCCCGGACCACGAGAGGCTGCGCCGAGTGCTCGCCGACCAGCTCCTGCCGCGCGCGCTCCGCGGGCTGGGCGAGCGGATCGCCGCTCAGGCCGACGAACTCGTCGCCGGCGCCGTCGCCCGCGGAAGCTTCGACGCGATCGAGGAGATCGCACGGCGGTTCCCGGTCGATGTCGTCGCCGATCTGGTAGGGCTGGGTCCCGACCGTCGCGAGGATCTCCTCACCTTCGCCGACGCGGCTTTCAACACGTTCGGACCCTTCAACGAGCGCACGCAGGCGTCGTTGGCCACCGTGTCCGGGCTGTTGGACTTCATGCAGTCGGCGATGAGCCGGGAGTCGCTGCGGCCCGGCAGCTGGGGCGCGGCGGCATATGCCGCCGCCGACCGTGGCGAGATCAGTCACGAGGACGCGGGTCGGATGATGGGAGCCTTCGTCGTGGCTGGAATGGACACCACGGTCAACGCGATCGGTAGCGCAATCTGGCTTCTGGCGCAGCGCCCGGATCGGTTCGCCGCTCTGCGTGCGGATCCCGGCCTGGCCAAGCCGGCATTTGAGGAGACGCTGCGCTACGAATCGCCGGTGATCATGTTCGCTCGCGGAGCCACCCGTGACACCGAGATCGGCGGGACTCCAATCGCCGCGGGTGACCGTGTCGTCCTGCTGTTTGGCTCGGCCAACCGCGATGAGCGACGGTACCCCGACGCCGAGCAATTCGAGATCACGCGCAACCCGCTTGACCACGTCGCGTTCGGCTACGGAATCCACGTCTGCGTCGGGGCCGGACTTGCGCGGATGGAGGGCCCGGCGATCCTGGCCGCGCTGGCGCGGCGTGTCGAGCGGCTCGAGCTGGACGGGGAGCCGCGGCGCCATCTCAATAACGTCATCCGCGGCCTCGCCGAGCTGCCGGTCACCGTGACGGCTGCCTAGCTCAGCTCACCCGCCGGGGTCAGCCCCCGGCGGGTAGCCGTTCGCCGAGCACCGCCAGCGTGCCAGCCCACGCCCGCTCGGCGGCGCGCTCGTTGTAGGCCGGCATCCCGGGCATCGTGAAGCCGTGATCGGCGCCGTCAATGATCTCGATCCGATGAGGGACCCGCTGCGCGTCAAGCGCGTCACGCAGCGGCGGGATCACCGACAGCGGCGTGACGTGGTCGTTCTCGCCGAAGCCGAGGTACAGGTCGGCGGTGACCCCCGCCAGCTCGCGGTGTGGGGAGTCGGGCTCGTCGGTGACCAGCCGCGAGGGGTGCAGCAGCGCGGCGGCGGCCAGTTCGCCGCCGAACCGGGTCGCCGCGCGCAGCCCAAAGCGCCCGCCGGCGCAGAATCCGACGCACGCCCACCGGTCGCCCGGGTCCACGACGGCGAGCAACTCGGCGGTGTCCTGGATGATCTCCGCATCCTGCAGCGTGCGCACCGCGGCCGCCATCCGCTCAAACTCGGCCGGGTCGCCGCCGCTCAGCCGCTCGGGGCGGGGGAGGTCGTCCGCGGCGAGCGTGTAGTAGAGGTCGGGCAACGCGGTCCGGTACCCGGCGGCGGTGAGGCGACGGGCATGGTCGTGCAGCGCTGGGCGGATCCCCGGCGCGTCCATGAACAGCACGACGAGCGGCGCGTCGGGTGCGTCGATGGGGTGGGTGAGGTGAACCGGCATCTGGCCACGTTCGGTCTGCACGGTGATCTTCTGCTCGGTGATCGTCTGTTCGGTCACGCTGTCTCCTGGTCGGCGGGGGAGTCCACCGCTGTTATCACTCGGGCGGCCCGGTCATGACACGCAGCGGCTCGCTGCCGTCCCAGCCCTCGGCCGCGCCGCGAACCATGGCGTAGAAGCCGAGCAGCTCGTCTCGCTGTTGGAGCACCTCAACGGGATGGCCGAGCAATGGGCCGCCCTCAAACCACACCGCCGAGGCCGGCCCGGCGCGCCCCGTGTGAAACGGCTTAAGGCCAAGCCCGCGCAGACGCTCGGTCTCCGCCTCCAGCGACTCGGCCAGCCACGCGATGTGGCCGATCCCCGCGCCCGGTGCGGTTAGCGCGGCGCGCAGGCCGGCCGGCTGGGCGTCGTGGACCTCGCTGAGCTCGACCAGCACCGGCCCCCACTGGCCGAACGCGGACGAGTGGTCATAGCTCGCCGGCGCTCCCCGGTAGGTCACCTCGTCAAAGACGATGTGCTCCATGCCAAAGAACGGCCCGGCGCCGAAGGCAGCGGCGAATCGGGGGACGTCGCGGGCGAGGCTTTCGACCACATAACCGACGTGATGAGGTCGTGAGGGTAGGTCTGCAGGCGTTGGACTCATGGCCGCAAACTGTAGACGAATACTGGAACTGTATGCAATACTCTCGACCGAGATGGAGGGGACGGGGTTCGATCACGTGGGGCTCTCGGTGGCCGACCTGGACGCGAGCGAGGCGTTCCTGACCGCCGCCTTCGACTTCGCCGCCGAGTTTCGCTTCACGCTTGATCCCCACCCGGTCGCCGGGGTCATGCTGCGCCATCCATCCGGGTTCCGGTTGGAGCTGCTGCGCCACGCGGCGTCCCATCCGGGCATCCAGGCGACGACGCCGATCGAGGCCCTCGCCACCCGCGGCTACGGCCACTTTGCCCTCGCCGCGCCGGACATCGACCCGGTGTTCACGCGCGCGGTCGCCGCCGGCGCCCGGGCGCTGCGTGAGCCGGGTCCCTCTCCGGAGCCGGGCGTGCGGTTCGCGTTCCTCGCCGATCCGGAGGGCAATCTCATCGAGCTCGTGGAGCGGCGCTGATGGGGCGTCTGGCCGGCAAGGTCGTCCTGATCACCGGAACCGCCGGAGGGCAGGGCGCCGCTGCCGCCCACCTGTTCGCCGCCGAGGGAGCGAGCGTCGCCGGCTGTGATCTCGACGCCGACCGGGCCGCGTCGGTGGCCGCCGAGGTGCACGCGGCCGGCGGTCTCATGTCCTCCACGGCGCCGGTCGATCTCGCCGACCCCGACGCCGCCGCCGCGTGGGTCGATGACGCCGCCGAGCGCTGGGGCGGGATCGACGTGCTCTACAACAACGCATCCGCGCCGCGGGTGGGGCCGTTTGACGCGGTCACCTGGGATGACTGGCGGTTCACGCTGCACAACGAGCTGGATCTGATCTTCACCGTCACCCGTGCCGCCTGGCCGCACCTCGTCGCCCGCGGCGGTGGGGCGATCATCAATACCGCGTCGGTCGCGGCCCATCGCGGCGCGACGTTCATCGAGCAGGCCTCCCACGGCGCCGCCAAGGGCGGGGTGCTGGCGCTCACCCGGCATCTGGCGGCGTCCGGCGCTCGCCACGGCATCCGCGTCAACTCGATCAGCCCGGGATTGATCGTCACCCCGCAGATCGAGCCGTTCCTCGACGAGCCCGGGCACCCCGTGCACGAGATGCATCGCACCCATCCGCTCGGGCGGTTGGGCACTCCGGACGACGTTGCCCGCGTCGCGCTGTTCCTCGCCTCCGACGACGCCGCCTACCTCAACGCCGTGGACATCATCGTCGACGGCGGCCAATCGCTCATCTCATGAACGGCGAGCTCATCTGGCGCGGGGACGGCGCCTACGAGGAGGCCCGGGTCGGGCGCGTGTTCAACGCGCGGCGGCCGGACCGGTTCCCGGCCGCCGTGCTGTTCGCCGAAGCCGAGTCCGACGTGGTGGACGGAGTGCGGCTGGCGCGCGAGCGCGGCCTGCGGGTCTCGATCCGCTCCGGCGGCCATTCCTGGGCGGCGTGGAGCGTGCGTGAGGATGCGCTGCTCATCGATCTCGGGCGCATCCATGAGATGACGTATGACCCGGCGACCGGGATCGCCACCGCCAGTCCGGCGGTCAAGGGCGGCGCTGAGCTGACGCCGTTTCTCACCGGCCACGGACGCGCGTTTCCCGGCGGGCACTGCCCGAGCGTCGGCATCGGCGGCTTCCTGCTCCAGGGTGGCCAGGGCTGGAACAGCCGTAAGCACGGCTGGGCCTGCGAGAGTGTGATCGCGATCGACGTGGTCACCGCCGATGGCCGGCTCGTGCATGCCGACGAGCACGAAAACGCCGATCTGCTGTGGGCGGCCCGCGGCGCCGGTCCGGGCTTCTTCGGCGTGGTCACCCGGTTTCACCTGCGCACGTATCCATTGCCGCAGTCGATGACCCACGACACCTGGACGTTCGAGCTCGACGACCTCGAGCCGCTGCTGACCTGGATCGATGACCTGCTCCCGTCGCTTGACCGCGTCGTCGAGCCGGTGATCGCCGCCACCCGTCTGCCCCGCCCCGAGGGGCCGCCGGTGCTGCTCCTGCACACGACCGCGATGTGCGACGCCGCCGAACAGGCCGAGCGGGTGCTCGCCCCACTCGCCGCCTGTCCGCTCGCCGACCGCGCGCTCGCCCACGAGCGGGGCCCGACGTCCATCGAGGCCGAGAACGAGGCCCAGGCGCAGCAGAACCCCGAGGGTTACCGCTACGGAGTGGACTGCACATGGACCGACGCGCGCGCCGCCGAACTGGCCCCGCGCCTGCGCGCGCTGTGGTCGCAGTTGCCGACCGAGCACTCGTTCTCTATCTGGTATGGCTGGGCCCCGTCGGGCCCGCTGCCGGATATGGCGTTCTCGGTCCAGGGCCGCGCGTACATCGCCACGTATGCCATCTGGTCAGATCCCGCCGAGGACGAGCGCCACCGCTCGTGGGTGGTGGATCACACTCAGCGGCTCGCCGAGCTGGGCATCGGCGTCTACCTCGGTGACACCGACTTCACCCGGCGTCCTGACCGGTTCCTCTCCGACGCCGGGTTCCGCCGGCTGGAGCAATTGCGGGATCGGTGGGACCCCGAGGGGCGGTTTCACTCCTACCTGATCGCCGACGGCGCGACGCTCAACGCAGAACCAGTCCGCCGTCCGGGCACGACGTCTGCCCGGTGAGGGCACATCTGCACGCAAGTGAGCTTACTGTATACAATTGTCGAAACGACGAGACTGAGGAGAGTCATGTCCTTCCACGTGGAATCCCCGGCGCCGGTGCGTGAGCTTCCCGGCGAGACCGTGCCCTATTACCTCGCCGACGGCGACGGGCGAGCGCACCTGCTGCTCGGCCAGGTCGGCCGCGCGCTGGCGGGTACGGAGGAGACCGGCGGCGCGATGTCGGTCATGACCGCGGTGGGGCCGGCCGGTGGACCGATCCCCCTGCACCGCCACGATGCCGAGCACGACTACTTCTTCTGCGTCCGGGGCGCGATCCAGGTGTGGGCCGACGGCGAGAGCCGCATCCTCTATCCCGGCGACGTGGCGAGCGTGCCCGCCGGCGTCCTGCACGCCTATCAGTTCCACGGCCACTTCAGCCAGTTCATGGGACCGATCGCTCCGGCGGGATGGGATCGGTTCTTCGACCTCACCGGGACGCCGTACGCCGGGCCGGCCTATCCCCAGGTCGATGACAGCCCGCCGCCGTTTGCCAAGTTCGGCGAGGCCGAGGCGCGATTTGCCATGAAGTACTTCCCCCAGGAGCCCTACGGCGAGCTGACCACCGGGCCCGACGCATCGCTTCCCGGAACGGCGGTCCCGTATTTCCTGCGGGCCGGGGAGGGACCACGCCACGTGCTGTTCGGCCAGGTCGCCTATCAGCTGATGACCGGCGCCGAGAGTGGTGGCGCCCTCGGGATGACGGTCATCGAGGGACCGCGGGGCCCCGCCGCGCCGCTGCACGTCCACGAGCGCACCTACGAGGCGATCTACTGCCTGGAGGGGCGCCTGCGGGTCACGATCGACGGCGACGAGCACCTGCTGACGCGTGGTGACTTCGCCTCCATCCCAGCCGGCGCCGAGCACACCTATGCGATGGAGTCACACCTCACCCGCTTTGCCGTCATGTATGGGCCTGCGGGCCCCGAGCGCTTCTACGAGCTCGCCGGTCGGGTGGCCGAGCACCGGATCTTCCCGGAGCACGGCGAACCCGCCGACTCCGACCGCCTGGCGGCGGCCGCGGCCGAGCTCGACATCACGTTCGTCGGCTGAGGCGGCGTCATGTCATCGCTCAAGGTTCTGATCGCCGGCGGCGGGATCGCCGGTCTCACTCTCGCCCAGGGACTGCGCCGAGAGGGCATCGCCTGTGAGGTGTTCGAGCGTGACCCGCTCGACACGTGGCGCACCGGGTACCTGCTCAACCTCGACGTCGAAGGCGACGGCGGGCTCGCGGCGTGCCTCCCGGCGGCGCTGTACGAGCTGTTCGTGCGCGCCTGCGGCGAGACGATGACGGGCCACGACCAGTCGGTCGTCGTCGATCCCCAGGGCAATCAGATCACCTCGATGCCGCACGTCGGCGCGCCCGCGACCGGTGAACGTCCCCCGACGAACATCGACCGGCGGACGTTTCGCCAGATCCTCCTGGCCGGGCTTGACGACGTCGTGCACCACGGCGTCGAGGTCGTCGACGTGACGCCGTCAGACAGCTCGGTCACGGTGCATCTGGCCGACGGTGAGACGGTGGAGGGTGACGTGCTGGTGGCCGCCGACGGCGTCGGTTCGGCGATCCGCCGCCGCCTCATGCCCGAGGTGGCGATCATCCCATCGCCGGTTGGCGCGCTCGGCCTGTTCGGCCGCTCCCCGCTCACCGACGAGGTCGCAGCGGAGCTGCCTCCGGCGATCTGGAATGCCGGGTTTGCCATCGTCAGCGACGGGCGGGGGACGATGCTCGGTGTCGGGCACTGGCGCCCGCGGCAGCCCGCGTCGCAGGCCGCGGCGCAGCTCGGCATCAGCGCGAGCTTCGACGACGCCCATCCGTACGTGATGCTCAACGGCGCCATTCCTCCGGGCGTGGAGGTGCCCCCGCCGGCGGACTGGGATGACGACACCCCGCGCCGCATGCACGAGACGATGCTCACCGCGGTTGCGCAGTGGCACCCGGCGATCCGCCGGCTCGTCGAGAACATCGAGCTCGCCACCCTGTTCTCCCATCCGTTCCGGCGCCTGGACCCGACGCCCCCCTGGCCGGCCTCGCGGGTCACCTACCTCGGCGACGCGATCAACGCGATGCTGCCGACCCTGGGCAAGGGCGCCAACATGTCGATGCGCAACGCCGGTGTCCTGCGTGACGCGCTCGTCGCGGCCGACCGGGGCGAGCGCACGCTGCTGGACACGATCGGCGGCTACGAGGACGACATGCGGGCGGCGACCTACCCGCTGATGGACATGGCCTCGGATCACAATCGGTTCGGCGGGGGTGGCCTGCGCGGTCCGTCTGACCGCCCGTCTTCGGAGGTGCCGGCATGAGAGTGCTCGGACTGAGCGCGGGCAATCCCGGCGGCAGCGCCGAGATCCTGTTGACGATCGCGCTGCGGGCCGCCGCCGGCCACGGCGCGCAGACGGCGCTCGTGCGCCTGGACGACCTGGTGCTGCCGACGCGGCCGATCGGCCCCGCCGACGACGCCGCCGCCGATGACGGCGCCTGGCTGTGGGATCAGGTCATGGACGCCGACGGGCTGATTGTCGCCTCACCGATCTACTCGCGCACGGTGCCGGGCAAGCTCAAGCTCGTCGCCGATCGCCTGTCGGGGCCGGCCGCCGACGTCGCGTTTGCCGAGGCCTACCGCCGGATGCTCGACGCGGGGCAGACTCCGCCGGTCGCGTTTCCCTATGACGAGCGGGTCTTCCGGCCGCGCGTTGCCGGGCTGATCGCCGTCGGCGGGGCGCTGACCAGCCAGTGGAAGACGCTGGCCCTGCCGCTCATGCACCAGATGATGTTCTCCTCGCACATCGCGGTGGCCGATCAACTGCTCGTCGGTGGCGCCGGGATGCCGCGCGCGGTCGTCCTCGACGAGCCGGCGCTGGCCGCCGCGGCGCGCGTGGGGGAGAGCGTCGGGTCCCAGCTGGGGCACGGGTTCGATGCCGTCCAATACCGGGGCGATCTCGGCCTGTGCCCGCTGTGTCACCTGTCGGTGGTCAGCGTCGACGGCGATCAGGTGGAGTGCGCGACGTGTGGCGCCGCCGGGCGCCTGGAGGTCACAGACGGCGCGGCCGCGATCCGGTTCGATGACCCGGCCGGCCTGGAACGCTCGATCATCTCGATGACCGAGAAGCGCGCCCACTTCCACGAGGTCCAGCAGACCGCCGGCGTGCAGGGCCCGCAGGCTGAGGAGATCGCACAGCGGGCGGCGCGCTATGCGGCCGACGAGAGTCGCATCACGCCCGCGGTCGCCCACTCCTAAGCGCCCGCCGGTCAGGGCCGATCAGGCCGCCGGGCGACCGCGTAGCGGAACAGGTTGTGCATCGCCACCCGGCCGTCGGCTGCAGTGAACGGAATCACGGCCGTGGTCAGCGCCGCGCGCGCCGCCGGCTCGCCGGCCGCGTCGATCGCCATCGCCCCGCCGCCGGAGGCGAGCACCGCCCGGACGGCGCGGTCGACATCGTCGTGGGCCCACACGACCGGCACCTCACCGTCGGTGACGGGCATCAGGCCACCGCTCTGCAGCAGCTGCCGCAGTCCGCTGGGCTCTGACAGGGCGTAGGGGAGATGCTGCGCGGCGGCCGGACCCGCCGCCCGCAACGGCTCGAGCGCCAGGTGCAGGGCGGTTGACTCGTTGCGCTGTGGCTCGGCGAACGTCGTGGCCGCCACCAGCCCACCCCGTCGCACGACCCGGGCCGCCTCGGTCACCGCCGCGGGCGGATCATCGGCGAACGGGAAGGCGTTGAAGCCGACGACGACGTCAAAGCTCTCGTCGGCGAACGGCAGCGTGTCCATCCCGCCGACCAGGAGCGTGGCGGCGGGGACGCGCTCCTGGGCGATCTCCAGCAGTTCGGGGGTGATGTCAAGGCCGGTCACGGTCGCGCCGCGGCGCGCCGCCATCGCCAGCGCGTAGCCCGAGCCGCAGCCGACGTCGAGCAGGGCGGTCCCCGGCCCGCAGCCCACGGCGTCGAGCACCCGCTCAAACAGCACGGCGTTTGACGGCTCGGCCAGTTCGGCCCACTCCCGGGGCCGCCGGCCCCAATGCTCGGAGCTCATGATGAGAAGATTACTGCATACAGTTAGAGAACCTGTGTAGAGTTTACCGGCACCGCCATGAGTCACCCTCACGACATCTCCCTGAGCGACGCGCGCGCGCTGATCGCCCGCGCGGTCGATAAGGCGGCCCACATCGGGGCCCGCGGGGCGTTCGCCGTCGTCGGGGGCTCCGGAACGCTCGTGTCGGCTTCACGCATGGATCGCGGCGGCGCCGGCGGCATGGCCCGTGCCCGCTCCAAAGCGTGGATCTCGGGCACCCAGCAGATCCCGAGCACCGAGCATCACCTGCGCATGGCGACGCTGCCGCCCCCGATCGCCGCCGGGTTTGTCGCCTGCTCGCCGGAGGCCAACTTCCCCGGCGCCGGCGGCATGCCGATCCGTGACGAGTCCGATCCCGTCCGCCCGGTGATCGGCGGGTTCAGCGCGTCGGGCGCGACCGTCGGCCCATTCGTCGACATCCCGGGGATCGACCGGCGGATGCTGATCGCCGAGGGCAAGCCGGCCAACTCCGAGGATCTGATCGTCCTCTGGGCACTCGGGCTGCCCTACGAGGGCCAGCATGGTGACGACGAGAAGCGCTGGCTCGACGCGTTCGGGGCGCTCCCTGACGAGGAGGGTCTCGGCTACGGCGACCCGCCGCCGGCCGACCAGCCGGAACGTGAGTGGGCGCTCGGGCTGGCCGACGCGGCGATCGCCGAGGCCGAACGCCGTTCGCTTCCGATCGCGGTCGCGGTCGTCGATGTGCGCGGCGACCCGATCCAGCTGGACACGATGGACGGCGCGCCGTCCGCCGCCCCGTTCGTCGCCGAGGCGCTGGCCGCGGGAGCCGCCACCTTCCAGGCCCCGAGCGCAGAGATCGATCCGGTCCTCACCGCCGTGCTCCCCTACCGCGTCCTGACCGTCCCCGGTGGGCTGCCCGTCTGGGCCGGCGAACGGGTGGTGGCCGGCCTCGGCATCGCCGGCGCGGACACCGCGGTGTGTGATCAGATCGCCGCGTCCGTGCTCCAATGAGGATCTGCATCGTCGGCTGTGGTGCCATCGGCGGCCTGTACGCCGCCCACCTCGCCACGCTGCCCGACATCGCGGTCTGGGGGTATGACGTCTCAGCCGAACATGTGGCGGCGATCGCCGAGCACGGGCTGCGGCTGACCGGCGCCATCGAGCTGACCGCGAGGGTGCAGGCGCGCACCGATCCGAGCGAGATCCCCCCCTGCGAGCTGGGGATCGTGGCCACCAAGGGGACCGCGACCGCGCCGGCGATCGCCGCGACCGCGGCCGTGTTCGCCGACGGCGCGGTCTGCAGCGTGCAGAACGGAATCGGCAACGAGGAGGTGATCGCCGACCACGTGCCGCGCGTGATGCGGGGCGTGACCCTGCCGGCGGGGCGCATCGCCGCGCCGGGGGTCATCCACGTCGACGCGCCGGGCCCAACCTGGATCGGGCCGTTTGAGCCCCAGCCGGCGTCCGCCCCGGAGATTGAGCAGCTCGCCGAGCTGCTCAACCGCAGCGGGCTCGAGACCCGCGCGGTCGCCGACGCGCGCGGCGCCCAGTGGACCAAGCTGCTGTTCAACGCCTCCACCAACCCACTGTGCGCGCTCACCGGCCTGACCCACGGTCAGCTGTGCGACTACCCGCCGACCCGGCGCCTGGTCGGCGAGCTGCTGGCGGAGGGCGAGGCGGTGGTGTCGGCGCTCGGCATCGCGTTGGACAGCGATCCCGGCGCGCTCGTCGACGAGGCCGCGCGGGTCAATCCCCATCACCGCCCGAGCATGCTGCAGGATGTCGCTGCTCGGCGGGCCACCGAGATCGCGACACTCAATGGCGGCATCGTCGCGGCCGCGCGCCCGACCGGCATCCCGACCCCGCAGCACGAGGCGGTCGTCGATCTCATTCGCGGTATGGAGCGCAGCTGGAGCGAGCAATGACCGCGCTCACTGCAGGTCCGATCCCCGGCTTCAACGGCGAGGTCGTGCGTCCCGGCGACGTCGCCTATGACGGTGCTCGAACGGTGTGGAACGCAATGCACGACCGCCATCCCGCGCTGATCGCGCGTTGCCGGTCGGCCGCCGACGTCGCTGCCGCCATCGCCTACGGGCGGGGGCACGGGTTGCCGATCGCCGTCCGGGGCGGCGGCCACAGCATGCCGGGCCACAGCGTCTGTGACGGCGGCATCGTGATCGACCTGCGGGCGCTCAACGCGGTGACCGTCGATCCGGTGGCGCGGCGGGCCACCGTCGGGGGCGGGGCGCTGCTCGGCGAGCTTGACCGGGCCACGCAGGCCCACGGCATGGTCGTCCCCGCCGGCGTGGTCTCGCACACCGGGACGAGCTGGCCCCAGCGGTCAGCTCGCTTGACGTCTTCCGGCTCAACCAGAACATTCGGCCGTAGTGTGGACGGAAAGCGAAACTGTATGCAATAATCCCTTCTCGATGGATTCTCCGCAGACGATCGACTGGGACCGACAGGAGTTCGCCGAGGTGCGTCCGGGCATCTTCGGCGCGACGGTTCACACGCCGCAGCTGACCGCCACCCTGTATCGCTACGGCGCCGGGTCCAGCTGGGAGGAGCATCAGCACCCCCAGGATCAGGTCACCCAGGTGCTCGAGGGTGTGATCGACTTCGTCGTCGACGGGACAACGGTGCGCCTGGCCGCCGGCCAGCTCGCCACGCTGCCGGGCGGGACGCCGCATTCGGCGACCGTTCCCGCGGCCGGTTCCGCGGTGACCCTCAACGTCTTCACCCACCGCGAGGCGCCCCCGCGTGCCGGCTGACTGGCTCGGCCTCGCGGGCCGGCGGGTACTCATCGCGGGCGGGGCGGGCACGATCGGATCCGCGCTCGTCGGCGGCTTTCTCGACGTGGGCGCCCAGGTTGGGGTCACGGACCTCTCAGAGTCAGCGCTCGCCGGCGTTGACGGCCGGGTCTCCGCGCGGCATGCCGCCGACCTGTCGGACCCGTCCGCCGCCCGTGGCGCGGTGGAGGCGGTTCGTGACGCGCTGGGCGGACTCGACGTGTTCGTGCACTGCGTCGGCATCAACGACCGGCGGCCGATCGAGGACTATGCCGCCGCCGATTGGGACCGGATCGTGTCGGTCAACCTGACGAGTGCGTTTCACACCGCCGCTGAGGCGGTCGTGAGCATGCGGGACCAGGCGGCGGGGCGGATCATCTTCTTCTCCTCGGTCGCCGGGCGCAGCGGCCACAAGCTTCACGGCCCCTATGCCGCCACCAAGGGCGCGATCAACCAGCTGATGCGGGTCATCGCCCACGAGAACGCCGAGCACGGCATCACCGCCAACGCCGTCGCCCCCGGTTACATGGACACCGAGCTGACGGCGCGTTACCTGGCGGAGAATCCGGACAAGCGGGCTGGACTGGTGTCGCTCATTCCGGCCGGGCGATTCGGGGTCCTGCAGGAGGTGGTCGATCCCGTCCTATTTCTCAGCTCGCCGCGCGCGAGCTTCATCACCGGGCAGGTTCTGTACATCGACGGCGGTCGCACGATCGTCTGAGGAGAGCAATGGAGCGCAGATTTCAGGGGCGCAGCTTCCTGGTCACCGGAGCGGGGACCGGGTTCGGTGCCGAACTGGCCGTACGGGCCGCGCAGGAGGGGGCGGCGCGGGTGCTCATCCACTACCGCGCGTCGGCGCAGGGCGCGGAGCAGACCGCGCAGCGCGTTCGCGAGGTGGGCGCGGAGGCCGAGCTCATCCAGGGTGACATCACCTCCTGGGAGGACATCAAGCGGATGGCCGCGGTGGCCTTCGATGACCATGGTGGTATCGACGTTCTCGTCAACAACGTCGGCGAGATGGCCTCCGGCCAGTCGTCCTGGACCGAGGTGACCGAGGAGGCGATCGACCATGTGCTCGCCGTCGACATCAAGGGAACGATGCTGATGGTGCACGAGTTCGGCCAGCGCATGATGGACGGCGCGGGCGGGGCGATCGTCAACGTTGGCTCGACCGTCATCGTGCGCGGCAGCCCCCGTGCTCCCCAGTACGCCGCGGGCAAGTACGGCCTGCTCGGGGTGACCAAGTCCTATGCCAAGGCCCTGGCCCCGAAGGTGCGCGTCAACACATTCGCGCCGGGTTTCATGGAGACCGAGGCGCTGCTCGCCCGCCCCGAGTGGAAGGCCGGCCGGCGCGAGGTCGTCCTGTCCGGTACGCCGGCTGCGAAGATTCCCAAGCCGGAGGAGATGACCGGCGCCGCGCTCTTCCTGGCCAGCGACGATGCCCACCACATCACCGGTTCCTACATGATCGCCGACGGCGGCTACAGCATGCTGGGTGCGTAACCTCCGAACATGTCGACCAACGGACAGGGCACTGAGGACGTATACGAGCGGGTCCGCGCCGCGATCCTCGACGGCGAGCTCGCCCCGGGCGCGGTGATGTCGCAGGTCGCTCTGGCCGAGGAGCTGGGGATCAGTCGCACGCCGCTGCGCGAGGCGCTGCGCATGCTCCAGAGCGAGGGCCTCGTCGAAGGCGAGCCGAACCGGCGTGTGCGCGTGGCCCCGATGACCGCACGCGACCTCGAGGAGGTGTGTGTCATGCGGGTGACGCTCGAGGCCGAGGCGCTGCGGCTGTCGGTCCCCGCGATGACCTCGGAGGACATCGCCCGCCTGGAGGGCCACATGGCCGAGATGGCGCACTACGCCAACGAGAAGGACTACCGGCGCTGGAACGTGCCCCATAAGCGCTTTCATCGGACGCTCACCGAGCATGCCGGCGAGCGGGTCAACTTCGTGCTCGGCCAGATGTTTGATCATGCTGAGCGCTACCGCCGTCTGCACATCGGCCAGGGGCCGAGCGCCTGGGCCACCCCGCAGCATCGTGACATCCTCGATGCCTGCAAGGCCGGCGACCGGGAGCGTGCCGGAGCGCTGCTCGCCGGCCACCTCGCGCGGACCGGGCTGGAGGTCTCCGAGCTGCTCGATCCCGGCTATGAGCCACGGCTATTGCAGGCCGCCGTCGTCGACGCCGGGGCCGAGCTGCCGACCCGACGCGGCCGCAAGCGTTCCGCGGGCAGCTGAGCATCGTCCCCGCCGGGCGGCGGGCACGTCTCACTCAGCGCACTAGCTGGCGACGTCGGCGGCGAGGATCGGCACTAGCTGGCGACGTCGGCGGCGAGGATCGGGTCGACGACCTCAGCGACGTCGTCGCCGACAATGTCTGGCTGGGCGCCCAGCGGGCTGAGGACCATACCCGGCCGGGCGATGAACGCTGCGCGCGCCCCCGCCGCCAGCGCGCCGGCGATGTCCCAGCTGTGGGCAGCGACGAGCCTGACCTGCCCAATCTCCACGCCATGGCGTTCGGCGACGGCACGATACGGCGCGGGGGCGGGTTTGAGCGCCCCGACGGTGTCCGCCGACAGGATGCTGTCGAAATGGGTGTCAATCCCCGCGTTGCGCAGCTGATCCTCGGCAACGTCCTGCACGGAGTTGGTGAGCGCGACGAGCTGCAGGCCGCCGGCGGCCAGCCGGGCCAGGGCGGTCGCAACCTCGGGATGGGGCGGCAGGGAGCGCATCCGCTGCACGATCGCCGTGACGGCGTCATCGCTCACCTGTCGGCCTGACCGGCGGGCGACCATGTGCAGCGCGGCTCGCTGGGCGGTGGTGAAATCGACGTACTGTCCGGTGAGGCCGCCGACGAACGACAGCTGCAGCATCTGGGCGAACCATTGCCCCCGGAGCTCGGCGGCGCCGAGCAGCTCCTCAAAGGGACCGTCGAGCGCCCGGAGATCAAGCAGCGTCTCGTTGACGTCAAAGGCGATGATGCGGCTCATGTCTGGCTCCTCGTGTGGGTCCGGGCTCGATGATCAGTCGCGGGGGAGGTCTACAACGATCCGCGCGCCGGCAGGGCTGTCGGCGATCCGGACGTCCCCGCCGAGGCGCCGGGACAGCCGCCGGGCCAGCGGCAATCCGAGGCCCGCGCTTGTCAGCAGCGCTACGCCCGCGGGAGCGGACCTGAATCCCGGCTCGAACACGTTCTCGGCGTCCTCAGGGGGTATGCCGGGGCCGTCGTCCTGGATGGCGAATCCGATCTCGCGGTCGGCGGGGACGATCTCCACGGTCACGTGCCGGTCGGCGAAGCGGCATGCGTTCTCCAGCAGCGGAGCGAGGATCCGCTCGACAACGCCGGAATCGAACGGGATCCGAAGTGGCATTGTCGGCGGGACAAGCTTCAGCTCAACTCCGGCGTCGGCGGCGACCTGCCGGAACGGCTCGATTGCGGCCCGGGCGGCGATGGTGGCATCACAGCTGGCCTGCGATTCACCGGCCTCGGCGCGGGCGGCGGTCATCAGCGTGTCCAGGATCCGTGTCATCTGCCGGGCGCTGTTGAGGATCCGCTGGAAACTGGCCGCCTGGTCGTCGGTCAGCCGGCCGTGGCGTAGCGCGTACTGCGTCTCGGCGCTGATCTGGGTCAGCGGCGTTCGCAGCTCGTGGGAGAGTTCGGCGGTCAGGTTCTGTTCGTGACGAAGACTCGCCGCGACCCGGTCGAGCAGCCCATCGAGGGTTGTGGCCAGGGTGGTGAACTCGTCGTGAGGCTCGCCGAGGGCAAACCGGCGGTCGAGTTGCTGCTCACTCCATTCCGCCGCCTGCATGGTCATCTCCGACACCGGTCGCAGCGACCGGGCGATCATCCATCGGCTGGTGGCCGCGACCGCCACGAGTGCCAGCAGCGCCAGCAGCGACGAGGCGAGCAGGGCGATCCGCCGGATTTCCTCATACGGCCCGAGCTCCACCGCTGCCACCACGGTGCCCAGTCGCCGGGACCGCGAGGTCACCGGCAGTCCGTACAGGCGTAGGTCCTGAGCGGGAAGGTCGGCGAAGCCTCGCCCGCGCCGCGTGAGCATGAGGGCCAGGGTGAGCGCCTCTCGTCCGAGGCGCGGCGCCTCGAGCGGTTTGGTGCCGCTGAACACCCAGGTCGGCGTGTCGAGCCCGCCGGCGTCGAGCGTTTCCACCAGATCGATGCCGGCGGGGGTGATCTTGAGCGCGTCGAGCTCAGCCGACGCACGGGCGGTCGCGACATTGTCGGCGTCGTGGGCAAGGCGGTTGGCGATCAGAAGGTTGAAGCCACCGGTGAGCGCGATCAGCGTGGCGGCCATGGCGGCGACCACGGTCAGCCAGATCCGCTCGCGGAGTCCGAAACGCGCGGACATGAGCCGGGCGATCATCCGAGTCGGTACCCGACGCCGTGGACCGTCGAGATCGCGGGCGCTCCGGCGAGTTGACGCAGCTTGCGCCGCAGCCGTGCAACGTAGACGTCGAGGGTGTTGTCGTGGACGATCGCTCCATGCGGCCATGCCGCATTGGTCAGCTCGGCGCGCGTGAGCGCATGATCACCACGGGCGGCGAGCGCGGCGAGCAGCCGGAACTCGGTGGGGGAGAGGGTCTGGCTCTGTTCGCCGAGCGACACCGTCAGCTCGGTGGGGTCGAACAGCAGCCCCGCGGTGTGGTACTGGCGTGACGTGCCGGCGCGCCGCATGAGCGCGTTGAGGCGAGCGCACAACTCCTCGATGTCAAACGGCTTGGTCAGGTAGTCGTCCCCGCCGGCGTTGAACCCGGACAGGCGGTCCGGGAGAGCATCGCGCGCGGTGAGGAACAGGATCGGGCTGCTGATGCCCCGCGCTCGCAGCGCCTGGCACACGTCGCGGCCGTCGGCGTCGGGCAGGCCCACGTCGATCACCAGCACGTCAGCACGGTCCTCGACGGCGCGCTCGATGAACCGATGTCCGGTGGCCACTGCCGTTACGTCGAAGCCCTCGGCGAGCAGGCTGCGCACGAGCACCTCGCGCAGGTCGTCGTCGTCCTCGACGAGCAGCAGCTTCGGTTCCATCACGGCTTGCAGTATCGCCGGGACGTCGACCCGGACCTGACCGGGACCTGAATACCGCACCGGATTCGGGCCGATGTGCCAGATCCGGGGCTAGCGTCACTCACCATGCTCACCACCGCGACTGCTCATCTCATCTCGACCTTTCAGGCGATCGTGCTTGGCGTCCTGCAGGGTGCGACCGAGCTCTTCCCCGTCTCCAGCCTCGGGCACACCGTCCTGTTCCCGACGCTGTTTCGCTGGCACAACGTTGTCGCCTGGCAGTCGCAGTCGGAGTCCCCGTGGCTGGCCTTCGTGGTCATGCTGCACGTCGGCTCGGCAGTTGGCCTGCTCATCTACTTCTGGCGTGACTGGATCGCCCTGACGCAGGCGTTTTTTCAGACGTTGCGCAAGCGTCGCGCCGAGACCGCCACCGAGCGGCTCGCCTGGCTGATCATCGTGGCGACGATTCCGGTCGGGATCCTCGGCCTGGCGCTCGAGCATCCGATCCGCGTCGCGCTGGCCAAGCCGATGACGGCGGCGATCTTCCTCATGGTCAACGGCTGCATCCTGCTCGGCGCCGAGCGCTTCCGCCGGCGCGCCGACGTCCGTGCGCTGGCCCGGCGGGAGGGTGGCACCGCCGAGGGTGACCGGCGCCTTGACACGCTGCGCTACCGCGAGGCCGGGGTGATCGGCGTCGCGCAGTCGACTGCGCTGATCGCCGGGATCAGTCGCGACGGCGTCGTGATGACCGCCGGCCTGGCCCGCGGCCTCGACAACTCCGATGCCGCCCGGTATGGGTTCCTGCTCGCCACGCCACCGATCCTCGTCGCCGGGCTCTACAAGCTCTCGGACCTCACCGGCCCCCTCGGTAACGGTGGTGTGCGGGGTGCGGCGGTGATCGCCGCGGTGTTCGCCGCGATCACGGCCGTCGTGACGGTGCATTTCCTGACCCGCTACTTCCGCCAGCGCACCCTGGTGCCGTTCGGGATCTACTGCATCCTGTTCGGCGCCTTCATGGCCGTGTTCACCGCGGTGGCCGGTACGCCGTAGACACCCGCGGCCGGCGGGCCACGGCTCGTCGGCCGGGCGGGCATTCAGGAGAAATTCATCTCCGAGCGCCAGGCTGCGATCGTGACCCTCATCGCCAGACCCGCCGTCGGGTAGCCCGCGGTGTCCGGCGTCCTGCCCTCCCTCTGGCACTCCGCCGGAGCGGTTTCATCGACGGCCTCGATCACCGCGTCGCTGGCCGATTTCGCCACCAGCGTGGTCGGTAGCCTCGGGCTGGCCGGCATCTTCGTCCTCATGCTGCTGGACTGCGCCTGCATCCCGATTCCCTCGGAGGTCACGATGTTGTTCGGGGGGTTCGCGGTGTCACGCGGGGACTACAGCCTGATCGCGGTGATCATCGCCGGCGTTCTCGGCAACCTCGTCGGCTCGTGGCTGGCCTACGGTGTTGGTCGCTACGGCTCAGATCGCCTGCTGAACCGGCGCGGCGGACGGCTGTTGCTCCACGGCAATGCGCTGGAGCGCAGCCAGAGGTGGTTCGAGCGTTACGGCGCCGCGTCGGTGTTCTTCTCGCGGATGCTGCCGCTCGTCCGGACGTTCATATCGCTCCCAGCCGGGTTCGCTCGCATGGAGTTCTGGCGCTTCACCGTGTTCACATTGCTCGGTTGCATCCCGTGGGTGGCCGGGCTGGCAATCCTCGGCGACGCCGTCGGCCGCAACTGGACTCAGTGGAAGGACCACCTGCACTACGTTGACTACGCGGTGGTGGGGCTGGCCGCAGTCGCCATTGCGGTTCTGGTGGCCCGCCAGGCCCAGCGGCGTCTCAGGCAGGCGGGCTGAGGCGCATGAGAGCGACTTCGCACAACGTCCGGCGCCCCGGGCAGTCGGTCCTCGTGGCCGAGCCGGCCAGTCCGTCGCGGGCGGTGCTGATGGCCGACCTGCGACGCAGCGGATACGAGGTCACCGCGGCCGATGACCTGGCGGGGGCGATCTCCGAGCTGGTCGCCGGACGCTTCCATGTCGTCGTGCTCGACGCGGGGCTCGCTGGAGGGTCGGGCGGTGACGTGCCGGCCTGCCAGGAGATGATCGGAGCTGAGATCCCGGTCATCCTGCTCATGCGGGGGGCGAGTGTGGCCGACCGGGTCCACGCGCTCGAGGCGGGCGCTGTCGACGTCGTCGCCACGCCGTATTCGCCCCTGGAGCTCGCCGCTCGGGTGCGCACTCGGATCCGCTTCATGCGCGAGGCGAGCCCGATGCGCCTGCGCGGCGCGGGCATCGAGATCGATCTGATCACGCGGGAGGTCACGCTTGGCGACGAGCCCGTGCTCCTCTCCAACACCGAGTACCGCCTGCTCGTCTACTTCCTGCGCAACGCCGGGTTGGCGTGCCATCGCCGGGAGATCGTCACCGCGGTGTGGGGTGGCGAGGCCCGGGCCGACGGCAACCTCGTGGAGGTCTACGTCGGCTACCTGCGCCGCAAGCTGGACCGTGACGGCGCGCCGTTTCCGCTGTCGACGCTGCGCAACATCGGCTACCGATTCGACTCTGCGCCCTCTGCGGCCTCGGCTCCCGCCCGGGCCGCCTGAGCGTCTCGTACCCAGGGGTTCGTGCAATCTAAGCCCCCATAAGCGGCACCAGTCGACACACGTGCAACCAAAGGCAGCGGGACCCGCGCGGACGTGAGAGATTGGTCCTCCCACGAGAGACCGAGGGAGGACCCATGAGCCTGACGAGCACCCCCAATCCGGTGTTGCACCACGTGACGCTGAAAACCAACCGCGTCGAGGAGATGATGCGCTGGTATGAGACGGTCGTCGGCATGACGATCAACCACCACAGCCGGTTCGGAGCCTGGATGACCAATGACGGGGCCAACCACCGGGTCGCACTGCTCGCGCATCCGTCGCTCACCGAGGACCCGGGCACCCCGCTCGATCTGCGCCTGCCGCCGGAGCCCGCCCCGCTGGCCTGAGATGGCGGCGCTGGACGGGATCCACGTCACCGAATGGGGGGCCGGGGGGCCGGCCGTCGTGATGATCCACGGCGGCCCGCAGGGCAGCCCGGCCGGGGGGAGCCAGGAGTTCGCCGCCCAGCGTCCGCTCACGCAGTGCGGCTGGCGGCTCGTGCTGCCCGACCGCCCGGGCCACGGCCAGACCCCGTCCCGCGGTCCTGAGGACATGGAGGTCGACGCCGTCTGGGTGACCGAACTGCTCGGGGACGGTGCGCATCTCGTCGGGCACTCGTTCGGTGGCTGTGTGGCACTGGCTGCGGCTGCCCTGCGCCCGGAGGCGGTGATCTCGCTGACGCTTGTCGAGCCGCCGCTGTTTCCGGTGGCGGCTCCTGACCCCGATGTCGCGGCCCTCTCCGAGGAACTGCATCGGCTGCACGGCGCAACCGACATGGACCCGATTCCGCGGCTCGTCGCCTTCAGTCGTGCGGTGGCGATCCCCTCCCCGCCATCGGGTACGGCCCCGCCGGCCGACGTGCTGGCACGCATGGGGGAGGGGTTGTCGGCGATGCGCCCTCCAGATGCCTGGGATTGCCGGCCGGCGGTGCAGACGGTCGCCGACGCCGGGCTGCCGGTGCTCGTCATCACTGGCGGCTGGGGCCGTGCGTTCGGCGCGGTCGGCGATGCGGTGGCGCGGATCACCGGCGGCGAGCACCGCGTCGTTGCCTCCGGCCATCACTTCCCGCATCGGCGCGCTGAGGAGTTCAACGCGGTGCTCGACGCGTTCATGACCCGTGCCGGACGGACTGAGTCCGAGATCAGCGGGACGGACGGGTCGGGCGGATGATGTGCCCGTAGCGATGCAGGAAGTCGGTATGGGCCCGGCCGGCTGAGGTTCTGAGGGTCGTAACCGAGCCTTTGACGCTCTTCAGCGCCGGATGCACCGCGTGGCCGGCCAGGGCGAGGAGGAGCAATCCGGCGAATGCCGAGGTCTCCCCGGGGGTTGCCCCGGTGATCGCGTACAGCGTCTCGCGCCCCAGGGACACGCCGATCAGCGAGTCGGCGATGTCCGGGGGCTTGGGGGGCTGGAGCGCCGGCGCCATTTTCGCCTTCAGCGCACCGGCGGCAACGCCCAGGGCGATCAGGGTGACGAGTCCCGAGTTCTCCCCGGAGATCCCGAACAGCCGCTTGATCACGCCGGCGCGTGCCGTGTTGAGCAGTAGGTAGACGACCCGGGCGTCGGCCACGACCAGTCGGGCGCCGCCGAAGTACTCCTCGCGCGTCGCCTGGCGCAACGCGGTGATCTGCTCACCGGGACGATGGCCGTTGGACCCGGGAGATGTCGTCACCGCCGGTGGGACCTCGCTTGCGCTCATGGCCTTCAGTCTCAGTGCCCCGTGGCGATGGCGGCTCATCCCGATGGGGTGATGTGGCAGGGCGACCGGCGGCCGACGATCGGCCCCATCACCACCGATCGGAGCACATCATGATGCTGGTCACGATGCTCACCTGGGCCCTGGTGGCCCTGATGTCGCTGCTGGCCGCCCACGGGGTGGTCTTGGGGCGGCTGTCGCTGGGCCTGGGAGCTCTCGCCGCATTCACCGGGACGGGACTGAGCATCCTCTACGTGATCCTGGCCGGGCCGGCTGGATTTCAGTGGGCCGCGGTGGGGTGCGCCGTCGTCGGCTTCGTCGTGGTGTCGATCGGCGCCTACGGGCTCGTCAACTCGGACGGTAGCGTGACGACGTCGGGCAGTCAGCGCGTGGAGGAGTCCTCAGCCCTGTGGGCGGGATTGCTGCTGCCGTTCTTCATGGTCGTGGCGCTGATGTCGCTCTACACCGCGGTGCATGGCGTGACGTCCTACTGAGCGACCGAGGGGGCGGCGGCCGCAGCGGCGGTGGGATCAGGTTCCGGAGTGCGGCGTCGCCACAGCGTGGCGTTGAGAAACGCCGAGGCGACGACGATCCGCGCAATGAGATACAGCCACGCGAGCAGCGTCGCGGCGGTGCCCAGCGATCCATAGAGCGCCGGAGCCCGCGTCAGCCTGGGGGCGAAGTAGAACACCGTCGCCAGGTGCAGGGCCCCCACCCCGAGCGCGAACATCGCCGCTCCCGGTACCAGCGCCCGCCACCCCGCCGTTCCGTGGGGGAGCAGCAGCGCCACACCGACCGACAGCCCGCCGCCGATCAGCAGCGGCACCAGGCTCAGCAGGAGTGACGCGCCGACGCCGACGCGGTGTTTGAGGTAGGCGACCCCGCTCTCGATCAGGAACATCGACATGAGCCCCACCGAGAGGATCGCGCCGTCACGCAGCAGGTGCGGACGCCGGCCGAAGGGCTCCTCCCAGGCGAGCACGAACGCGACCCGCAATGAGCGGATCAGGCTGATCGACATATAGAGCGTCAGTCCGATCCCAACGACCAGCAGGAACCCGCTCCCCTCGTGGGACTCTCGGGTCGCCTGGCGGACGATCGCGGCGACCGATGCCCCGAGCCCCAGTGTCCGGGCGACGTGGTCGGGCTGCGCCGAGCCGGATGGTCGCACGAGGCCAACCAAGCCGGCGAAGAACAGTCCCGCGGGGAGCAGCCAGAGGAACAGGCGGAATGCGATCCCGCCAGCCAGCAGCGAACCGGCACGGCGGCGGTCAAGGTCACCGGCCTCAAACGCCGCTTGGACGAGCTCGTGCTCGGAGCGCAGGCGATCGAGCCGCTCGGTTGCATCGCCTCGGGTCTGGCTGGCCCGGCTGGCGACCGAGTGCAGTCGATCGGTTCCGATCACGGGCCGGAGTGTCCCGCGGCGGCGTCGCCGGCTCGTCACCCCCTTGGGATGAGAGGAGCGGGCACGCTCATGGTGAGGGGGTCAGCACCCTCGTCAGGAACGGCGGCGGCTGGAAGACTCGTCTGACGGTGGAGCACCCCCTCCCCAGCGCACCGCTCCGGCCCGGCACACCGCCGCGATCTGGAGTGAGAATCCTTGTCGTCGACGACCACGAGGCGTTCGGTGAAGCGCTTGAGCACCTGATCGCCGCCACGCCGAACTTCGTCATGGTGGGGCGCGTCAGCTCAGGCGAGGAGGCTGTCGAGGCAATGGAGCGGCTGTCGCCTCAGTTCATCCTGATGGATGTCGTGATGCCCGGGATGGGGGGGATCGCAGCCGCGCGGACGATCATGAGCCGGCACCCGGAGGTGGGCATCCTGCTCATCTCGCTTGAGGATCCGGCCGGCTACCTCGATCCCGAGGATCGCAGTGACCGGCTCGCGTGCCGGCGCAAGCAGGCGCTGTCGGCGCATGAGCTCGCGGTCGTCTGGGACGGGCTGAACACCTGCCGGGACGCCTGAGGGTCTGGCGCGCGCCGGCGCCGGCCGCAGTGCCGCCAGCGGTCACTGCCGCCATCCACACTGGCGCTAGCTGCACTTCCCGGATTTGGCGGCCTTGGCGAGATTCTCGGCGGCGGTGGCGACTGCCTGAGCCTGCGCCGGGATAGCGACGATCGCCTGGGCGCGGGTGCCCGAATTCGCCAGTTGCTTGACCGAATGCTCGAGCGTGGTGAGCGAGGACTTGACCGCGGCGGTCTCGTTGGCAAAGCTTCCCTTCACCGCTGTCAGTGCCGCCTCGCCGGTGCTGACCACCTTCTGAACGTCGGTGACCACTGCAGTCGGGCTGCTGATGTTCGACAGTTGCGTCACCGAGTTCTTGAAATCGGTGACCTTCGTGCAGTACGCCGGCTTGCTGCTGGAGCCGCATGCGGACAGGGCCGCTGCTGCGACGAGGCCCAGCGCTCCGGTCCTGGCGAAACGGGTCGGGATGGCAGACATCGGCAACGGTCCTAGTGCCGGAAGCTCGCGCGCTGGTCGGCGTGGCGCGCCGGCAGCGGGGCATCGAGTGAGTGCAGCAATGTGGTCTGTTTGCGCAGGTCGGCCAGGAACAGGTCGGCCATGTCGGAGGTCATCCCGGCCCGCACGACCACCCGCAGCACCGATAGATCCTGGCGGTTCTCCGGGAACGTGTACGCGGGGACGAGCCAGCCGAACTCACGCAGCCGGGCGGAGACGTCGAACACGGTGTAGTTGCGCACGTCCGGCGCCAATGTGAACGCCACAACCGGCAGTTCGGTGCCGTCGGTGATCAGCTGGTAGGGGCCGATCGCGGCGATCGCGTCGGCGATGTGCTTCGCGATCCGGTTTGACGAGCGCTGGATCTCGCCGTATCCGTCCTTGCCCAGGGCGAGGAACATGAAGTACTGGGCCAGCACCTCGCTTCCGGGGCGTGAGAAGTTCAGCGCAAATGTCGGCATCGATCCGCCGAGATAGTTGACGTCGAACACGAGGTCACGTGGGAGCGCCGCCTCGTCACGCCAGATCGCCCATCCCACCCCCGGGTAGACAAGGCCGTACTTGTGGCCTGAGGCGTTGATCGAATGCACGCGGGGGAGGGCGAAATCCCACACCAGATCGGGCTGGGAGAACGGCGCCACGAACCCACCCGACGCGGCGTCCACGTGGACCGGGATGTCCGGTCCGCCGCTGGCGGCCAGCGCGTCGAGCGCGGCGCAGATCTCGCCAACCGGCTCATAGCTGCCGTCGAAGGTCGAGCCGAGCACGGCCACCACGCCGATCGTGTTCTCGTCGCAATGGGCCACCGCTCCCTCGGCGGTGAGGTGGAACCGGTTCCCGTCCATCGGCACCAATCGAGGCTCGACGTCCCAGTAGCGACAGAACTTGTCCCAGCACACCTGGACGTTGACGCCCAGCACCAGGTTCGGCCGGTCGGTCGGCTTGCCCGCTGCCTTCATCCGCGCCCGCCAGAGCCACTTCAGCGCCAGTCCGCCGAGCATCGCCGCCTCGCTGGACCCGGTCGTCGAGCAGCCGGTGACATCGCCGTCGCCGGGAGCGTGCCAGAGACGGCCGATCATGTTGACGCAGCGCCGCTCGAACTCCGCCGTCTGCGGATACTCGTCCTTGTCGATCATGTTCTTGTCCGCCGTGTCGGCCATGAGCCTGGCGGCGTCAGGGGGCATCCACGTGGTGACAAAAGTGGCCAGGTTCAGCCGTGCGCTTCCGTCGAGGAGCAGTTCGTTGGTCATCAGGTCATAGGCGACCCTGGTTCCGGTGCCCTGCTGGGGCATCACGTCGCGCGGCAGGCCACCGAGCTCTTCCTCGCGCACCATCGCCGGTGCATTTGCGTCGCCATCTGTGTGCTGGGTTTCGGTTGCCGGATTCATGGCGGTCACGCAGCTGCCCGCGCCGTCGGGCGCATGACCGCGCCGATCAGCCAGAGCAGCGGGAAGAAGATCCCGATCACGAACAGAGCCACGTGGCCCTTGCGCAGGGTGGTGACGCCGAGTGTGATGAGCAACACCACGTAGAGCACGGCGAGTAGAAACCACAGCATGACGATGCCTCTTTCAGATCTTTGGCTCACCGCGTCGGCGGCGAGGGAGTGAGTGCAAGTGTCGATCGGGCACCACCGTCCGGCAAGGTGGCGCGCACCCGGCTGCCGGTGTGTCGGCACGTGCCGGGGCCCCAGCCATCCCATCCGCCGCCGTCATGACGTCACCCATGGGTCGTGCCAACGTCCGACGCCGGTCAGCAGGTGGTCGGCCTCCGCTGGACCCCACGAGCCCGGCGCGTAGGTATGCACCGGCGGCGGCGCGTTCAGCAGCGGCGCCATGATCCGCCATGTCTCCTCGACGCTGTCCTGGCGAGTGAACGGCGTGCTGTCGCCGTCCATCGCCGCTTGGAGGAGGACCTCGTAGGGCGTCGGGCCCTCGCCTCCCTCGTCGGCGAACTCCATGTCCAGCGTGATCGGTTGCGGACCCCCCATGTCAGCGCGATGGGCGTCGATCTCAAAACGCACGCCGGTCGTCGGGTCGAGCTTGACCACCAGTTGCCCCTCGGTGGGCGCCCGGCCGCCCACTGACATGAATCTCAGGCTCGGGGGCCGGCGAAACACCAGCCGGATCTCGGTCTGGGTCACCGGGAGGAGCTTTCCGGTGCGGATGAAGAAGGGCACGCCCGCCCAGCGCCAGTTGTCGATCTCCAGGCGCAGCGCCGCGTAGGTCTCGGTCGTGGATCCCGGCGCAACGCCGTCGATGTCGAGGTAGCCGTCGTGCTGACCGCGGACGTAGTGCTTGGGATCCGCGTCCGCCATCGAGCGGAACACGGCGAACTTGGCGTCTTTGAGCGTGGCGGCGTCCGCGCCCGCTGGCGCCTCCATGGCGGCCATCGCCACCACCTGCATGAGGTGGTTGACGACCACGTCCTGCAGCGCCCCCACCCGATCGTAGAAGTGGCCGCGATCGGCCACCCCGAAGGCTTCGGCCATGGTGATCTGAACGCTCGATATGTGCTGCCGGTCCCAGACCGGTTCCAGCATCGTGTTGGCGAAGCGCAGGTAGAGCAGCTCCTCCAGGCCCATCTTTCCGAGGTAATGGTCGATCCGGTAGAGCTGTGACTCGTCGATGTACTGGTGGATGTCGGCGGCGAGCGCCCGGGCGGATGCGAGGTCGTGACCGAACGGCTTCTCCACGACGACGCGCGCGTGCTTGGTGAGCCCCGCGTCGGATAGGCCCTTGATGACCGTCCCGAACAGGAACGGTGGGATCTCCAGGTAGAACACCGGCCGCTGTGCGGACCCGAGCGCCTGGGCCACACGCTTGTAGGTGCCGGCATCGCCGAAGTCGCCCTGGACATAGGAGAGCCGGGCCGCGAAGCGGTCAAAGACGGCGTCCTCGATGGTCTCCCCGGTGCCGATGATGCAGGCGCGGGCGTGCTCACGAAGGTGATCGACCGACCAGTCATCCACCGCCACGCCCAGAATCGGGCAGTTGAGCAGACCACGGCGCTCGAGGCGATACAGCGAGCGGAAGGTCATCACCTTTGCCAGATCGCCGGTGATGCCAAAGGCGACGAATACGTCGGCCGCCTGCGGTCGGGCTGCGGCCTGCGTGCCCTCTGCCTGTGCGTCTACGACGACTGCCATGGTGATCTCCTTCGCTGCCGCGTCTCCGCGGCGCCACACGGATTGATTGCCAAGCGCCGGAACCTAGGAGGCGCGCGCGTTGCCGCATCACCCCGAATGGGTGAACGGAGGGCCGGCGCCGACGCAGCGGCCACCCTGATCGGCGAATCATCCGTTCAGGGTGATGCCTCTGCGTCGGCGCGGAGCTTTGCTCGGGACGGATGACCAACGACCTCGCACGGTGGCAGTTCGCCACGACGAGCATCTACCACTTTCTGTTCGTACCGGTGACGATCGGGCTGGCGTTTCTGGTCGCGCTCCTGCAGACGGCGTGGCACCGCAACGGACAGCCGGAATACCGGCGCGTGACCCGGTTCTTCGGAACACTGCTGCTGATCAATGTGGCGGTGGGCGTTGTCACCGGACTCGTGCAGGAGTTCGAGTTCGGGATGAACTGGTCGACGTACTCCCGGTTTGTGGGTGACGTGTTCGGAGCCCCGCTGGCGATGGAGGGGCTGGCCGCGTTCTTTTTGGAGTCGACGTTTCTCGGGCTCTGGCTATTCGGCTGGGACCGGCTGCCCAAGCGGGTCCACCTCGCGTGCATCTGGATGGTGGCGATCGGCTCGATGCTGTCGGCGCTGTTCATCCTGGCCGCCAACTCGTGGATGCAGCACCCGGTCGGCTATGCCCTGAATGCCAAGGGACAGCCGGTGCTCAACAACATCGGGGCGCTGTTCACCAATCCGACGTTCCTGTGGGGCTACGTGCACGTGATCCTGGCATCGCTGGTCACCGGGTCGCTGGTGATGCTGGCGGTGTCGGCGTGGTACCTGCGCACGGGGAGGGAAGTTGAGTCCTTTCACCGGACGGCGCGGGTGGCGCTGCTGGTGCTGCTGCCGGCGATCCTGATCCAGATGTTCGTCGGTAACAAGCTCGGCGAGATCGAGAACACCTACCAGCCGGCGAAGATCGCGGCCGCCGAAGCCCAGTGGAATAACTGCCAGCCGTGCTCGTTCTCGCTGTTTCAGATCGGTGGCGGCAGCAACGATCAGACGCCGACGGAGCTCATCGCGATCCCTCACCTGCTGTCGGTGCTGGCCACCGGTAGCTGGAATGGGCCGGTCACCGGACTGAACGAGCTGCAGTCCCAGTATCAGAAAAAGTATGGACCCGGCAACTACATCCCGGACGTGTTCATCCAGTACTGGTCGATGCGTGTGATGGCCTACCTCGGCTCGCTGATCGCGCTGCTGGCCCTGTGGGGCGGGTGGCTGATCCATCGCGGAACGCTGGGTCGCTCCAAATGGTTTCTGCGCGGCGCATTGTGGGCGGTGGTGACGCCGTTTCTGATGAATACCGCGGGTTGGCTGCTGACCGAGAGCGGACGTCAGCCGTGGATCGTCCAGGGGCTGATGAAGACCGTCAACGCGAATTCGCCGTCGGTCACATCAACCGATATCTGGATCAGCCTGGTCGTGTTCGTGCTCATTTACATCGCGTTGGGCGCCGCCGACCTGCTCCTGATGCTGCGCTACGCGCGCCGGGGCCTGGACGACGAGGACGTTGCCGGATCGGATACGAGCTCAGGAGCGCGACCGGGGGCACCGGCGGTCCCGGTGCTCACCTACTAGGAGGGGACGATGCACCTTCACACCGTCTGGTTCGTGATCATCGTGATCCTCTGGGTTGGGTTCTTCGTGCTGGAGGGCTTTGATTTCGGCGTCGGGATGTTGCATACGATCGTCGGCCGCAGCGACACCGAGCGGCGCGTCGCACTGAACACGATCGGCCCCTTCTGGGATGGCAACGAGGTGTGGCTGATCGTCGCCGGCGCCGGCACCTTCGCGGCGTTCCCGGGTTGGTACGCGACGATGTTCTCCGCCCTGTACCTGGCGCTGCTCCTCGTCCTGGCGGCCCTGATGGCTCGCGGCGTCGCGTTCGAGTACCGGCGCAAGAGCGACAACCCCCGCTGGCGGACCGCATGGAGATCGTGTACCACGATCGGCAGTCTGCTGATCCCGCTGCTCATCGGCGTGGGACTGGGCGATCTGCTCAACGGCCTGCCGATCGACCAGAACCACAACTTCACCGGCAACTTCTTCGACCTCCTGACGCCCTACGGCCTGTGGACCGGGCTGACCCTCGTCGCTCTCTGTCTGCTGCACGGCGCCACGTTCCTGAAGCTCAAGACGACCGACGCTGTGCGGGAACGCGCACGCGGGGTGGCGCGACCGGTCGGCTGGGCTGCCACAGCGCTCGTGATCGGCTTCGTGATCTGGACGCGGGCGGTCGCCAACGGCGCGGACGTACCGGGTCCGGTCGAGATCCTGGCGGTGCTCGCGGTCATCGCCGCCGCCCGGCTGGCCGTGTCCGAGCATTACGACGGATGGGCATTCACGGCGTCGGCGATCGCCATCGCCGCCAGCGTCGCCTCCATCTTCATCGACCTCTATCCCAACGTCATGATCTCCAGCACCAACGCCGCCTACAACCTGAGCGTCAACAACTCCGCATCGGGCTCATACGCGCTCAAGGTCATGACGATCGTCGCGGTGATCTTCTTCCCGATCGTGCTGCTCTACCAGGGCTGGTCGTTCCACGTGTTCCGGGCCCGCGTCACTGCTCCGCCAGGACAGCCCGACGCCCCGGCCGTCCGACCGGGCTCTCCCCCGGCGTGAGCTCGGGGGAGACAGTCGACGGCGACCCACAGACCGGTACTTGACCAGAAGGTCGACGACAGGCCTTCCTGGACCGGTGACTGGACCTGTGACTGGACGTGTGACTGGGCCGCGACGTGGTCAGCGAACTGGCGCTCGAACTCGGGCCACCATTCGGGGGCGTTGCCCGGCGAACCCTTCGGCGGGATGCGATCCTCGCCCCGACGCAGTCCACCGCCACCGCCGCCGTCATCGTCGCCCGGATCGCCGCCTCCGTGTTCGCGCCGTTGGAAGATACGCCTCACGTAGATCGCCTCGCAGGCGATCGCGAGCAGGATCAGACCGGCTGCGACGTAGCCCAGCCCGGACGCTCCCCTCGTCGCCGGTTCCGGGCCGAGGTTTGCGGTCAGCGCGAGGGCGACGTTTGTCACTGAGCGACTACCCCCACCTCACCGCAGCCCGCGGCGGACTTGGTCGTCGACCGTTGCCACAGCCCCGACGTACGCGGCGTGGGTGCCGAATGCGGTCGCGATCACGCTCGGCGGCCAGCGCCAGGGTGGCGGCGTGCGTCCAAGCAACGGGAACAGGGTCAGGGTCGCGGTCATCAGCGTCGCGCCGAAGGCGCCGCTGGCCCACGGCTCGCGCAAGCGTCGGCGGAGCAGCCCATGCCAGATCCCGAACACCGAGCCATAACTCCAGCGCAGGGCAAGTCCCAGCTCGTTCTCCTCGCGGTCGCTGACGGACGGCAGGTGCATGATCCCGGCGACGATCTGACCGGGCACCAGGCTGTCGTCGTAGTCGAGCGGCTTATGGTGATCTGGACGCAGCCGGCGCTCGGCCGCGTAGGCCAACGTCATCGTGGCTGTCCCGGCGGCTCCGGCGAGGACACTGCGGATCGGCCACGGCACCGGCATCTGTTCGCAGTTTGGTCGTCGCCGACGATGGGACATCACCTGAATCGAGTGAGCCGGCTGCGCCGGCTGCTTTATTAGGCGGCTGTATGGCCGCTCGGCCGCGTTCGCGGGCCGCCGATCCCCTGCGTGTCGGCGATGTTCGCCCGATCGAGGTCCACTGAGTCCCCAAAGGATTGGGCGACCGTGGCGTCGAGTCGTGCCAACTCGTCGCGGACTGCTGCGCGGTATTCCGGGCGCACCTCCGTGTGCAGCTCCTCGAGCAGCGCCCGCATTCGGCGCATGATCTGGATTCCGCCGTTCCCATACTCGCGGATCTCGTTGACCGTCAGTGCGAGGTAGTCCTCCCAGCTGCGAGCGGGAACCACCACGCCTCGGCGCGGGCGACCAGCGTTGCCCCAGGTGTTGATCGGCAACTCGGTCGTGCCGACGACCCGAAGGGTCTCGCCGAGATAGTCGAGCACCTGCACCGCAGTGGTGGGGTCATTGACCGCGGGGGAGAGGGCGCGATTGGCGACGTCGACCAGGATGCGGATGGCGAATGAGGGGTCCTGCTCGATCGTTCGTTCGTCGCCGAGCGCGACCATGTTCGCCAGGTGCCGCTCGGCCCGAGCGCTGTGATCGCCGCCGCCGTACACGTCGATCAGCGTGGCGCCGGACGGCACGAAGTCCCCGATCGCGTGGCGCAGCACGATCAGGCAATCCTCCTGACGCGCCCAGGCTACGAGCGCATCGGCGTGGGCACCCTGGATGGCCCCGGCACGCGGACTGCGAACGGTGAGCGAAGGCGTCTCCGGCTCCGCATCGAGCACACCGATGAAGACGTCGGGGTTGGCCGCGCGGTGCACCTCGTAGGTGAAGTTGTCAAGGAAGTACTCGTGAACGAGCGCTGCCACCGCGACCGGTCGCAGCCGGTGCAGGTAGCGGTCGAGGAAGACCAGGAAGGCCAACAGGCCCGCGATCACGAGCACGCCGGCCACCGATACTCCGATGTTGGGGACGAAGTTGGTCTCCACGTGCCGCATCAGCGAGAACGCGAACGCGAGCGTTCCGACGAGCAGCGCGAGCAGGATCTTGAGCATGCGGTCCCGGTACCACAGCCGCATGTAGCGGGCCGAGAAGGTGCCCGTCGCCATCTGAACGACGAGCGTGGTCACGGTGACGACAAAGCCGGTCAGCGCCGCCATTGCGCCGACGATCGCCGCCAGGACGGCGGTCGCCGTCGATGCGGAATACTGCAGCTGGGACGGCAGGTGGGCGCTTTCGTCGATCTGGACATCGGCCACGCCCAGCAGCGCGCCGAATACCGCGCCCGCCAGTGGCAGCACCCAGAGCGAGTCCCGCACATACAGCCGGGTTCGGAAGTTCCGGCGCCAGTTCATGACCGCGCCGCGGGGCCGGCCTCGCGTGCCCACATGCGGGCGTATGCGCCACCCCGGATGACCAGTTCGGCGTGGGTGCCCCGCTCAAGCGCTCGGCCGCCATCGAGCACGATGACCTCGTCGACGGCCTGCAGCCCGGCGAGCCGGTGAGTGATCAGCAGCGTGGCCCGCGATGCTCGCGCGTCCAGCAGATCGGCCACGAGCGCGTCGGCGGTGTGGATGTCAAGGTGTTCTCCGGGCTCGTCGACGACGAGCAACGGGAAATCGGCCAGCAGCGCCCGCGCGAACGCCAGCCGCTGGCGTTGACCGCCGGAGATCTCCGACCCGTGGGCACCGACCCTCGTGTCCAGTCCAGCCGGCAAACCTGCGATCCACTCCAGCAGCCGCGCTTGGTCCAGAGCGTCGAGCAGCTGCGCCTGGGTCGCGTCACGGCGGGCGAGGCGCAGGTTCTCCTCGAGCGTCGTGTCGAAGATGTGTGCGTCCTGGGACACGAGACCCACGACCTGCCGGTAGTCGTCACCGGGCAGCTCGCTGACCGGGGTGCCGTCGAGCGTGATCGAGCCGCCCTCGTAGGGCAGGAACCGCAGCAGCACATTGGCGAGCGTCGACTTCCCGGCCCCGCTGTTGCCGACGACGGCGACGCTCTGGCCTGAGATGAGATCCAGGTCAAGCCCATCGAGCACCCACGGGCTGCCCGGGCCGTAGCGGGCGTGCAGTCCCCGGACGCGCAGAGTGTGGTCCATCGCCACGGGCCTCATACGCCGTGGATGCACAGGTTCGGCGACCGGCGGGACTGCCTCCAGTACCTCGATCGTCCTCGCGGCGGAGCGACGAACCCGTTGCAGCGTCTGCGCCGCCGCCGGCAGGTCGGCGCCGAGCTCAAACGCAGCCAGTGGCACCAGAGCGATGACGGCTAGGAGCACGCCGTCGAGGACACCGCCGCGCACCGCAGCGACGCCGACCAGGAGTCCGCCCCACATGGCGAGCCCGGAGAACAGGATCGCGATGCCCTGGCCGACGCCCGCCGTGCGCGCGGCACTGGACACGGCACGGACCAGCCGGGCCTCGCTCGCGGCGATCCGCCTGCGCTGTGCGCCGACTGCGCCGTAGGCGGTGAGCTCGGGAGCGCCGTAC
>JBAWFG010000043.1:0-3973 GCA_049591655.1 Solirubrobacteraceae bacterium
GCGCCCGGGCGCGCCGGCCGGAATCGGTGCGCGCCGCGGGCGGCTGGCGCTCGGGCTCGCCGCGCTCATCCTGCTCGTGGCGGTGCTGGTATCCGGGATCGGCGGCGGGGTGGCCCCGCCCCCCAAGCCCGGGATCTTTGCCGCCACCGGCGGCGGCGACCCGTTCGCCTACCGGTCCTCTCGGATCGCCGATTTCATCGCCCGCGCGACGACCGGCAACGCCCAGGTCCTGTTCACCAAGAGTCCCGGCGGCGCGGTGGCGACCGCAGCCCGGGTGGCCTCCTACCGCGCCGCGATCGACCGGCTCACCGCCGGCACCGGGGTCGACCCCAACCTGCTTGAGGGACTGGTGTTCCTCGAGAGCGCCGGACGTCCGGACGCGATCGCCGGTTCCGACGTCTCCGACGCGGCGGGATTGACCCAGATCCTCGCCTCCACCGGCGAGTCGCTGCTCGGTATGCACATCGACCTGTCCCGCAGCCGCCGGCTGACCGCACAGATCGACGGCGTCGCGGCGGGCACGCGCAACGGCCTGCTGGCCCCGCTGCTGGCACGGCGTGCCGCCGCCGATGACCGCTTCAACCCGGCCCGGGAACTGGCCGCGACGGTGCGCTACCTGGAGATCGCGCGGCGGCAGTTCGGCCGTGAGGACCTGGCGGTGGAGAGCTATCACATGGGCATCGGCAACATGCACCAGGTCCTGTCTGACTATGACTCCGGGCAGGCGGTGCCCTACGCCCAGTTGTACTTCGGCAGTACACCGCTGCGCCACGTCTCGACCTATCGGCTGCTGGCCGGCTTCGGGGACGACTCCGAGCTGTACTACTGGCGCCTGCTCGGCGCCGTCGCGATCATGCACCTGTATCGCACCGACCGCCCGGCGCTGGAGCGGTTAGCAGCGCTGGAGACCGGCGATGCCAGCGGCGCCGGCGTGCTGCATCCAACGGCCACCGCTCACCCGTTCGCCGACCCCGCGGCCCTGTCGGCCGCCTATCAGGCCCATGCACTCGTCCCGCTGCCCGCCAATTCGGCCGCTCTGGGGCTGGACATCGCGTCCGGCATGGGATCGGAGGCCGACCGCGCCGGCGGCCCCCGCTCGCTGTACCGCGGTCTGCGTCCGGTCGCCCTGCGTCTGCTCGTCGACCTCGCGGGGTGGGTGCGGGCTCTGTCGCGCGTACCCGCGCCGCTGCGGATCGCCTCGACGGTCACCGACGTCCGCTATCAGCAGGCGCTGGGGTTCCCGGACCCTCCGGCCACCACCGGGTGGAGCTTTCAGATCGAGCGCCACTACGCCGGGTCCGCCCAGGCCAATGCGCTGCAGGCGCTGCTTGACCGCCTGCAGTCGCTGCATCTCATCACCTGGTCGCGGGGCCTGGACACGATCGAAGTCACGGTCGCCGCCGACGCCACCCGCTGGCTCAAAGCGTTAGGTTGACGGCGTGACCGACGCCGTCCGTACCCCAGAGCAGGACCTCGAGGGGCTGCCTGACTTCCCCTTCGCCGCGCACTACACGACGTTCGACGGCCTGCGGATGGCCCGCGTCGACGAGGGCGAGGGGCCGCCCGTGGTATTCGTCCACGGCGAGCCGACCTGGTCGTTTCTGTGGCGCAAGGTGCTCGTGCCGGTGCGCGACGCGGGGTTCCGTGCGATCGCCCCCGACCTGCCCGGCTTCGGGCGCTCCGACAAGCCGACCGACCAGGGCTGGTACACGTACGACCGCCACACCGCCGCACTGACCGCGCTGCTCGAGGAGCTGGATGTCCGGGACGCCACCATCGTCGTGCACGACTGGGGCGGCCCGATCGGCCTGCGAGTTGCCGCCGAGTCAGCGGATCGGATCGGCCGCCTGGTGATCATGGACACCGGCCTGTTCACCGGCCACCAGCCGATGTCGGACGCGTGGACCGCGTTCCGGGACTTCGTTGAGCGCACCGACGACCTGCCGATCGGCTTCCTCGTGCGCGGCGGCTGCGAGCAGGACCCCGGCGACGAGGTGATCGCTGCCTACGAGCGCCCGTTTCCCGGTCCGGCGGCCAAAGCCGGCGCCCGCGCATTCCCGCTCATCCTGCCCACGACGCCCGAGGCGGCGGGGGCAGCGGCGGGGGCTGCCGCGCTTGACGCGCTGCGAACGGACGTCCGGCCCCGGCTGATGCTATGGGCCGAAGCCGACCCGGTGCTGCCGCTGGAGACCGGCCGGCGGTTCGCCGCCGCTCTGGGCGGCGAACTCGACCACGTGATCGCCGGCGCCGGCCACTTCCTGCAGGAGGACGCCGGCCCGCAGATCGGGGCGCTGGTGGCCGACTGGCTCCAGTCGGCCTGATCGGCGTTCGGGCGGCCCGCTAGACCATCAGGCCGGCTGCTTGTCGGCCTCCTCGGCCGGCGCGAGGGCGGGCTTGGCCGCGGTGGCAGCCTCCAACGGCGGCTTGGCGACGACCGGAGCGCTGGTGCGCTGCTCGTAGGCACTGCGCAGCATGTGGTCGGGGTTGGCGAGCACGTGGTCGGTCTTGAGGACCTTGGCCACGAGGTCGGCACCCCAGCGGGGAAGCAGGTTCATGACCCGGAACATGCCGTTGAGGCGCTTGGGGATGAACACGTCGACGCGGCCGGTCTGCAGCGCCTCGACGATCCCGTCCGCAACCTCCTCGGGCTGGGCCAGCTTGATCCCGCGCGCCAGGCCCATGCCGGAATAGAGCTCGGTGTTGACGCCGACCGGCATCACGATCGTGACGTCGATGTCGGTCTGCCGGACCTCGGCCCGGATCGCCTCGCTGAGGCCGACCACTGCGTGCTTGGTGGCGCAGTAGGTGGCCCCGCCGGGGAAGCCGCCCTTGCCCGCCACCGAGGCGATATTGACCAGATGGCCGCGGCCGCGCGGCAGGAAGCGCTCCAGCGCCAGCTTGGAGCCGAAGATCACCCCGCGCAAATTGATGTCGATCATCCGGTCGGCCGTCGCGTCGGTCTCGGCCACGAACGGCCCGACGGGCATGATGCCGGCGTTGTTGATGAGCACATCGAGCGGACCCAGCCGCGTCTCGACCTCACGCAGGAAGCCGTCGAAGCTGGCGCGGTCGGTGACGTCGAGCGGGAGCCCGACCGTGCCGCTGCCGAGCTCGCCCGCGGTCTTGACCGCCAGCTCAGAGTCGATGTCCCCGATCGCCACCCGGGCCCCCTGGGCGATCAGCGCCGTGGCGGTCGCCCGCCCGATTCCCCTCGCGCCGCCGGTGATAGCGACGATCTTGCCGGCAAGCGATCGTGGAGCCTTGGCCATAGTGAACACGTCCTTTGCAGGTTCTCTGTGAGTATTGCTGGCTGGTATGGGATCGTACCGCTCCCTTAGGGGGGGTGGCCATCCCCGACCCAGGACCTGCCTTGAGCGTCTGATACGACCACTATTCTCGGACGCTCAGAGATGGCCGAGTTCCACATCGACGGTCAACGGATCGCGTACACGATCTACGGCGACAGTCCCCACACCACGGTGCTGCTGCCCGGGCTGCTGCTGTCGCAGAAGATGCAGGCGCCGCTGGCTCGCCAGCTGGCCGCCCGTGGCAACCGAGTGATCACGATGGACCCGCTCGGGCACGGCCACTCGTCCCGCCCCCGGGAGATGTGGCGGTACTCCATGGGCGCCTTCGCCGAGCAGACGATCGCGCTGCTTGACCATCTGGAGCTCGAGCAGGCGGTCGTCGGCGGCACCTCGCTGGGCGCCAACATCACCCTGGAGGTGGCGGCCCGGACCCCCGAGCGCCTGGCCGGGCTGATCATCGAGATGCCGGTGCTCGACAACGCCATCCCGGCGTGCGGAGCGGCATTCACGCCGCTGCTGCTGGCGCTCAAGTTCGGTGAGCCGGGGATGCGCGCGCTGGCTCGCGGCGCGCGGGTGATCCCCCGCCGTCCGCTGCCGCTCCTGGCCGAGGTCGGTCTGGACTGGGTCTCCCAGGACCCGGCGCCGAGCGCCGCGGTGCTCGGCGG
>JBAWFG010000044.1:0-14089 GCA_049591655.1 Solirubrobacteraceae bacterium
CGGACAGCACGCCGTGGTGGCCTACGCCCGCATGGCGGGCGCCCCGATCACCGACCCGCAACCCAGCTCGGCCTCCCTGCCCGCCACCCGGGATGAGATCGCGGGCGCCGGTGGCGCCGGTGGCGCCGGGGGCACGGGCGGTGCCGGGGCGCCGGGGCGCGCCGGGGCCGCTAAGCGAGCCCGTGGCCGCGGGCGTAGCTGACCAGTTCGGCGCGGGAGCCGCAGCCGGTCTTGTGCTGGATGTGGGCGCGGTGAGATTCGACCGTGCGGACGCTGAGGAACAGCTGGGTCGCGATCTCGCCGTTGGTGTGACCGAGCGCGATCAGGCGCAGCACCTCGACCTCACGCTCGGTGAGCCCGTCGGTTGCACCGGCGCGGGTCGGCAGCGGCCCGACGAGCTGGGCACCGAGCTCGGGATGCAGGTACGTCCGGCCGGCCGCCGCCAGGCGCACCGCCTCGATGAGCTCGGCGGGGGCCGCGGCCTTGGGGACGTAGCCGGTGGCCCCGGCGTGCAGCGCCTCGCGCGCCCGTTCCGCGTCGGTGTCCATCGTCAGCATCACGATCCGGGTCTCGGGCGAGCCCTCCTGCAGGCGTGGGATCGCCTTGATGCTCGAGCCCCCGGGCAGGTCGGAGTCGAGCACGAGTACCACGGGGCGCTGCGTCGCGACCTGCCGCTCGGTGGTGGCGATGTCTCCGGCCTCGCCGACCACGGCGAAGCCCGGCTCGGCCTCGAGCAGCATCCGCAGGCCGGCCCGGACGAGGGCATGATCCTCGGCGAGGACGAGCGTGATCGGTCCCGTGGTCAGCCCTGGCGGCCTGGCGCCGCCGGCGAGAGCCGCGGGCCGGCCGGTCACGACTCCGGTGTCAGCAGCGTGTCCGGATCGATCGACATCGGCGCGTCGGCCTCCAGCGTCACCGCTCCCCGGACGCGGACGCCGGCGCCGAAGGTGACGTCACCGGTGACGACCAGCCGCTCGGCCTCACGCAACGAGGGGGGGCCGTCCGGGAAGCGCTGCTCGAAGGCATCGATCAGCCGGTAGAAGCGCTTGTCGAGCTCGACGTAGGGCAGGTTGTCGGCGCGGCCCGGGGCCGGCTCGACATCGAGATCGTCGCCGAGCTCGTAGACATCGGAGCGCAGCACCAGCAGGTCGTCGGTCGTCTTGACCGGCGCAAACCGTGTACGCGGGACCAGCAGCAACGCCGCGTCGGGGAAGGAGCCGATCGCGGCTCCCATCGCGCTCTCGAGCTGGATCACCGGGGTCGAGTCGGGATCACGCGGATCGACGGTCTTGCGGTTGATGATCAGCGGCAGTTCCAGCACACCACCGGCGCGCTCCAGCGTGTCGGCGAGCACCTGCAGGTCGACCCACAGCGTGTTGGTGTTGTAGTAGCGCCAGCGACGGAAGTCCCGAAAGGACTCCTGATCTGAGTCGGGCGTCTGGGCGGTCTCGCGCAGCACGAGCCGGCCGTCGGAACGCCGCCGCGCGACGTGGCCGCCCTTGCGATCGGCCTCCGTCCCCTGCACGACCTCCATCAGGAAGGGGATCTCGTTGGCCGCCATGTGGGCGGCGACGCGCGCCTCCAGGCGCGCCCCGAGGTTGTCGGAGTTGGAGATCATCGCGTAGCGGAAGCCCTGCTGAAGCAGTGAGTCGAGCATCCCCGAGCGCCGTAGCGCCCCGTACACGTCGCCGTGCCCGGGCGGGCACCATTCCAGCGCCGGCGCGTCCGGCCAGCTCACCGGTCCCAGCGACTCAGCGTCGAGCTTGGGGATCATGCTCTGCATGAAGTCCGCGTCAATCCCGTCCTGAGCCACCTCGGGGTGATCGGCCAGTGCGGCGAGCGTCGGTTCCCGGGTGACGTCGGAGTCCATCAGCACGAGCGGGAGTGCGACGTCATGGCGCCTGCGCAGGGCGAGCGTCTGGCCGATGATGATCTCCAGGAACGAACGGCCGTCGCGGGCCTCCATCAGTGACTTGGGCTGCTGGAGCCCCATCGTCGTGGCCAGGCCGCCGTTGAGCTTGATCACCGCCACCTGCGCGAGTGCCTGCGCGGGATCGGCGTCGGGCAGCCCGTCCAGCGTCGGCACGTCGCCGGCCGGCTCGAGCTCGTCGCTGGACAGGAGCGTCGTTTCGCCTGAATCCAGGCGGGCGTAGGCGCTCTCGAAGGCGGCGATCGCCTCGTCGTGGGCTCCGGCCGCGCGCATCTTCTCCGCGGCCGCCTGCATTCCGGCAGTGCTCATGGCGTGCATTGTGCCTGGCCGTCGCCCCAGGCGCAGTCGAGGCCACGGCCCGCGCCGTGGCCCCGCTGCGGTTGCAGCGTCAACGGGCGGTGGCGCGACGCCGGACGAGGGCGTCGAGCGTGACCGCGGCGATCAGCACGATCGCGGTGGCGATGTCCTGACCGGCGGCGCTGATGCCCATCAGGCCCAGGCCGTTGAAGACGGCGGCGATGACGATGCCGCCGAGCAGCGCGTGAATCGGCTTGCCCTTGCCGCCGAACAGGCTGGTGCCGCCGATCACGGCGGCCGCCACCGCATACAGCACGAGCGTGCCGCCGTCGATGTCGGTCGCCATCGAGCCCTGGCGGGACTCGTAGATGAGCCCGGCGAGCCCCGCCGTCATGGAGCACATCATGAAGCCGGCGGTGCGAACGATCGGGACGTTGATGCCGGCCCGACGCGCCGCCTCGGGGTTGGCGCCGATCGCATAGATGTAGCGACCGAACTTGGTGCGACCGAGGATGAACGACCACAGCATGAGGATCGCCAGCACGATCGGTACGACCCACGGGACCCCCTTGAGCGGGGTCAGGGCACCGCGATTGAGGTTGCAGATGAACACGATCACGGCGCCGCCGATCGCGGTGACGGCGATCGTCAGGATCGTGATGCTCAACGGGGGCGCGGTGAGGCCCTGGGCTCGCCGGCGGGCGTGTCCGGTGATCGTGAACGCTGCGAACACAGCGACGATGACGATCAGCAGAATCCAGCTGAGGCCGGGGCTGATGTTGTCGTTGACGATCTTGTAGACGACGCTGTTGGAGTCGATCTGGATGACGCCGCCGACGGCCGTGCTATCGGCGTTGGCGAGCAGCAGCATCAGCCCTTCGAACCCGAGGAAGCCGCCGAGGGTCACGATGAACGAGGGCAGCCCGAGGCGGGAGATCAGCGACCCCTGCAGGCACCCGATGGCGGCCATGGCGACGAGCATCGCGATGATCGCCAGCCACCACGGGAGGTTGACCGGGGTCGCGATGAGCTCAGCGACGATGAAGCCCGCGACGCCGGCCACGAAGCCGACCGACAGGTCGATCTCCGACAGGATCAGAGCCCAAATCTCCGCGGCGCCGAGCATGATGTAGACCGCGGACTGGATCAGCAGGTTCACCAGGTTGTTCGCCGTCAGGAACGTCGACTCCTGGATCTGGAAGAAGATGACGATGACGACCAGGCCGACGAGGATCGGCAGCGCCCCGCTCTCGCCGTTGCGGATCCGCCGCCCCCAGGCCGCGAAGTACTCAGAGAGCGAGCCGGCCATCACCTCGGGGGCGATCTCGGCCAACTGCGCATCAGTGATCGCCGCGGTCGAATCGGTCTCCGGGAGGGTGACCGACGGGGGCGTGGTCTGGGTCGCCGCGTCCTGGCTGTCGGGGGAATCGGGCACTGTTGCCTCCTTGCGCCGCGGCTACGCGGCGCCGTTGCCCGCGGGCTCGCGCCCGGCGGTTCCGGTCGTCATGTACTCCACCACGCTCTGGCGGTCGAACTCCGACGCCGGCGCGTTGGCCACCAATTGCCCCAGGTACAGGACCGCGATGCGGTCAGACACTTCGAAGACATCGTTGAGGTTGTGTGAGATGACCATGACCGCGACCCCCCGGCTCGACAGCGTCTTGATCAGGCCGAGCACCATCTCGGTCTGGGCAACGCCGAGCGCGGCGGTCGGCTCGTCCATGATGACGAGCTTCGCGTTGGACATGACCGCCTTGGCGACGGCGACCGACTGGCGCTGGCCGCCCGACAACGAGGCCACCGGCTGCCGGATCGAGCGCACTGTTGTCACGTTGAGGCTGGTGAGCGTCTCGCGCGCCTTGATCTCCATCGCTGCCTCGTTGAGCAGCCCGCGGCGCAGCGGCTCATGGCCGAGGAACATGTTCTGGACGATGTCGAGGTTGTCGCACAGCGCGAGGTCCTGATAGATCGTGGTGATGCCGAGCGCCTCGGCGTCCTTGGGGCCGTGCAGATGGACGGCGTTGCCCTCCCACAGGATCTGGCCGCCGTCGGGGGCCCACAGTCCCGAGACGGTCTTGATCAGCGAGGACTTGCCGGCGCCGTTGTCGCCGACCAGCGCGGTGACCTCGCCGTGCGGCACGTCGAGGTCGACCGAGCTGAGGGCCCGCACCGGGCCGAAGGACTTGGTGACGCCCTTGAGTGACAGCAGCGGTCCGCCGCCGTTCTGCGGGGCCGTGGCGGTGGCTGGGCCGTCTGGGGAAGTGCTCATTCAGTCGCCATCCTGGGCATTGCGCCCGCCCACCGAGATCGGCGGGCGGGCACGTTGCACCGTTGTGTTCGTCTCTGACTAGGTCCGGCTACCCGGAGATCCCGGCCTTCTTGCAGGCCTCCGCGTAGGAGCCCGCGCACAGCTGGTGGGCCGGCACGAACTTGTCGGCGATGACCGTCGAGTTCATGTTCTTCGGGGTGACCCACAGCGGCGCCAGGAGGACCGACGGGACGGCCTTCTTCTCCTGGGTGTCCATCGTGGTGCCGTTGACCAGCGAGGCCGGTGGGGTCTTGCCGGCGCGGAGATAGACCGCGAGGGCGACGGCCGCCTGGGCCTCCTTGTAGATGGCCTTGTAGACCGTGCCGCACTGGTAGCCGGTGAGCACGTTCTGCAGACCCGTCAGCGTCGCGTCCTGACCGGTGATTGGGAACGTGTTCGGCTTCACGCCATGGGACTTCAGGTACGTGATGATCGGCGCGCCGTTCTCATCGTTGGGGATGAGGGCGGCGTTGGCGTTCTTGTGGGCGGTGTAGGCCTGCTCGAACTCGGTCGCCGCGGTCGGCGGATCCCACGTGCCGGCCGGGGTGGCGACGAGCTTCCAGCCCGAGCCGAACTTCGCCTGCAGCACGCCGTTGTAATAGCCCTGGTAGAAGAGCGTCGCGTTGTTGTCGGTCGGATCGCCGCGCATGACGATGACCTGCGGGTTCTTGACGCCCTCCGATGCGACGCAGCTGACCAGCCCCTGGCCCATGACCTTGCCGACGTTGACGTTGTTGAACGAGACGTAGTACGGCCGGCTGCCGCCGAGCGTCAGGCGGTCATAGTTGATGACCTTGACCCCGTGAGCGGCCGCGTACTTCTCCACCTGCGCGCCGGTGCCCGAGTCCTCGGGATCGGTGAGCAGGACCGTCGCGCCGTTGGTGATGTCGGTCTGCGCGTCGGTGAGGAACGTTGAGTCGCTCTTCTGAGCGTTCTGGATGATGATGTCGGAGCTCGGCACCCCGGCGGCGATCAGCGCCTTGTGGATGTCAGGCTGGTCGAACTCGACGTACCGGGTCGAGCTGGTGGTGTCGGGCAGGATGGCGGCGACCTTGCCCTTCCCTGAAGCGCCCAGCGACTTCAGCGCCTGCATGGCGGCGAAGTCGTTGGTGAATGAATCCGCCGAGATGTTCGGAGTCGCACCGCCGGAGCTCGACGTCGCACTGGCGGACGAGGTCGCGCTCGAGCTTGAGCTTGAACTCGACGAACTGCCGCAGCCGGCGACAAGCGCCGCGGCGACCAGCGTGGGCATGATTGCCCGTTTCCAACCGGCCATAAAGGCTCCTCCTCTAAGCGAGGGCGCTCCGTGTGCGCCCTCATAGTTTCTCTCTCTAAAACCGCGCCCCGGAATGACGCGCACAGACGCTCTCACACCACGTCGCTCATGTCCATCCACATTAACGGGGCGTAAATTTACACCGCGTGCCGCGCTCAGCCGGATGCAACGCCGGCGCCGACACGCTCCCTTGCTCCTCCTCCTGGTTCCTGAGACGGGCGGATGTTAGCGATCACACGGACGGACTGCAATCGATCCGGCGTCATGCGACAGGCGGCGGCGCGGTGCTGGCACGCACCACCAATTCCGGCGGTACGAGCGACCCCTCGGGCGGCCGGGTCCCGTCGTTGACGCTGTCGATGGCCCGCACCAGGACCCGCAGGCTCCGGCTGCCGACCTCACCGAAGTCCTGGCGCACCGTGGTCAGCGGCGGGGTGAAGTACGGCGACTCGGGGATGTCGTCGAACCCGACGACACTCACCTCGTCGGGGATCCGGCGCGCGCCCTCGTGCATCGCCCGCAACAGCCCCAGGGCCATCTGGTCGCTGGAGACGAATACCGCGGTGACCGACCGATCGCGGCTGAGCCGACGGCCGAGGTGGTACCCGGTGCGGGCGGTCCAGTCGCCGATCAGTGGCTCGGGCCGCTGCGCCCCGGCCTGATCGAGCGCGGCCCTCCAGCCGGCCCCGCGAGCCTGAGACTCCAGCGAGCCCAGCGGCCCGGTGATGTGATGAACGGTCCGGTGACCGAGGTCGAGGAGGTGCCGGGTGGCCAGTGCCGCCCCCTGGCGCTGATCGACCGCCACGACGGGGATTCCCGCCTCCGGCCCGGCCTCCACCGCGACAAGCGGTACGTCGATGGGGGCGTGCAGCAGCGCCTGTGCCGACTCCTCCTCGGAGGCGATCACGAGGATCCCATCCACCCCCTGGCGGCGCAACTGCTCGATCGCCTGCAGAACCGTCGCCCGATCCAGCGCCTTGAGGCTGGTGACCATGATCGAGTACCCGGCCTCATGCGCGGCGCGCTCGATCCCGAACAGGGTCGATGCCGGGCCATACAGCGTCGTGTCGAAGCTGATCACACCGACCGCCCGGGTGCGGCCGGTGGCCAGCGCGCGGGCACTCGAGTTGGGGCGGTACCCGAGCTGGTGCATCGCGGCCAGGACGCGCTCACGCGTCTCGGGGCTGACATGGCGGCTGCCGTTGATGACCCGCGAGACGGTCTGATGAGAGACCCCCGCCAGCCGCCCGACATCGGACATCACGGCCGGCTTGCGCGGCCGCGTCGGCGCTCTCTGCTCGTCGTCGGCGCCCATCCCTCTCGCTCCTCTCGGCCCCGGCTGTACTCCGAGCCGGGGGCGAGATGTTAGCGCTAACGGACGAGCCGCGCCCCGTCTCCCGGCGACACGGCGACCGCTCCGTCTGGCGCCCGGCAGCCGGGGGCGAGCAGCCCCAGCACGTGGCCACCGAACCCGCCCCCCATGATCCGGGCCCCGACGGCGCCGGCGTCGCGCAGCCGGCCGACCGCGTCCTCGACCGCCGGGGTGGAGATCTCATAGCCGTCGCGCAGGCTGGCGTGCGAGGCATTGAGCAGGGCGCCGACGCGCTGCAGATCACCCGCCGCCAGGGCCGCGACCGCTGCCCGGACGCGGTCGTTCTCCTCGATCACGTGCCGGACCCGCCGGTCAAGCGGCTCGGGAAGGCTGCGCGCCTGCTCCGGGCTGGCGTCCCGCAGGCTCCTCACGCCGAGCAGCTCACAGGCGCGGGCACATTCGTCGCGGCGCTGGTTGTAGCCGGACTCCGCGTCGTCGCCCGCGTTGGAGTGGCGCTGGCCGGAGTCCAGCGTGACCAGCGTGTAGTCGCCGAGCTGCAGCGGGACCGGCACCACCTCCAGCGAGCGGAAATCGATCTGGACCGCGGCGTCGCGCTGACCGTAGAGAGAGGCCATCTGGTCAAGCAGCCCGGTCTGAGCGCCGACCCACTCGTTCTCCACCCGCGAGCAGATCCGCGCCAGCTCCAGGCGATCGGGGACCGGCGCATCCGCAACCGCCAGCAGCGCCAGGCTGAGCGCCACCTCCAGCGCCGCCGAGGACGACAGACCCGATCCACGCGGCACCGATCCGCTCACCTCCAGCCGGGCCCCGCACAGCGTCGCACCCCCGCGCGTGAGCTCAGCGGTGAGACCCCGGGCAAACGCGCGCCAGCCCTTGGCCGGTGACGGCCCGGCGAGCGTGAACGTGTCGTGGGCCTCGAGGTCGAGCGCCAGCACGTGCACCGAGTCCTCCCCCGTGCGCCAAGCGGTCACCGTGACCCCGGATTCGATTGCGAACGGAAGCGCGAGCCCCTCGTTGTAGTCGGTGTGCTCGCCGATCAGGTTCACGCGTCCGGGCGCAAACGCCGTGGCGCGCTCAGGCACGGGATACTGTGGGGCAGATGGGGGCCATGTTCGGACATTCTGCAACCCCGGGTCCGGAATGAGTCCGGGAGCGGCGCCGGTGCCGGTCCGGTGGGGCATCCTGTCCACCGCCCGGATCAACGACAGCTTCCTGGGCGGGTTGGCGCAGACAGCCTCCGGTGAGGCGCTGGCGGTCGCCAGCCGAGAGCCGGCGCGCGCCGCCGAGTACGCCCGCGCGCACGACATCGCCCGCGCCCATGGCAGCTATGAGGCACTGCTCGCCGACCCCGACGTCGACGCGGTCTACATCTCGCTGCCCAACGGGCTGCATATCGAATGGACCCGTCGCGCGCTGGAGGCCGGCAAGCACGTGCTCTGCGAGAAGCCGCTCAGCCGCCGTGCCGATGAGGTGCAGGAGACCTTCGCGCTGGCCGAGCGCAGCGGCCGCGTGCTGATGGAGGCGTTCATGTACCGCCACCATCCTCAGACCAGGCGGGTGGCCGAGCTCGTCGGCGCCGGCGCGGTCGGGCGCCTGCGCCTGATCCGGGCCACGTTCAGCTTCCCGCTCTCAGACGACGCCGACGTGCGTCTGCAGACCGGCCTTGATGGCGGGGCGCTGATGGATGTCGGCTGCTACTGCGTCAGCGCCGCGCGACTGCTGGCCGGCGAGCCCCGCGCCGCGTATGGGGCCGCCGAACTCTCCGCCGGCGGCGTCGACGAGGTGTTCGCCGGGACGCTGCAGTTCGCCCATGGCGTCCTGGCGCAGTTCGACGCCGGCTTCGCACTGGCGTCTCGCGGCGAACTCGAGGTCGTCGGTGAGGAGGCGAGCCTGTTCGTGGCCGACCCCTGGCATTGCCGGGCCCCGGGTGTGGAGCTCCGGCGCGCCGACGGCACGGAGCGGATCACGGTCGCGCCGGCTGACTCCTACCGGCTGCAGGCCGACAACATGGCCGCCGCGATCGCCGGCACGGCGGCACCGCTCGTCAGCCGCGCAGAGTCGGTCGGGCAAGCGCGTACGATTGAGGCGCTGTACGCGTCCGCCGAGTCCGGCCGTCCCGTGGAGTGCTCGCCGTGAAAGAGGAATTGCAACGCCGTCTGGCGAGTAACGAGAACATGTTCCGCCGGGTCAACGAGGGCATCGAGCGCGGCCAGTGGCCCGACCAGCCGGATTCGTCGATCGGGTTTCGCTGCGAGTGTGCCCGGCTCGGCTGCAACACCCTGCTGGGCCTGACGCTCAGCCGCTACGAGCGCGTCCGCGCCAATCCCCGCCGCTTCGTGATGCTGCGCGGGCACGAGATGCCGGATCTGGAGATGGTCGTCGAGGAGCTTGACTCCATCGTGATCGTCGAGAAGACCGGCGAGGCCGGTGTGGCGGCCGAGGCCGGGTACCCGCGCAGCGCCGGCTGACCCGGCGCCGGGCGTACCGCTCTCAGGCTGTCAGGCGGAGACGGAGGCCGAGAACCCGGTGTTGCTCGGCTCGCCGTAGGCGCCGGGATCGGGGAAGCCGCGGGGGCTGACAGCGGGGTTCTGGGACGGCGTGGGGTCCGGGTCCGCGGGAGCGTTTGCGATGTTGAAGCGGATCCGCACCTCGGTGCCGCCGGAGGCACGGGAGACAATCGCGAAGTCGTCGCTGACCTGCGCGATCAGCCCGAGTCCGAGGCCAAGACCGGGGCGATCGGCCCGCGGTTCAAGGCCGCACCCATCGTCGGAGACGAGGATCCACAGCTCGCCGGAGACAATCGCCGCGTTGACGTGGACCTGCCCGGGCTCGCCCCGGTAGGCATGCAGGACCGAGTTGGTCATCGCCTCAGAGACGGCCAGGCGCACCCCGTCCACCTGCTCGGGCGTGGCACCCGCCGCAGCCGCGAACTCGCTCAGCACCGAGCGCGCCCGAGCGACTGAGTCGGCCGTGGCGGCATAGGTCTCATTGAGGTTGCGCGCGACGTTCTGCATCTTCTTCCCTTTACCCCTACATCTCATACCTTACGCAAGCGACCGCCGCCGACCAAAAGCCACCTTCCGGAGCATGGTCGCGGGCGTAAGATGACAGTGTGCGCCTGATCACCGACGCTGTCGGCAACCGCGTGGCCGAACGCGTCCGATCCCTCACGCGCGGCACCCCATGAGTGCCCGTCGCGCCGCGCTCGTCACCGGCGCCGGCAGTGGTATCGGCCGCGCCGTGGCCCAGCGCCTGTGCGATGACGACGTCGACGTGCTGGCCGTCGACCTGCGCCCGGACCCCGAAGGCCCCGGGCACCCCCATGAGGCCGACCTCACCGATGCCGACGCCAATCAGGCCGCGGTGACCGCAGCCCTTGAGCGCTTCGGCCGCCTGGACATCATCGTCGCGGGGGCCGGCATCCAGCACGTCTCCCCGATCGCGGAGTTCCCGGTCGACCGCTGGCAGACGATCATCGCGCTGATGCTGACCAGCCCGTTCCTGCTCGCCCGCTACGGCTGGGAGGCACTCGCCGAATCCGGGCACGGCCGCTACATCGGGATCGCCTCGGCCCACGGCCTCGTCGCCTCCCCGTTTAAGGCGGCGTACGTCTCGGCCAAGCACGGCCTGCTCGGGCTGGTCAAGACGCTCGCCCTGGAGGGCGCCGACCGTGGCATCACCGCCACCGCCGTCTGCCCCGGCTATGTCCGCACTCCGCTCGTCGAGGCTCAGATCGGCGACCAGGCCCGGGCTCACCAGATGTCCGAGGACGCGGTGCTCCAGCAGGTCATCCTCGCCCCGCACGCGGTCAAGGAGCTGATCGAGCCCGCCGAGGTCGCTGCAGTCGTCGCCTTCCTCGCCGGTCCGGCCGGGCGCTCGTTCACCGGTGTGCCGGTGACGATGGACATGGGCTGGACCGCCCGGTAGCCGCTCTGGCCATCCGCGGCCCCCGCGCTCGCGCGGGCGATCACTCGGGAGTCCGGGGCCGGGTACGGCTGCAAAACGTCCAACCTCGCCCGCCGGGCTCGCAGCGGTGCACGTTTGCGGCCAACCCGGCCGTCAACGTCCACGGCAGCCCGCCGCGCCGGCGGGAGCGGATGTTTGCAGGCGCGCCCGGAGGGGCGAGGCAGACCAGCCAGCGGAAGCGGATGGGTGCCGGATCGGCCACGCGCGCAGGCCGAGAGGCTCCCAGCAAGCTGCTCGGGCAGAGACCAACCTTGACACGATCTTGTCAAGGTCCTGGTACCATCGCTCAGAATGCGAGATTTCCACGCCATCACCCGCGAGCGCACGGTCGTCTATGACGGCGGCATGGGCGCCACCCTGGAGCAGTTCGATCTCAGCCTGGAGCGTGACTACAAGCTCCCCGGGCGCTGCCACGAGGCGCTCGTGCTCAACCGACCGGACGTCATCGAGGGCGTGCATGCGTCGATGATCGAGGCGGGGGCCGATGTGCTGGAGACCGACACCTTCCAGGCCTCACGGCTCAAGCTCGGCGAGTGGGGTCTGGAGGCCCACACCCACGAGATCAACCTCAAGGCGGCCGAGATCGCGCGCCGGGCGGCCGGTGAGCAGCGCCTGGTCGCCGGAGCGATCGGCCCCACCGGCTTCCTGCCCGCCAGTGACGACCCCACGCTCGGCGCCATCACGTTCGCCGAGTTGGTGGAGGTATTCACCGAGCAGGCGACGGGGCTCATCGAGGGCGGCGTCGATCTGATCATCATCGAGACCGCCCAGGACATCCTGGAGCTCAAGGCGGCGGTGTTCGGAGCTCGCCGCGCCGGCGCGCAGAGCGGACGGCCGGTGCCGATCCAGTGCAGCGTGTCGCTTCTGCCCCAGGGGGGCAAGATGCTGCTCGGCACCGACATCAGCGCGGTCCTGGCGACGCTCGAGGCGCTGAAGGTCGATGCGATCGGCCTCAACTGCTCGACCGGACCCGAGGACATGCGGGATGCGATCCGCTTCCTCGGCGAGTTCAGCTCGGTGCCCGTGCACTGCATCCCCAATGCCGGCCTCCCGCTCCAGGGTCCCAACGGCGAGACCATCTTCCCCGAGGAGCCCGAGCCGCTGGCCAAGGTGTTGGGCGAGTTCGTCGACCGCTACGGCGTGTCGATCGTCGGCGGCTGCTGTGGCACCACCCCGGCGCACATCGCCGCGATCGCCGAGCGGGTCAAGGGCGAGCGGGGAGGCCGCGCTCCGAGCCCTCGCCCCGAGCGGCGCCCGGCCCACGTCAGCTCGATGATCGCCGCCACGCCACTGGTTCAGGCTCCGCGCCCGACCCTGATCGGCGAGCGCGTCAACTCACAGGGGTCGCGCAAGGCCAAGGAGATGCTGCTGGCCGACGACTATGACGGACTCCTCGTCGTCGCCGAGGACCAGGTCGCCGGCGGCGCCCACGTGCTCGACGTGTGCGTCGCCTTGACCGAGCGCCAGGACGAGGCCGAGCAGATGCGAGAGGTTGTCAAGCGGATCTCGCTCACCCAGCCGGCACCGATCCAGATCGACTCGACCGAGCCCGAGGTCATCGACGCCGCTCTTCAGCAGATCCCCGGCCGCGCGATCGTCAACTCCATCAACCTCGAGGCGGGCCGAGACAAACTCGACCGAGTCGTCCCGCTGGCCAAGGAGCACGGCGCGGCGGTGATCGCGCTGACGATCGACGAAGTGGGGATGGCCAAAACCGCCGAGCGCAAGCTCGAGGTCGCCCAGCGGATCACCGAGCTGTGCTGTGAGGAGCACGGCCTCGACCCCGACGCGCTCATCTTCGATTGCCTGACCTTCACACTGACCACCGGCGACCCGGAGTGGCGGCCGAGCGCGATCGCCACGATCGAGGGCATCCGGGCGATCAAGACCGAGATCCCCGGGGTGCAGACCTCGCTCGGCGTCTCCAACGTCAGCTTCGGCGTCGGCCTGCCGGCCCGGTCGGTGCTCAACAGCGTCTTTCTGCACCACTGCGTGGAGGCCGGCCTGGACCTGGCGATGGTCAACCCCAACCACATCACCCCGTACTCGGAGATCGTGGCCGAGGAGCGCGAGCTCGCCGACGACCTCGTGTTCGACCGCCGCGAGGACGCACTGGAGCGCTTCATCGCGCACTTCGAGTCCAAGGGGCCGGAAGCCGACGATGCCAACGCCAAGGCCGACCCGACCGAGGGCATGGAGCCCGAGGAGGCACTGCACTTCCACATCCTGCGGCGCAAGAAGGAAGGCGTCGAGGACTGGATCGACGCCAGCGTGGAGAAGATCGGCGCCGTGCCGACGCTCAACAACGTGCTGCTGCCGGCCATGAAGGAGGTCGGCGACAAGTTCGGCGCGGGCGAGCTGATCCTGCCCTTCGTGCTCCAGAGCGCCGAAGTGATGAAGCGCGCGGTGGCGCGCCTGGAGCGCTACCTGGACCGGATCGAGGGCTACACCAAGGGCACGGTCGTGCTGGCCACCGTGTTCGGCGACGTCCATGACATCGGTAAGTCGCTGGTCAACACCATCCTCACCAACAACGGCTATACGGTCGTTGACCTCGGTAAGCAGGTGCCGATCTCGACCATCCTCGACGCCGCGGTCGAGCACGAGGCCACCGCCATTGGCCTCAGCGCGCTGCTCGTCTCGACGTCTAAGCAGATGCCGGCCGCGGTGCAGGAACTGCACGCCCGCGGCCTGCCGTTTCCCGTCCTGGTCGGCGGCGCGGCGATCAACCGGAACTTCGCGTTGCGCATCCTTTACCCCAACGGCAAGGACTCCGAGGAGCTCTACGCGCCGGGCGTCTTCTACTGTAAGGACGCCTTCGAGGGTCTGGCCAAGATGGATCAGCTCGTCGACGTGCAGGCAGGCGAGCAATTGGTGGCTGAAACGCAGGCCGCGGCCAAGCGCCTGCGCGACACCCCTGAGCGGGTGGATGAGGGTGCACCGCCCGTCAATGACGCCTCGGTCCGCGCCGCCGTGCGC
>JBAWFG010000045.1:0-1657 GCA_049591655.1 Solirubrobacteraceae bacterium
CCACCTGCACAACGTGTACGGCAAGCTCGGCGCCATGGACCGCGCCCAGGCCGTGCTCATCGCCACCGAGCGCGGCTGGATCTGATCCACGCGGCCGGCAACGGCCGCACACGACGGCGGGTTCGCCTAGCATCCGATCCGATGCTGTCGATCTCCACCAAGTCGCCGTATGCACTGAGCGCACTGGTGGAGCTCTACCGCCAGGGCCCCTCAAGCCCGGTGCCGATCGCCGAGTTGGCCCGGCGGCGCCAGATCCCGCCCCAGTTCCTGGAGCACCTGTTCGCGACGTTGCGCCGCGCCGGCGTGCTGCGTTCCCAGCGGGGCGTCAAGGGCGGCTACAGCTTCGCCCGGCCACCCGGTGAGGTGACCGTGCTGGAACTCGTCGAGCTGCTCGACGGTCCGCTCGGGGTCGGGGCCTCCGGCGTGTTCGCCGAGGCGGCCCAGGCCGCTGGCACGGTGCTCGCGGAGGCCACGGTCGTGACCGTCGCCGAGCAGGAGATCCAGGCGGCGGTCGCGCCGATGTACCACATCTAAGAGGCGCCTCCGCGCCCTCGCGGGCGGCGGGTTCTCTAGGGTTGTGGTCAATGCCCGCAATCCCGACCAACGTTGCGGATCTCGTGGGCCGCACGCCGATCGTGCAGCTGACGCGGATCACCGCCGGGCTCGACGTCGAGCTGTTCGCCAAGCTCGAGTCGTTCAACCCCGGCGGCAGCGTCAAGGATCGGATCGGGGTGGCGATGATCGAAGCCGCCGAGCGGGAGGGGCGGATCGCGCCCGGGCGGACGACGATCGTGGAGGCGACGAGTGGCAACACGGGGATCGCCCTGGCGTTCGTGTGCGCCGCCAAGGGCTACGACCTCGTGCTGACCCTGCCCCAGGGGATGAGCCGGGAGCGCGAAGGGCTGCTCAGGCTCTACGGAGCCCGGGTGGAGGTGACCGAGTCGATGGGTGGGATGACCGAGGCGGTCGACGCCGCCCGGGCGATGGCCACCGACCCCGACGTGTTCCTGCCCGACCAGTTCTCCAACCCCGCCAATCCCGAGGCCCACCGGCGGACGACGGGGCCGGAGCTGTGGGACGCGCTTGACGGCCGCATCGATGTGCTCGTCGCCGGCGTGGGGACCGGAGGGACAATCACCGGCGCCGGCGAGGTGCTCAAGGAACGCAACCCCAACTGCCGGATCGTCGCGGTCGAGCCGCTCAGCTCGCCGGTCCTGTCGGGCGGGGTGGCCGGTCCGCACAAGATCCAGGGGATCGGCGCCGGATTTGTGCCCGCCGTGCTCAACCGCGGGCTGCTCGACGAGGTGATCTCGGTCAGCGACGAGGACGCCATCGAGACCGCCCGGCTGCTGGCGCGCACCGAAGGGGTGCTGGCCGGCATGTCGTGCGGAGCGGCGGTGTGGGGCGCGCTGCAGATCGCCGGCCGCGCTGAGTTCCACGGCGCGCGGATCGCCACGATCCTGCCGGACTCCGGCGAGCGCTACGTCTCAACCCCGTTCTTCGCTCCGTCGTGAGCGTCTTGGCCTGAGCCGAGGGCGCCGCCGGGCCGGTGGAATCGACCATCTAGGCTGTGACACATGTTCGGCGTCGGCATGGTGGGGCGCATCACCCAGGAGGTCCGGTGTGACCTGGCCGCCGCCAAGAGCCGCGATCCCGC
>JBAWFG010000046.1:0-3097 GCA_049591655.1 Solirubrobacteraceae bacterium
ATCCGGGCGGCCGCCGTCGTCCCGGTGTCGGAAGCCGTCCCGGCCCGGCCATGGCGGGGCCCGGCGGCCGGCGGCCACCGCCGGAAAATTCGGTGATCCCGCGGAGATTTTCCGGCCAGCGGGCCGAGAGCGACATGAACCCGGAAAATCTCACCGGCCGACGCAGATTTTCCAGCGTTCGGGCCCCGCTGGCGCGCCAGGCGCCGCCCCCAGGGCCGCTACACCGCGGCGAGAAGGGCGTCAGCTCGCGGCCGCGGACTTGACCGCGCGAGCCAGCTTGACCCGGGAGGTCTTGTCGAGCGCCACCTTGCGCAGCCGCACGTTGTGGGGCGTCACCTCGACGCACTCGTCGGCGCGCAGGAACTCGAGCGCCTGGTCGAGCGACATCTCGCGCTTGGGCACGAGGCGGACGAGCTCGTCGGCGGTCGACATGCGCATGTTCGTCAGGTGCTTCTCCTTGACGGCGTTGACGTCAAGGTCCTCGCGGCGGGAGTTCTCGCCGACGATCATGCCCTCATAGACCTCGTCGCCGGGCTCGACGAACAGGGTGCCGCGCTCCTGGAGGCTGAACAGGGCGAACGCGGCGACGGTTCCGCGCCGGTCGGCGACCAGCGAGCCCGTCGGCCGGGTGCGCAGCTCACCGTGCCAGGGCTCCCAGCGGTCGAACACGTGGTGCACCAGGCCGGTGCCGCGCGTCTCGGTGAGGAATTCGGTCCGGAAGCCGATCAGCCCCCGGGCGGGCACCAGGTACTCCATCCGCACCCAGCCGGTGCCGTGGTTGACCATCTGCTCCATCCGGCCCTTGCGCAGTGCCATCAGCTGGGTGATGACGCCGACGTACTCGTCGGGGGCGTCGACGCTCATCCGCTCCACCGGCTCGCAGGTGCGCCCGTCGATCTCCCGGGTGACGACCTGCGGCTTGCCGACGGTCAGCTCGAAGCCCTCACGGCGCATCAGCTCGACGAGGATCGCCAGCGCCAGCTCGCCGCGGCCCTGGACGTCCCAGACGTCGGGACGCTCGGTCTCGGTGATCCGCAGCGAGACGTTGCCGACCAGCTCCCGTTCCAGCCGCGCCTTGACCTGGCTGGCGGTCAGGAACGTGCCGTCCTGGCCGGCCAGCGGCGAGGTGTTGATCCCGAGCGTCACCGATAGCGATGGCTCATCGACGGTGATGATCGGCAGCGGACGGGGATCCTGGGGATCGGTGAGCGTGTCGCCGATCGTGATCTCGGGGATGCCCGCCACCGAGATGATCTCGCCCGCCGACGCCTCGGCGGCGTCGACGCGCTCCAGCGACTCGGTCACGTAGAGCTCGGAGATCCGCACCCGCTCGATCGAGCCGTCGTGACGTGACCACGCCACGGTCTCGCCCCGCCGGATCGTCCCGTTGCGCACCCGGCAGATGGCGAGGCGGCCCACGTAGGGGGAGGCGTCGAGGTTGGTGACATGGGCCTGGAGCGGATGGTCGGGCTCGTAGGCCGGCGCCGGCACGTGGGAGACGAGCAGGTCGAGCAGCGGCTTGAGGTCCTCGCCCGGCTTGTCGGCCTCCAGCGAGGCCTGGCCGGCCTTGGCGTTGGTGTAGACAATCGGGAAGTCGATCTGGGACTCGTCGGCATCGAGGTCGATGAACAGCTCATAGACCTCGTCGACCACCTCATCGATACGAGCGTCGGGACGGTCGATCTTGTTGACGACGAGAATCACCGGCAGCCGGGCCTCGAGCGCCTTGCGCAGCACGAACCGGGTCTGGGGGAGCGGGCCCTCGGAGGCGTCGACGAGCAGCAGCACGCCGTCGACCATCGTCAGCCCGCGTTCGACCTCGCCGCCGAAGTCGGCGTGTCCCGGGGTGTCGACGATGTTGAGCTTGACGTCGCCGTAGCGCACGGCGGTGTTCTTGGCCAGGATCGTGATGCCCTTCTCACGCTCGAGGTCCATCGAGTCCAGCACGCGCTCGTTGACGTCCTGGTTTTGGCGAAACGCGCCTGATTGCCACAGCAGCGCGTCGACCAGCGTCGTCTTGCCGTGGTCGACGTGGGCGATGATCGCCAGGTTGCGGATGTCGGAACGGAGTGCCATGACCCGGCGGCTGAGGTTAGTCGCCCGCGCGCGGCACCCGGAGTTCACATCCCATTAGCACCCGAGATCGTCCCGGCGGTCTACTATCCGGTGCATGAGCGACATTCGTTCGCCGCAGGAAGCGGAGCGATTGCTCGCCGTCGCACCTGACGCGTTCCACACCCGGCGTGAGTTCCTGCAGCGCACCGCCGTCACCGCCGGTCTGGCCGCCGGAATGGGGCTGGTGCTCGATCCCGACACGGTCGTCGCCGAGGCCGCCCGCCGCCAGCGCGAGGTCAAGCTCCCGGCCCCGCGTGACCTTCCAATCGACACCTTCGTGGTGCTGATGATGGAGAACCGGTCCTTTGACCACTATCTCGGCTGGCTGCCCGGCGCCGACGGTCGCCAGGCGGGGCTCCAGTTCACCAACCCCAAGGGTGAGAAGTTCGCCACCCACCGGCTCAACTTCACCCAATCATGCGGCTTCGAGGATCCCGACCACTCGTGGGAGGGTGGGCGCACCGAGCTCGACGGCGGGCGCATGGACGGCTTCCTGCGCTCCGCCTCCGACGTGTTCTCGATCGGCTACTACGAGGAGGCCGACGTCCCGTTCACGCCGCACGCGGCCAAGGCGTTCACGACCTGTGACCGGTTCTTCTGCTCGCTGTTGGGGCCGACCTACCCCAACCGCGAGTACATGCACGCTGCCCAGAGCTACGGGATGATCGACAACACGCTGCCGACGAGCTCGGGATCGCTCGGCTTCCCGGACACGACGATCTTCGCCTCGCTGTCGGCGGCGGGCGTCAGCAACCGCTACTTCTACACCGACCTGCCGATCTCGGCGCTGTGGGGCACCGCGGGCCTGCAGCGCTCCGGTCAGGTCCAGGAGTACTACGAGCGCGCGGCCGCCGGCACGCTGCCCGCGCTGTCGTTCATCGACCCGGCGTTTCAGGGTGAGGACCAGGGGACCTCCGGCGACGAGCATCCGCTCGCCGACATCCGGGTCGGGCAGGCGTTCGTTGCCGACATCGTCCACGCG
>JBAWFG010000047.1:0-12803 GCA_049591655.1 Solirubrobacteraceae bacterium
GCGCTGGCCGACTACCTCGGCCGCGTCCGTGGCGTCGTCGCCGATCCTGAGCACATCGTCGTCACCAACGGCTACACCCAGGGCCTCGGCCTGGTGTGCCACGCGCTCGCGGCGGTCGGCGCTACACGGATTGCCTTCGAGGACCCGAGCAACCCCGAGGACGGCCTCGTGGCCGCACACGCCGGCCTGAAACCGGTTCAGATCGGAATCGACGGGGCCGGAACCCGGATCGACGAACTCGAGCACGCCGGTCCCGACGCGGTCGTGTTGACCCCCGCCCACCAGCACCCCACTGGCGTCGTGCTCACCGGCGAGCGACGAACGGCTCTGCTGGCCTGGCTACGCACCCGCGACGCGATCGTGATCGAGGACGACTATGACGCCGAGTATCGCTACGACCGCGCGGCGATCGGAGCGCTCCAGGGCCTCGATCCCGATCGCGTGGTCTACGCCGGCTCGACGAGCAAGACGCTGGCGCCCGCGCTCCGGATTGGATGGCTGGTCGTGCCACCGTCGTTGCTGCCCGCCGTCAGTCACGAGAAGCTCCTCGCCGACCGCGGGACGGCCTCCATCGAACAGCACGCGTTTGCCGACTTCCTGACCCGCGGCGAGCTTGACCGCCACCTACGCCGCATGCGAGCCCGCTACCGCGGCCGTCGGGACGCACTCGTCGGTGCGCTCGCCGAAGCGCTGCCGGAAGCAGCTGTCCTTGGTGTCGCGGCCGGCTTGCACGTGATGGTCCGGTTGCCCGACGGCGACGACGAGCAGGCGATTCGAGAGGAAGCCCGCGAGCGCCGGGTCGAGCTTGAGACGATGAGCGACTACCGCCCCGCGGTCCGCGGCCGTCCGCCCGCGCTGCTGCTCGGCTACGCACAAATGCCCGAACCGGCGATCCACGCGGGCGTCCACGAGCTCGCCAAAGCCGTCCGCGCGGCACGAATCCGGGGCTAGCGCTGCCTGTCGATCGTCCTTGCGGCTAAGCGGTCGTCGAGCAACCGTCGGCGTGCGGTCGTGGGTTATTGGGTGCGCTGTCTGCAGCGGCGGCGGTCGCTCGGGATGCGGCTTGGCCGGAATGATGTTCTCCGCGTGGTGGCGGCGGGTCGATGGCCAGTGCGGGGATCGTGTAGTGGGTGATCGGTCCAATCGCCAGGGCGTAGAACAGGGTGCCGATGCCGATCGTGCCGCCGAGCAGGATGCCGGTGGCGAGCACGGTCGCCTCGATGCCGGTGCGCACGACGCGCATCGAATGACCGCGGGCCGCGATACCGATGCTGAGGCCGTCACGTGGGCCGGGGCCGAGTCCGGCGCCGACGTACAGGCCGGTGGCGACGCCATTGCCGATCACCCCGCCGGCGAGCAGGGTGATCCGGGCCCAGAGAGCGTGCGGCGGGTGAGCGAGCGACAGGGTGATGTCGATCACGATTCCGACCAGGATGGCGTTGGCGACCGTCCCGATGCCAGGGCGCTGGCGCAGCGGCCACCACGCGAGCAGCACGACGAGGCTCATCAGGATCGCCCAGGTGCCGATCCCCAGCCCGAACGTGCGTGAGAGCCCCTGGTGCAGGACGTCCCACGGATCCAGTCCGAGCGCTGCGAGCACCAGCATCGCCGCGGTCACGCCGTAGAGCACCAGGCCGGCGATCAGCTGGATGCCGCGGCGCCAACGTCGGTCGGTGGGGATCGGGGCGAGCGGTGAGCGCACCCTGCTCAGGGTGACACGCCTGGCAGCTCGTAATGCAGGTGGGTGACGCCGTTGCCCTCGACCACCGTCGGATTCTCAAGCTCGATCGGATCGCCGGTGATCGCCCCGAACAGGCGGATCCCAGCGCCCAGGAGCACTGGAACCACCTTGACCTGGATCCGGTCCACGATCCCGAGGTTGAGGCACTGTTGAATGATGCTGGGGCTGCCGAGCGCTATCACCCCGTCGCCGGCGATCGTCGCAGCTTCGCTCATCGCGGTCTCGATCCCGTCGGTTACGAACGACACGCTCGACCCCTTCCGCGGCCACCCGTCGGGGACCTCGTGGGTCACGACGATCACCGGTGCCCCGGTCGGATGCTGGCCGTTCCAGCCGTTGGCCTGATCGAAGGTCCGGCGTCCGTAGACGATCACCCGCAGGCCGAACGCGGCCCCCTCGTCTGAGGGCTCGGTCGCCTGCGCGGCAGGCTGGGGCTTTCCGTACCACGCAAAGACTTGATCCACGCCTCCGGCCGGATCGGCCACGTACCCATCGAGCGACACGGACATGTCAGCAACCACTGTGGACATTCCATCCCTCCTCGTCCGGCATCGATTTCATCCACTCAGACCGCGCCCGCCCGTGCGACTCATCGCGGGCACGCTCGCCGCCGGCCCGGACTGGCGGTGCCTCAGCGCTCGCGAACGTGGCCGGCGGCCATCGAACCGAATTCAAAGACCGCGGTTCCGGTCGTCACCACCGGGTCCTGCGCAGCGAACTCGCGCAGCGCCGGTTCATCGTCTGTCTGCACAACCGCAAGTCCGTAGGAGGCCTCGTCGGTCAGAATCGGTCCGAAGACGACCATGTCGCCGCGCTCGAGGTACGGGCGCCAGTGGGCGGCGTGGCGGTTCATGATCTCCCGCTCTGAGTCAGTCAGCGTCTGTGCGAAGTTCGGTCGTGGGGCAATCAGGCGCAGGACGAAGGTGGGCATGTTGGGCACTCTACGCCTGCGGCACGGACCCCATCGTCCCCGCGTCGTGTGCGACCGGCCGGTCGCCGAGCGCGAGCGCAGGGTGAGCAGTTTGGAAGCATGGCTCTGGGTGGCGTTTGCAGGGCGGGTGTAAGCTGATATTGCACCGGATGAGATCCGGGAGGGGGAAGGGCGAAGGCGCATGAAATCTCACGAGGCCGGTCGTTGGCAACCAGTGCGGCTGTCGCCGTCGGGGGCCGAGGTCGTCCCGACGGCATTCGCCGATCCCCGCAAAGGAGTTCAGAGTCACGTTCTACGCCGGTTAGGGGGTCGCGATGTTGCAGCGCAAACTGCTTGCAGGCCTTGCCAGTGTTGGTCTCGCCGCCGGAGGGAGCGCCGTGGCTGTGGCGGCCACCGGCGCGGCGCCCCAGCACGCGACGATCAATGCGGTCACATCGACCAAGGTGAAGATCAACCGCTACATCCAGGACGGGACCCGCTGGCAGAACGACGTCTACAGGGTGCGGTCGGGCGGATCGATCACGATCGTCAACCTTGCCGCGTCCGACGGGCCGCACACCTTCAGCGTGGTCGACAAGAGCCAGCTGCCCCGGACCGTGCGGCAGATGAACAACTGTGCGATCTGCAACACGGTCGCGCACGAGATCGGTGCCAACCCTCAATCGCAGGCGCCGCCCACGTTCAAGTACGTCGTCGACGGGAAGGGCAGCAACACGGCGCCGACCGTCGATCGTCCCAACAACACGGCGTTCATCGCTCCCGTCCCGGGCGCGAAGGTGACACTGAGAGTGACGGCTAAGCCGGGCACGACGATCTACTTCATGTGCGTCGTCCACCCCTGGATGCAGGCGAAGGTCATCGTGGGTCGGTAGCGGTGTTGGGCGGTGTCTAGAACCCCAGCGATCGACCGCCGAAGGTGTCGGACGACGGCGAGATCGCCCCCGTCAGCCGCTCTGGCCAGAAGGGGAGGAATGCTCCTCCCCCGAGCCCGGCAGGCAGCGACCCGGCGGCAGCGTTCAGTTGGGTTGCCGTTGTGGAGCTGCCCCAGCTACCCGTGGCGATGCGATGTGCGAGCGTCTGGACACCCGTGACGAGCTCGGCCGGCGTGAAGTTACAGTGACCCTGTGCCTGGACAAAGGCCTGCCGGAGCAGTGAGTGGTCGCCGGCGCGGGTGACGAGGCCGTGGTAGTAGTTCTCCTGCTGGACGGGGACTAGCTGGTCGGAGATGGTGTGGAAGTCCAGCTCGGGGACCTGGAGCCGGCCCGTGGGAACGGAGGTCCGTGACAGCCAGCGGTACGCCGCTCGGTCGGGTCGGAGGTTGGCGTTGTCGGCGAGGGTCCGCAGGTCGCTTCGGAGGCTGAGGCCGGCCTCGTTGTAGAGCGCCTTGACCTCAGGGTAGTAGGAGGAGTGACGGAGCAGCCGGGCGAAATCGACACCGATCGTGCCGCTTCCCTCTCCGCCGGCCGCGGCCTCGAGCTGCTGACGGGCGGTGATGATGAAGCTGATCGCCGACTGCGCTCCCCCGACGAAATAGTCGTCGTACTGGCCCTGCTCCTGTCCGGCGTAGTCATAGATGTTGGGGATCGTGGAGCCGCCCCACGGGGAGACGTTCAAGAAGGCCATCGCCAGCGCCAGACGCGCACGTCCCTGAGCTGTGTTCTGGGCCGCGGCGCCAGCAGCCAGAAGCTGGGCCGCGCTGTTGGCGCTGTCAGCAAACGTCGGCGGCCCGACGGTGAAGTTCGTCAGCTTGATGTTCTGGCTCGGAGCCAGCAGCTGACTGAGCGCGTACTCGCCATCCAGCTGGTACTGGTTGAGATTGTTGGCCCCGGCGACAATGCCACACGTCGTCAGCGCACCCTCGATCCGGCCCTCTGCGCTCTGATCCTCCAGGGCGCTGATCAGCCCTCCCATTGACGTCCCGACGGCGTACACGTGCTGTGGAGCGGAGGGGAGGACGGTCCGCTTGACCGTGCTCAGGGTCTGGAATTGGTCACGGACGGCGCTGTCGAGAGCCCACCATGATCCATGGGGGTCGTATGAGGACCCGGCCATCGCGTAGCCCATGCCAAGGAGAGCCTGCTGGGTGGTGGGGTCCGGAGCGTCCTGCGCGTTCAGCGGCCCGAAGCCGTGGCTGTAGAGCAACAGCGTGCCGTTCCAGCCGGCGGGGACGTCGGCGATCCATGTCGCCCCATCCGGCAGTGTCCCGGTGTAGTGAGTCGAGGCCGGCGAGGCGGAGGCGGAACCTGCCGCCATCAGTGCACACATGCACGCCAGCCCGAGTGTCAGCGCCAGACGAACGCGGCGCGCGCTCAATCCCGTCATGAGCTCTCCCTCGACGTGAAACCCGGCCGCGTGACGGCTGCCACGGGCCCCTCTCTCTCAGGGCGACACTATGCCGCGTCAAGGGCATTGTCAAGTTGCTTGATTCGGCTCCCGCGACGCCGAGCGCCTCGCTATGGTTGGCGCCCCGATGAATCCCGCCGCCCACCCGCCGTCAGCTGAGGCGTCACGCTCGGCAACGCCTCGCGTGGGGTATCTCGTTTATCGGGTCGAGCGGCGCCTGCGATCACGGTTGGACGAGGCGGTCAACGCGTACGGTCTCACCACGCCCGAATACGTGGCGCTGAGTGTGCTGCGTGACCGGGACGGCCTGTCCAGTGCGGAGCTCGCCCGCTGGGCGTTTGTGACACCGCAGGCCATGAATCTCGTCATCTCCGCGCTGGAGAGCCGGCGCTTGGTACGGCGTCGACCCGACCCGCGCCACCGTCGGATCCTCCGCGCCTCGGTCACTCGACGCGGCCGCATCATCCTCGAGCGGTGCGACAGGGCGATGGACGTGATCGAGTCCGACATGCTCCAGGGCCTCGACGCCGACACGCTTGAGACCGTGCGTGCCGCGCTTTCGTCCTGTGCCCGCTCGCTTGAGACCACGCGGCCGCTCCCGTGATGGCCCGGGCGGGTGAGCGTTAAGGCGCGACGATCGCGTCCGTGAGGGCGTCGATTCCGCCGAGCCTGGCGGCGAGCTCGTCGCTGAGCTGGTAGCGAGCAGCGAGCGTACGGGGCGCCGTGTAGCTGACCTTCGTCTGGTCGCCGTCGGCCCACACCAGCACCTTGAGGGGCAGATCCAGGGCCGCCAGCGGCGCGGCCTCCATCACCGGGGTTCCGGCTTCGGGGCTCCCGAAGATCACGACCTTCGTATCTCGCAACGTGAGTCCGTGAGCATTGGCTTCGCCGCTGTGATCGATCACGGCGAAGACCTTCAGCCCCTTGGCGGCCACCGTTGCTAGGAGGCGGTTGACCGTGTCCTGGACCGGCCGGGGACTGAGTTTCGTGACCGGCTCGTCGCCCGGCACCTGCGCTGAGGGCGCGTCAGTGGGCATTGGCCTCCCCCTTTCGTTCGCAAATCCGTGATTCACGGAGGCTCGCTCGCCGCTGTGGAGTCTGGCAGTTCCACACAGTCACCTGATTTGGATGATGTGCGGACCGCCCGGCCAGACGAGCCTGTCGGGACGTGGAGGCGAGGATCTGATGAGTACGACGCCTGCCGATCCCGAGTCCGCCGCCGTCCCGCGGGGCGTTGGTATCGCCTATGCGACCTTGGCGCCCGGCGAGTCTGCCGAGCGTGGTCGAGAGGCGCGGGCGACGACGCCCCGCTCGGCTCACGGCGATTGGTCGCCCGCTCCGGACCGTCCGGACCCGATCTCAGTTCTGCAGGCCCAGGCAGCCACGCGCCTGCAGGATCTGGTCCCGATCCGATACGGGCGGATGTTGGTGTCGCCGTTCACGTTCTACCGCGGCGCGGCGGCGGTGATGGCGGCCGACCTCGCGGTCACGCCGGATGCGGGCATCGTCGTGCAGGCGTGCGGCGATGCGCACATCTCGAACTTCGGCGGGTTTGCGGCTCAGGACCGGCGGCTCCTGTTCGGTCCCAACGATTTCGACGAGACGCTGCCCGGTCCATGGGAATGGGACGTCAAGCGGATGGCGGCCAGCGTCGAGATCGCCGGTCGTGATGTCGGCCTGCCCGCAGATCGCTGCAGCTGGCTCGTGACCGAATGCGTGCGTGAATACCGGGAGGGGATGCGCGTCTTCGCCGGCGAGAGCCACCTGCAGGTCTGGTACGACCGCCTCAATGCGAGCGAGCTCGTCGAGCATTTCGGCGGTCGACTGGGCAAGAAGGGCCGGATCCTGTTCGCCAAACCGTTCGCCAAGGCGCGGCGCAAGACCAGCCTGCGAGCGGTGGAAAAGCTCACCGAGCGGGTCGACGGCCAACTGCGGTTTCGACGGGTGCCACCCCTGCTGGTGCCACTCGGCGAGCTCGTCGACCCCGCCGATGCCCGCAAGGACACCGACATCGTGCGCGTCGCGCTCGACGCGTATGCCGCGAGCCTGGACGAGGACCGGCGGTACCTGTTTGAGACGTACCGGTTTGTCGACATGGCGCGCAAGGTCGTGGGAGTCGGGAGCGTCGGTACGCGCGCGTGGGTGCTCCTGTTCGCGGGCCGCGGCGGCCAGGACCCGCTTGTGCTGCAGATGAAGGAGGCGCGGGCATCGGTGCTGGAGCCCTACATCGGCGCGAGCAGGTTCGAGAACCACGGCGAGCGTGTCGTCCGCGGCCAACGACTGTCACAGGCGGCGATTGATGTCTTCCTGGGCTGGCAGCGGAGCCGGGGTCTCGACGGCCTGGACCACGATTTCTATATCCGTCAGCTGTGGGATTGGAAGGCGTCCATCGACCTGTCGACGATGAGCGCGTCGGGCCTGCACGCATACACGCGGGCCTGCGGATGGTCAATGGCCCGCGCGCACGCGCGCTCAGGTGACCGGCTCGCGATCGCCGCGTACCTCGGCCGCGGTGCCAAGTTCGACCGAGCGATAGCGCGGTTCTCCGCGGCCTACGCCGACCAGAACGAACGTGATTACCAGCGACTTGCCAACGCCGTCGCAACCGGCGAGGTCGTGGCGGAGACCGGAGTCTGACCGGCCGTCGACGAAGAACCCGCCTCCAGGCCCCGGAGGGTTAGGAGGCGGGTCTGACCGTCCTTTTCGGCAGCTCAGGCTGCCAGGTCGTAGGCGGGGGCGCCCGTCCGGGCCGCCCTGATCCGCCGCTCGATGCTCGTCAGTTCGCTGAGAACATGAGCATCGTCAGCTGCCGGGAGTAGCTCGCCGCGGCGTTGAATCAGCTTGGCGAGATGGTCGGCGACCTCGGGCCGGTCGGCCTCAGTCTTCATTGCGGAAGTCATCGTTGCTCCTTATTTGTCTTTCTTCCCTTATCGACCATAGACGGAAAACCTTCAGTCCAGCCCGGTCAGTGGGTACGCGCGGGCAAGTCGCGCGCCGTCCGAATGTTTGATTTCTGACGTCGAGTCTCCCCTGATCGGGGGTGACCGTCGATCCAATGGCAATGGAACACGACATCGGTTTGTCACACATCGTCGGTCGACTCGGGGTACGCGGTCGCCTCTTCGGACTGGCCATCGGGCTCACGGTCCTCGGCGCGCTCTGCGTGTTGGTGGCGACCAGTGGCCTCATCGGCGAGAAGGGCAAGGTGGGGTCCGTCAGCACGGCATTCCACGAGTTCCGGATGGAGCGCGACGCCTACGAAGGGTGGCTGACCGCCGACGACCAGATGAACATGTATGCCGCGCTGGAGGTGCTGGCGGACCCATCCCAGAAGGCGCTGGCGGCGACGACCTGGGGCCAGGTCGTGCAGGGTCATGCGCAGGCGGTCAGCGACCTGCAATGGCTGATCGCTCACGCCACCGATCCCAAGGTCCGCACGGCGGCGCGCACCACCTTGGCTGATGCCGGGAGCTATTACGCCTATACCCTGCAGATGCACGCCGCGGTGGCGGCGGGCAATCCCCGCCTGGCGGTGCGGCTGGTGACGGTCAACAATGCTCCGGCCTCCAACCGGACGCAGGCTGATTTTGACCGGATGGGTCAGGTGCTGACCACCACCGCCGCCCGCATCAATTCCCAGGCCAAGTCGTCAGCGACCAGCGCCGTCAACCTGGTGGTCGTCGCCGCGGTCGTCTCGATCCTCCTGGCGATGGTGGTCACGTTCCTGCTGGCCCGGTCGATCATCCGTCCGCTCAACGCGATGACCGGGGCAGCTGAGAGCATCGCCGCGGGCGATCTCACGGTCGTCGTCGACGCCCGGGGCCAGGATGAGATCGGCCGCCTGGCTCACGCCTTCCAGCGCACCGTCACCTACCTGCAGGCGATGGCCGGAGCGGCAGAGCAGATCGCCGACGGCGATCTGACGGTCGAGGTGGCGCCACAGTCCGAGCGTGACGTGCTCGGCAATGCCTTCTCCCGGATGCGCGTGAAGCTGGCCGCGGCGATTGAGAACATCGCCCGCAGCTCAAGCACGGTGGGGTTGGCCTCCGTCGAGATGGCGCAGTCCAGCCAGCAGGCCGGGATGGCGGTCGGGGAGATCGCGCAATCCGTCGGATCGGTCGCCGAAGGCGCCGAGAGCCAGGTCCGGTTGCTGGAGCAGGCCCGCGCCGCGACCGCCAATGTTGCCGCCGTCTCCCAGGCCTCCGCGGTCGATGCCAACGAAACCGCGGCCGCCGCGCGGCAGGCTCGCGACGTCGCCGGCGAGGGCGCGGCCGCCGTGCGGCGCGCGTCAGACGCGATGCTCGCCGTCCACGAGTCCAGCGGTCAGATCACTGAGCAGATGCGCCAGCTGGGCTCGATGAGCGATCAGATCGGCGGGATCGTCGACACCATCTCGGCCATTGCGCAGCAGACCAACCTGTTGGCCCTCAACGCCGCCATCGAAGCCGCCCGGGCCGGAGAGCAGGGACGGGGGTTCGCTGTCGTTGCCGAGGAGGTGCGCAAGCTCGCCGAGGAATCCCAGACCGCCGCGGGATCGATCTCGCACCTGATCGGCCAGATCCAGGCGGGCACCCGTTCCGCCGTTGACGTGGTGGCCACCGGCGCCCGCCAGACCGAGGACGGCGTGGCGATCGTTGAGCAGGCGCGCGAGGCATTTGAACGGATCGACCAGAGCGTCCACGAGATGGATGAGCGTGCGCAGCGGATCACCGCTGCCGTTGCCGAGATCGTCGCCTCCGGGACCGAGATGCAGGAGAGCATCGATCAGGTCCTCAACGTCGCCGAGCAGTCCTCGGCCTCGGCCGAACAGGTCTCGGCGACCACCGAGCAGACGAGTGCCTCGGCGCAGCAGATCGCCGCCTCGGCAACCGAACTCGCCAGCACCGCCGAAGGGCTCCAGCAGGTCGTCGGTCAGTTCAAGCTGGTCTAGCTGCCTTGAGTTTGCGCCAGCCGCCGGCGCGGTTGTTGGCGATGATGGCGCGGAAGATCGCGGTCAGGGCGGGCTCGTTGATCGCCTCGCCCTGCCGGATCGACACACAGCGCGCCGCTTTGTTGTCCTGACCGGAGGTGATGATCCCGTCTGGATCGGGCGCGATCGGGTCATAGAGGAACACGTTGACGTGGTCCTTTGCGGCGAGCAGGGCGCAGACATTGCCCTGCAGTACGAAGTACGGGAGCCTCGTCCGCTTGATCGTCTCCTCCACATCGGGATCGGCGGCGTGGATGAGCGTGCGCACGTGTTGGCAGACGTCCTGCTGCCATTGTGGCAGCGCCTTGATGTAATCATCGAGGCGCGGATCGGGTGACATGGCGGCCATGGCAGCACGCTACCGATCCCACCACGCTCCCGCGGGGAGGATCTCTCGCTTTAGATCAGTGGTGCGGGCGGGGAGAATGCGGCCTCGGCGATGTTCGCCGCGGCGGCGTTGGCGTCCCACAGCACCGCCAGCACACCGGCGATGACCCCCAACCGCTCGCGCAATTCGGGCGGCTGATAGTGGTCGCCATCCATGCGATTGGCGTAGGCGGTCAGCCCGAGCAGACACGCGTGCAGCTCGGCGTCGGTCAGCGACAGGACTGCATGCGTGCCACCCGCTGCCAGGGGCTCGAAACGCTCGGCCAGCGCGGTCTCCTCACGCAGCTGCAGGACATCGTCGGCGCCATCGAGAGCGTCGCGTCGGCGGCGGTCAAGCTGCTCGCTGAGCGCGGTGAAGATGGCGCGGCTGGCGTCGCCCGTCACTGCTCCGGTGATCGTCAGAGCTCGCTCGTTGTCGCCGGCACGGACTTCGAGTATCTGGACGAGCTGATCCTGCATGTAGGCACCCTATGCCCGGCGCCGGACGCACCAAAACCGAGCCGGTTTGCCGGCAACGACCGAGCCGCGGGGACCGCCTGCCGCCGTCTAGAACCAGGTCGCGTTCCAGGGCGCCGACGGCGTCGAGAACATGAGATCCACGCGGTGAAGCGCCCCCGGCGACAGCTCTCGCGCCACGCCGGCGATCTGCTGCTCGCGCAGCGTGATCCCGCCGAGATAGATGGACGCCAAGCCGCGCTGGGTCAGCTCAAGGTCGGCGGCCTGCGTGGTGGGCTCGCACGTGACTGTGGCGCCGTCGGCCGTCAGCCGGAAGCGGCCAGAGGCGAAGCTGGGTTCGGAGTCATCGACGACCTCCAGGATGACCTCGCCGGGGACCGCGTAGCGGCGGGCGCAGAGCGCAGCGGGAACGTCAAGCAGACGCAGCCAGACGAGATCGACGACCCGAGTGGTGACGAGCGCGCGCCCGTCGGGCAGCAGCCAGCGCAGCGGCTCATCGACCGGACGGTTGGCCACGCGGACCTGGTCGACGCCGTCGATGCCGCTCAGGTAGGCCCACAGGTTGCGATAGGCCGTCTCGCCGACGCTTGTGAGGTCCCAGACCTCGACGGTCGCATACGGCGGGAGCAGGCCGAAGTTGCCCGAGGTTCGCCAGGCCAGCAGACCGTCGGGGCCGTCATCGCCCTCGTGCACCAGCCAGTTGTGCGGGCCATCCTCCATCGGGTCATACCCGTCACGGCCCAGCACCCGGTTCCACCAGCGTGCGTCGCGGTCGATCTGTCCCGCCCGCCGGCGCCGAGCGGCGGCGAACACGGCCTCGGCGACGTCGGCGAACTCGCCAGGCGCGACCTGGCGCACGCGGCTCGGATCGCCGTCGCAGGTCCCACCGGGGCGGCCCGTACGCAACTCGTAGTCGGCCGACAGGACCGCGGGCGCGTAGCCGTAACGACCGTAGATCGGCCATTCGGCCGCGATCAGGACGCTCAGGGCATCGCCGCGGTTGTGGGCCGCACGCAGTGACTGGCCGAGCATCGCGCTCAGCAGCCCCCGCCGGCGGTGGGTAGCCGCCACGGTGACGTTGGTCAGCGCGTCGACGGTCAGATCGATCGTGCCGTCGTCCGGGCCGGGCACCGTGAACCCCCGGGGCTCAGTGCGCAGGGTCGCGACCCAGCGGCCCCGGTCACGAGCGCCCCAGGCGCGGTCGGGATCCCACGCCCGGCGCAGCACGTCGATCCGCCGGGCCATCGCCGGGCCATGCGGATCGCCGTGAAAGGTCGTTGCCATCGCCCGGGTCCAGTCCGGAACCTCCTCAACCGCGACCGGGTTGATGAGTTGCGCTGTGAAGGTGGCCATCAGGCCTCCAATGATGCCGTCCCTGCGTGACGAGCGACGCACCTGCGCTGGTAAGTAGGATCGGACGTGACCCGAGGCGGCCGGCGACTCGCTGCCGTCGACCCACGACCCCGCAGACGATGATCGAGCCGATCGAGTTGTCCTACGACCTGCATCTGCTGCCGCCCGGCGGGGTCGCGTTCCGGCGCTGGCGGTGGGAGCTGTGGCACGGGCCACGTCTGCTCGCCGCCGGCTGGCGACTGAGCGTCCTGCATGCCCAGCGGGCGCTGCGCGTTCACGCGATGCGCTACGCCCACCGGCTCCACGGCGTGCACCCGCTGCGCCCTGACGATGCCAAGGCTCCTGAGAGCGCCTGGGGCCGGCGGCCGGTCGCGGTCCAGTCCGGGGAGCTACGCGTCGTGCTGACCCCGCGCCCCCTGCTGGAGTCGGCCGCCTGACCGGCGGCCATTCCTGCCGCCAGCCCATACACTGCCGGCCGTGCGACGCCCCTGGTTCTCGACCCAACCGGTCGATGAGACGATCTTTGAGACCGCGCCACTGCTGCTGTCAGACAGCTTCCAGATCCCGGCACCCGCCGCGCGGGTATGGGCCGAGCTCACCGGAGATCAGGCGCTGTCCTGGTG
>JBAWFG010000048.1:0-1581 GCA_049591655.1 Solirubrobacteraceae bacterium
GGGGTCGCGGCCGCGGTCGCGGCCGGCGCCGGCGCGGCGATGTCCGCCTGGCGCTGCTGCGACTGCTCGCTGAGGAGCCGCGGAACGGCTACCAGCTCATGCAGACCATCGAGGAGCGTTCAAACGGCGCCTGGCGCCCGAGCCCGGGGTCGGTCTACCCGACGATGGCCCAGCTCGAGGACGAGGGACTGATCCGCTCGTCGGAGTTCGAGGGTGCCAAGCGGTTCGAGATCACCGACGCGGGCCGGGAGCATCTCGGCACCCGCGCCGAGGAGCCCGACCCGTGGGTGTCCGACGACGAGGCCGGCGAGGACGCGATCAGCGAACTCGGACCGCTCGTCATCCAGATCGGCAAGGCCGCCTGGCAGGTCGCCTCGGTTGGCGATCCCGACCAGCGCGCCAAGGCGATCGAAGTCCTCGCCGAGACCCGGCGAGCCCTGTACCGGATCCTCGCCGAGGAGCCGGGGGACGCGGAGTCCGCCGACGCCGAGGACTAACGTTCTGTGCTGATGCCAGGTCAGGACGTCAGCGCAGATCCGCCTCCCGCCATCGCCGTCCGGGACCTCGTCAAGACCTTTGGCGAGGTCCGGGCGGTGCGCGGCGTCAGCCTGGAGGTCGCCAGCGGTGAGGTTTTCGGCTTCCTGGGCCCCAACGGGGCGGGCAAGACGACGACGATCAACATGCTGTGCACACTCGCCAAGCCGACGTCAGGTACGGCGAGCGTCGCCGGCCATGACGTCGTCACCGAGCGCGACGACGTGCGGCGCAACATCGGCCTGGTCTTCCAGGACCCGACGCTCGACGGTTACCTCACCGCGGAGCAGAACCTCAAGCTGCACGCCGAGCTCTACGGGGTCCAGTCCGACCTCGTGGTGCCGCGCATGCGGCAGGTGATGGAGATGGTCGGACTGTGGGACCGCAAGGACTCGGTAGTCGGGACCTTCTCCGGCGGCATGCGCCGCCGGCTGGAGATCGCCCGGGGTCTCATGCATTCCCCGCGCGTGCTGTTCCTCGACGAGCCGACGATCGGCCTGGACCCCCAGACCCGCCGCTCGATCTGGACCTACATCCGGGAGCTCAAGGAGCGTGAGGAGATCACGATCTTCATGACCACCCACTACATGGATGAGGCCGAGTGGTGTGATCGCATCGCGATCATGGACCATGGCGAGATCGTCGCGATCGATTCGCCCGAGACGCTCAAGGCCGGAATCGGAACCGACCGGGTCACGATCCACACCGACGACGACGACGCGACGATCGCCGCGCTGGAGCAGACGTTCGGGATCCAGGCCCGCATCTCCGAGGGCGCGGTGACGTTCGGCGTCGCCGCCGGCGAGGAGTTCGTGCCCCGCCTGTTTGCTGAATGGGATCCCACCCACCCGCCGATCCGCGCGGTCAGCGTGGCGCGCCCGACGCTCGACGACGTGTTCATGTCCTACACCGGCACGTCGATCCGCGACGCCGAAGAGGATCAGTCCAAGCATCGCAACCGGGTGATGATGCAGATGATGAGCGGCGGCCGACGTTGATCGGCTACGCCGATCAATTGACAGAATCGCCCGGGGGGCGATTCTGTCA
>JBAWFG010000049.1:0-2767 GCA_049591655.1 Solirubrobacteraceae bacterium
CGGCCGAGCAGCTTGCGCTCGTAGACCACGAGGACCGGCAGGACGCCGAAGATCACGCCGAAGATGACGAGCGCCTTGAGGATCTGCACCCACCACGGTTCATAGAAGGCGACCAGCGCGATGGGGACGTTCATGGCTTGATCACCTGGATGAGCGGTTCGGTGAGGACGTTGGCCGACCCGGCGGCAAGCCCCTCGGCCAGGAATGCGCTGCCGGCGGGCACCGAGGAGCGGATCGCCACGCGGGCACCCAGCCGGGTGCCGTTCTGGGCCACGACGACATCCTCGCCGTTGGCGATCTGCAACCGCTCGGCGTCGAAGGGCGATAGCTCGACGTGCTGGGCGGGGATCAGGAACTTGAGTGCCGGGGAGACCTCGACCTCGGGAGAGGCCCAGATCGGGCGGTAGGTGCCGAGGCGCAACTCGCCCTCGCCACCGGCGGTCACCGCAGTGGTGCCGGCGACATCCGGGACCTGCCCAGAGGCAAATGCCTCGGCGGTCGGCCGCTCCGGCCAGCGCACGCCGCGTCCGCCGATCTCATCGAGCGTCAGGCCCTCGTAGATCCCGACCGCGGCGACGAGTTGCTCGAATGCGTCGGCCGGACCCGCCACGCCGGTCTCCAATCCGCAGCGGCGGGCGATCTCGGTGAGCACCGCCCAGCCCGGGCGCACCTCGCCGGGGTGGGCGATCGCGATCCGCAGGCGCTGCAGGCGCCCGTCGGGATGCACGACCGTGCCCGCCTTCTCGGCGTGGGACTCGGCGGGGAAGATGACCGTGGCGTGCTCACGCAGCCCCTCGGTCAGCACCGACGCGTGGGCGACGACGACCGCCGCCGAGTGCATCGCGCGCTCCCACAGGGCGCGGTCGGGCTGGTCGCGGACCGGGTCGGTGGCGAACAGGTGAAGCGCGGTGATCTCGCCGGCGGCCGCTGCGGCGGCGATCTCGGCGGTGCTGCGTCCGGCCTGCTCGATCTCGCCGTAGCCGGGACCGGCGTCCGGGACGGCTCCGGCCTCACGCAGGCCGCGGCCGTTGGCACCGGCCGGCAGGCACAGCAGCCCGGCGCCGGGCCGCGTGGACATCCCCAGGGCCTCAGCGACTGCAAGCAGCGCGTGGGCGCCGGCCCCGATCCGCTCGCCGTAGATGATCACGACGTCCTCGCCGCCGTCGCGCAGCAGCGCGGCGAGCTCGGCGATGTCCGCCGGGATGTCGTCGGCGCCCTGCAGCGCGCCGGCCAGCGACTGGGCGAAGGCGGCGTCATCGCCGGGGGCGTAACGGACGCTCAGCGTCGCGTTGGCCTCCAGCGCGGTCGGCCGGGCCGAGGCGATCGCCAGCGTGGTCCCGTTGCGACGCACGCCCTTGCGGATGCGCAGGTCGAGGATCGGCGCGTCGTCACGCGGGTCACAGCCGAGCAGCAGCACCGTGTGGGCGAACTCGATGTCGGGCACCGAGGCCTGCAGACCGGGCGCTGCGAGCGCACGGGCGAGCGGCGCGGAGAGCGACCCGCTCGGACCGGAGCCGCGGGAGTCGATATCAGGGGAATCCAGGGCCTCGCGGCTGAGGCGGGCGAGCAGGTGGCCTTCCTCGTTGGTGGCCTGGCCGCCGACGATCGTCCCGACCCGGCCCTTGTGCTTACCGAGCACGGCGGCGGCTTCCATTGCGCGCTCCCAGGAGACCTCGCGCAGCTCACCGCCGTCGCGGACCAGCGGCCGGGTGATGCGCTCGTCGACGTGGATCGCCTGGTAGGCAAACCGGCCCTTGTCGCAGAGCCAGCCGTCGTCGACCTCCTCGTGGTCACGGGAGAGCACCCGCACGACCCGCTCGTCGCGGACGGTGAAGGTCACGTTGCACTGCGACGGGCACAGGGTGCAGATCCCAGCGCCGTCCTCGATGTCCCACGGACGCGCCCGGAAGCGGTAGGGCTGGGAGGTGAGCGCCCCGACCGGGCACAGCTCGATGATGTTGCCGCTGAACGGGGCGACGTAGGGGTGCCCGTCGTGGGTGCCGACGAACGTGTGGGCGCCGCGCTCGGTGAAGATCAGCTGGTAATCCTCGGCGACCTCCTGGGAGAAGCGCACGCAGCGGTAGCAGAGGATGCACCGCTCGCGATCGATCGCGATCAGCGGCGACAGCGCCAGCGGCTTCTGGAAATGGCGCTTGGGCTCGATGAAGCGGCTGCGGCCCAGGCCCCACCCGAAGGTGATGTCCTGCAGCGGGCACTCGCCGCCCTTGTCGCACACCGGGCAGTCGAGCGGGTGGTTGACGAGCAGGAACTCGACGATCGCGTTCTGGGCGTGGCGGACGCGCTCGGTCTGGGTGTGGACGACCATTCCGTCCTTGACCGGGGTCGAGCAGGAGGTCTGCAGCTTCGGGATGCCCTCGACCTCGACCAGGCACATCCGGCAGGCGCCGACCGGGTTGCCGAGCTTGGGCTCGTAGCAGAAGTAGGGGATCTCGATGTCGCCCTGCTTGGCGGCGTCGACGAGCATCGCGCCCTCGGTGGCCTGCACCTCGCGGCCGTCGATCGTCAACTGGATGGTCTTGCGCTCTGGACGTGGCATGTGCGGGTGAGGAAGCTAGTGGACCGGGATCGGTCCGGCGTGCTCGTCGGCCACCCCGAGGGCGACGACGTCGTCGATCGAGGCGCCTTGCGCACGCTCGCGGGCGGCCTCGATCTCGGCCTCGAGCTCGGCGCGGAACTTCTTGACCATCGAGCCGATCGGCATCGCCATGGCGTCGCCGAGCACGCACAGGCAGTTGCCGATGATCTG
>JBAWFG010000050.1:0-4366 GCA_049591655.1 Solirubrobacteraceae bacterium
CCTCGGCGCCGGCGTCGCGCGCGGCCACGGCCTGGCGGTGGGCCCACACCCCCAGGGTCGGGTCCGAAGCCCGCGGGTAGTACTCGGCGAGGATCAGGACCTTCAAGTCCCGGAAGGTTTGGCGGTCAGGCCGGTCCCGGCGGTCAACGTGCGGTGAGTGACGAGCGTGCGGGCCTCCGACGCCCTGACATATGGCTTGCCGGCCAGGAACCGCCGTCCCTCGTCGATCGCCTCGTCACGGTTATAGAAGGCGGCGATACGGCGCATGTGGTGGGTGATCGGGGTGGCGTCCACGACCCCGATTGGCCAGCCGCGCTCGCGAGCCAACGCCGCCCAGTAGGCATCGAGCCCCCAGCCGGCGCGCAGCGGCGGGAACGGGAGCAGGGTGTCGAAGGTGTCGCGGTGAAACGCGGTGACCGGGCCGATCTCCACGTAGGCGGTCTCACGCACGAGGCTGCCGCGACGGCGGCGCGTGACTGGCCACGCGGCGTGCGAGCGCGCGCGATGGGCCGGCTGAGCGATGCGCAGGCCGGTGTGCTCGACAAGGAAGAGGAAGGAGTCCAGGAAGTCCCGCGGCAACGTCACGTCGTCGTCGACAACCAGGACCCAGTCGTAATCCGGCAGCGAATGCCGGGCCAGCAGCAGGTTGAGGTTCTCGAACTTGCCGAGCGTGCCGACGGTCGTGCTGTCGAAGCGCACGTGATGGTGGGAGCGCAGCAGCTCCTCCCGAGCCGGCGCCAGCAGGTTCGCCTCGTCGGCCCGCTCGATGCTCAGCGCCAGCACCCGGCGGGGGGGAGCGGTGCGGTAGGCGCGCCGCAGCCGCCATCTCTGGCCGCGGGCCAGCGCGTCGGCGTCAGCGACCAGGTCGGTGGCCAGGGCCCTGGTGGTGGCGCGCACGCCGAACACCTGGCCGCTGACACCGGACAGGAAGTCGGCGGGGACGCCCGGAGGGTTGTCAGTCACCGCGAGCCCATGGTCAGCGATTCACGCAGGCTGCCCGCCGCGCGGGCGCCCATCACAATCCCGAACGCGCAGCGGCGCCTGACCGTGTGCCATCCACAGCCGGCGAGGATCCGCAGCTCGGCTCCCGCGCTCCGGCTCTTTCCGACCCGGATGTCATGACGCCGGGCCTCCTTGCCCTGCCGGTAGGCGGCCCGAGTCAGTGCCACCAGCCGCGCGTCGTCCGCCGCGCGGCGATGGTCCACCGCCGCCCGTGCCAGGTACCGCAGGCGACCGCCCGCCGCCGTGAAGCGCAGCACCCATTCCTCCTCGTCACCGCGCCCCGAGAGCTCCTCGCGGAACGGGCCGATGCGTGCAAAGGCGCTGCGCCTGATCGCGGTGTTGCCGCCGAAGACGTAGGGGACGTCGCGGTCGGCAGGCCCGAAATCGTAGGTGGAGATGGGAGGTGGCTCGCGCCCGCAGGAGCGCGGGCCACCCTCGAGCAGCCCTCGGATGGGACCGGTGAACACCTCGTAGGCGGGCAGCGAGCGGATCCCCGCCAGCATCGCCTCCAACCAGCCCGGGGAGACGTGCACGTCGTCGTCGAGGAAGATGAGCACGTCAGCGGAGGCAGCCTGGATGCCAGCGTTGCGGGCACCGTTGACGCCCTGGCGGACCGGCAGGGACACGACTCGGGCGCCGTGACGTGCCGCGACTGCGGCGGTGCGGTCATCGGCCCCGTCGTTGATCACCACCACTTCGGCGTTCTGGGCTCTGGCCTGCTCGGCGACCGACGCCAATGCGACGTCGAGATACTCGGGGCGTCCGATGGTGGGGATGAGGATCGAGGCCCCGGTCGTCGTGGCGGAACGAGTCAAGTCGTCCGTGAGACTGCCATTCATCGTGTCCATGGTGCGGCCTCGCGCAGGCGTCCGATGACGGCGTGTCGCACGCCGAGATGCTCCAGGGTGAGGAACGTGGCGCCCTGCATAGCGAGGCGATCGATCGTGAGCTCCAGGGCCTGGGCTGCGCAGTCGGGCCAGGAGTGCATCAGGATGATGGCCGGCCGCGGCCACCGATCGCCGACATCGCGCAGGACCATCTCCGCGGCGTCCTGCGCTGACTGTCCGGGCCGCCAGTCCTCTCCGCGGGCGTGCCAGTGGATATGGCGATAGCCGGCGGTCTTGATCGCCGACATGACCGTGGCACTGTTCCCATCCGTCTCGCCGTAGGGAGCTCGAAACCACGGTCGCGACTCGATCCCGAGCTCCGCCAGGACGTCATGGCAGGCGACGAGGTCATCGACGATGCCCTCCGCGGTCATCCGGGCGAGCGAGCAATGGGAGTAGCTGTGATTGCCGATGTGATGCCCGGCCTCGTGGATCGCCCGCACGCGGTCGGGATGGGCTTTCGCCCACGCACCGACGATGAAGAAGGTCGCCTTGACGCTGTGGGAGGCGAGCACCTCCAGGAGTTCGTCGACGGTCCCGAGCGCGTCCCGCGCCGGCTGATCAGGGAACTCGGTGTCGATCGTGATGCAGGCTGCTGCCACGGTGCCACGAGGGCGGGTCGAGGAACGTCAGATGAGCGCCGGTGCGCCGCGCTCAGCCCACGCGCCGGCCGCGGCGGTGACGGACGAGCTGCGACGCGAAGGCGTGCACGAACCTCGGGTTGTAGCGGAAATAGCGTCGCCATAGCCGTCGCGGCTCATGGACGAGCCGATAGGCCCATTCGAGCCCTGACTCCTGCAGCACGCTCGGTGCCTGGGGGACGAGCCCCGCGTGGAAGTCGAATGCGGCGCCGACGCCGACGAGCACGGGGGCGTCGAGTTCCTCGCGCATCTCCGCCATCCACTTCTCCTGCTTGGGCACGCCGATCCCGACCCACACAACATCGGCGCGTGAGCGGTTGATCTCCGCGACGACCGCGGTGTGCTCCTCGTCGGTGAGGGGCCGGTGGGGCGGGGAGTAGCCGCCGACGATCCGCACCCCCGGGTAGCGCTGGCGCAGGTTGAGGGCCAACTGGACGAGCGCGCCCTGGTTGCGTCCGCCGTAGAGATAGATGCGCTGCCCCGTCCGTACGGCTCGCGCACACGAGCGGGCCATGAGCTCAGGACCGTAGACGCGCGCGTCGATGCTGTGGCCGAGCAGGTTCATCGCCCAGACGAGGGGCTGACCGTCGGGCACGTTGAGCGAGGAGCCCATGAGCGCCGCGCGCAGTTCTGGATCCTCCTTGGAGGCCATCAGAGTGTGGACGTTGCAGACGCACACGTACCCGCGATCGCCGGCGGAGACGGTGGCATCGATCCAGTTCAGCGCGCCCTCGTAGTCGATCAGCCCGAGGGAGACCCCCAGCACATCGACCGTTTGCGGCGCGGCGACCTGCGGCTCAAGTTGTGGCTCGATTGACCCCTGCGAGTGCATGATCCTCCCGGATCCGCTCGAACTTTCGGTGCGACGTTACGACCCTTAGGCATAGCAACGTCATTTGCGCCGCCAAGTTACGCGGTTGCGCCGTCAGGTGGATAGACGTGACGAAACTTGCATCGCGCTGGGCCGGGCCGGCGGGGCACCTCGTCGCCGGACGGATAACCTGCGGGCCGTCATGGACTGTCTCGTCACCGGCGGCGCCGGCTTCATCGGATCCAACATTGTCGACGGGTTGATCGCCCGCGGCGACCGGGTGACGGTGCTCGACGACCTGTCGACGGGCAAGCGGTCCAATCTGGAGAGCGCGCTGGGCGCCGGCGCTACGCTGCACGTGGCCGACGTCCGTGACCCGGCGGCGGTCGACTCGATCATCGCCGGCGCACGGCCGGAGGTCGTGTTCCATCTCGCCGCGCAGATCGACGTCCGCCACTCGGTCGCCGAGCCTGCGGATGACGCCACCACCAACGTGCTCGGCATCATCGGGGTTCTGGAGGCGTGCCGGCGCCACGGGGTGCGGCGTGTCGTCAACACGTCGACCGGCGGGGGCCTGTACGGCGACGCCGATCTGCTGCCCACGCCGGAGGACCATCCGATCCGCCCGCTGGCGCCCTACGGGCAGAGCAAGCTGGCGGCCGAGGGCTACTGCGATCTGTACACGCGCCTGCACGGCGTCTCGTCGGTCTCGCTGCGCTACGGCAACGTGTACGGGCCGCGCCAGGACGTCCATGGCGAGGCGGGGGTGGTGGCGATTTTCTGCGGCCATCTCGTCGAGGGCCGCGTCCCCAAGGTGTTCGGCGACGGCCGCCAGACGCGGGACTGGGTCGACGTCTCCGATGTCGTGCGGGCCAACCTGCTGGCCGCCGGCTCTGACCTCACGGGTCCGGTCAACATCGGCCACGGCCGTGAGACATCGGTGCTCGACCTGATCGCCGCGCTGCGCGACGCCGCCCCGGATCGCACCATGCCCGAGCCTCAGTTCGAGCCCGACCGGCCCGGAG
>JBAWFG010000051.1:0-3957 GCA_049591655.1 Solirubrobacteraceae bacterium
CGCTTCGGCATCGACGGCGAGCGCTTTCACGCCGCCAACGCCGAGCGGGCCCGCCGCTTCCCTCAGGCGATGCTGACGACGATGACCCACGACACCAAGCGCTCGGCCGACGTGCGGGCGCGGATCGCGGCGCTGACCTGGATGCCGGAGGAGTGGGAGCGCCAGGTGCAGCAGTGGATGGCGCTCACCGAGCCACTGCGCAGCGGCGGCGCGCCCGATGACCTGGAGCGCTACTTCATCTTCCAGACGCTCGCCGGCGCGTGGCCGATTGAGCCCGAGCGCATCACCCAGTACATGGAGAAGGCGCTGCGTGAGGCCAAACGCAACACCAACTGGGTCGATCAGAACGAGGCGTGGGAGCAGGGTGTGGCCGGCTTCTGCACGGCGCTCTACGACCACGCGGAGTTCCGCGCGTCGCTTGACGATTTCACGCGTGAGCTGGCGTTCGCCGGAGACCGGATCGCGCTCGGCACGGTGGCGCTCAAGCTGACCGTGCCCGGGGTCCCCGACATCTACCAGGGCGACGAGATGGGGCTGCGCGCGCTCGTCGACCCGGACAACCGGCGCCCGGTGGACTGGCACTGGAACCGGACGATGCTGGGCCGGCTGGCCGGAGGCGCAGCTCCTGAGCCTGAGACGCGCAAGCTGTGGCTGACCACCCGGCTGCTCGGCCTGCGCATCCGCCGAGCTGATGCGTTCAACGGCGCCTATGAGCCACTGGCCGCCGGCCCGGGCGCGGTCGCGTTTCGCCGCGGCGAGGACGTGCTCGTGGCGGTGGCAACCCGTCCCGGGCTGCCCGCGGGATCGCTGGACGGCGTCCAGGGTCGCTGGCGCGACGTGCTCTACGGGGACGAGCGGCTGCTGGAGTCAAGCGCGCCCCTCGCCGAGCTCGTCGACGAGTACGGCATGGTGGTGCTCGAGCGCGCCTAGCCGCGCCGGGGTGGCCGGCCGCGCCAAGTGGCTGGCCGCACCGGGGTGCCGGCCGCGCCAAGGTCGCTGCCCGCACGACCGCTGGGGCGGCCACGCGTTAGGGTGCGAGGCCGAGTTCGATGCGAACACTGACGTTCTCATGGGAGTACCCGCCGGTGATCGAGGGCGGTCTGGCCCGGCATGTGCGCAAGCTGTCCGAGCACCTCGTCGATGAAGGCGTCGAGGTTCACGTACTGACCCGCAGCGGCCGCCATCTGGCGCCGGTTGAGGAACGCCACGGGGTCGTCGTGCATCGCATCGACCAGCCCCCGTTCCCGTATGACGCCAAGGCGTTCGTGCACTGGGTGGCGGCGATGAACAACGAGATGGCCCGCCTGGGGTCAGAGCTCGACGACGAGCTGCGCTTCGACCTCATTCACTCCCACGACTGGCTGGTAGCCACGGCGGCCGAGCGCGTCGCGCGGCGGCGCGGTCGCCCCTGGGTCACGACGGTGCACGCCACCGAGTACGGCCGCCACCAGGGCTGGGTACAGAACTACCCCCAGTCCCACATCCACGCCGCCGAGCGTGACATGGTCCGCGGCGCCGACCGCGTGATCACCTGCAGTCGCTACATGCGCAGCCACGTCGCCGACGTGTTCGGGATCGCGGTGAGCAAGATCACCGCGATGCAGAACGGCATCGACCCCCGCGACCTGGAACCGGTGGCCGAGGACCTCGGCGCGCTGCGCCGCAGCTACGCCGGCGAGGACGAACTGCTCGTGCTGCTCGTCGGCCGGCTGGTCTATGAGAAGGGCTTTCACCTGGCACTCGATGCGCTTGCGCCGGTCGTCCGCCGCCTGGGCAACGTGCGCTTCGTGGTCGCCGGAACGGGCACCGCCGAGGCCGAGCTGCGCCGCCAGGCGTGGCGGCTGGGATTGCACCGCAAGGGTGTGTTCCTCGGCTGGGTGGGAGACGACATGCTGCATTCGCTTTACCGGATCGCCGACCTCTGCATCGTCCCGTCGATCTATGAGCCGTTCGGAATCGTGGCCCTGGAGGCGATGGCCTCCGGGTGCCTGTGCGTTGTCGCCGATACGGGAGGCCTGCGGGAGGTCATTCCGGATGACGGCACCGTCGGCCTGCGCTTCCCCTCCCGGGACACCGCCGCCCTTCAGGAGATCCTGGAGCGCGTGCTCACCGATGATGCGGAGCGCGCCCAGCTGGTGGCCGAGGCTCGGGAGCACGTGCTGCGGTTTGACTGGGCCGAGGTGGCGCGTCAGACCCAGGCGCTCTACCGAGAGATGCTGCTGGCCGCTCGGCAACGTCTGGCGCCGAGCGGCCGCTGACATCCTGACCCGCTCAGCGGGTCAGATCGGCGTGACTGTCATGCCACGCCGCGTCGAGGACTGCGTCAGTAGTAGTGACGCCGCCCACCCACGGCCCGGCCCATTGAGCCGAGTGCCATGAGCACCAGGCCGACCAGCAGGAGAATGATCCCGATGGTCCAGAGGATCGCGACGTGGGCCACGAACCCGATGATCAGCAGAACGATGCCTGCAAAAATCATTGAGACTCCCTTCCCTTTAGATTGGACGTACCTGCTTCTACCCCGTTGGCGGGGTGGATACGCGACTGCCCTGCATTTACCCAAGAAGTGCCAGCGGTAACGCAGGTCCGGTCCGCACGCATACCCCACAGATCGAGTGGGGATAGCGTCTGAGAATTGCGTGGTTAACGACAGAGGGGGCCCGGCTCGCGCCGGGCCCCCTCGTCACACAGCTAAAGGCGGTGTGCCTTCTTACATCATCCCCGACATGTCGGGCATGCCACCGCCGCCGGGCATTCCGCCGCCCGCATCCTTGTCCGGGACCTCGGCGACGATCGCCTCGGTGGTCAGGATGTTCTTGGCGATCGACGCCGCATTCTGCAGCGCCGAGCGGGTGACCATGGCCGGGTCGATGACGCCCGCGGCGATGAGATCGACGATCTCACCGGTGGCCGCGTTGAGGCCCTGACCCTTCTTGGCCTTACGGACGTCGTTGACGACGACCGAACCCTCGAGCCCAGCGTTCTCCGCGATCTGACGGAGCGGCTCCTCGAGCGCACGGTGCACGATCTTCGCGCCCGTCTGCTCGTCGGGGAGCTCGATCGCGTCGATGTTGAGCGCCTTCTGAGCGACCAACAGGGCGACGCCGCCGCCGGGCACGATGCCCTCCTCGAGGGCAGCGCGGGTGGCCTGCAGCGCGTCCTCGACGCGGTGCTTCTTCTCCTTCATCTCGGTCTCGGTGGCAGCGCCGACCTTGACGACCGCGACACCGCCCGACAGCTTGGCGAGACGCTCCTGGAGCTTCTCACGGTCGAAGTCGGAATCGGTGGTCTCGATCTCGGACTTGATCTGGTTGATCCGGCCCTTGATCGCCTCAGCCTCGCCATTACCGTCGACGATCGTGGTGGTGTCCTTGGCGACGACAACGCGACGCGCGCGGCCGAGCTGGGACAGCTGGGTGTTCTCCAGCTTGAGGCCCATCTCCTCGGTGATGACCTCGCCGCCGGTCAGGATGGCGATGTCCTCCAGCATGCGCTTACGGCGATCGCCGAAGCCCGGCGCCTTGACGGCGACACCGGTGAACGTCCCGCGGAGCTTGTTGACGACCAGCGTCGCCAGTGACTCGCCCTCGACGTCCTCGGAGATGATCAGCAGCGGCTTGCCGGACTGGATGACCTGCTCCAGCACGGGCAGCACGTCGCGGACGGAGCCGATCTTCTGGTTGGCGATGAGGATGTAGGGATCCTCCAGCGTCGCCTCCATGCGCTCCTGGTCGGTGACCATGTAGGGCGAGATGTAGCCCTTGTCGAACTGCATGCCCTCGGTGAACTCGAGGTCCATGCCGAACGTCTGGCCCTCCTCGACGTTGACAACGCCGTCCTTGCCGACCTTGTCGATGGCGTCGGCGATCACGTCGCCGATCTCGTCGTCGCCGGCGGAGATGGTCGCCACACGGGCGATCTGATCCTTGCCGGAGATCTCCTTGGCCTGCGACTGGA
>JBAWFG010000052.1:0-2389 GCA_049591655.1 Solirubrobacteraceae bacterium
GCGATACTTGGGCGGTGCGATCACGACTGACGAGCAGCCGCTTCGTGGGTCGGGCCGGCGAGCTGGCCGAGCTGCAGCTGGCGGTGCAGGACGCCGCCGCGGGCCGGCCCAGCCTCGTCCTGCTCGGCGGTGACTCCGGCGTCGGTAAGACCCGCCTCGTCGGGGAGCTGGAGCAGCGTCTGCGTGACGGCGATGAGGACGCGCTGCTGCTGCGCGGCGACGGCGTCCAGCAGGGGGACGGCGAGCTGCCGTATGCGCCCCTGCTGAGCGCTCTGCGCCCGCTCGTGCGCGCGCGCCACCCCACACTCCAGGCGCTTGGCGCCGGCAGCCGGGCCCAACTGGCCACGATCCTGCCCGGCCTCGACGACGACGGCCACGACCGGGACGGGCGTTCGACGCCCAACGATCAGATCCGGCTGTTCGAGGCGGTGCTGGAGCTGATCGACCGGCTCGGCGAGGCCGCGCCGCTGGTCCTCATCCTGGAGGACATGCATTGGGCCGATCGCTCGACCCGCACCTTCGTCGCGTTCCTGGCCCGCAGCCTGCGCTCCGAACGGCTGTGCCTGGTGCTCACCTACCGCGCCGACGAGCTGCACCGCCGGCATCCCCTGCGCCCACTGCTCGCCGAGCTGGATCGTCTGGAGCGCGCGCGGCGGGTCGAATTGGCGCCGTTTGACCGCCACGAGCTGGCCGAGGCACTCAGCGACATCCTCGGCGCGGCCCCGGACGCGCCACTGCTCGAGCGCGTCTACTCCCGCAGCGAGGGCAACCCGCTGTTCACCGAGGAGCTGCTGGCCGCCGGTCTGGACGGGCGTGGCGCCGCTCCCCAGAGCCTGCGTGATGCGTTCATGGTCCGCATCGAACGGCTCACCCCTGATGCGCAGCGGGTCGCGCGGGCGGTGGCGGTTGGACGCAGCTGTGACGAGGCGAGCCTGGCCGCGGTAACCGGATTGGAGCGCGGGACGCTGCAGGCCGCACTGCGTGAGGCGGTCGGGGAGCAGGTGCTCGTCGCCGGGTCCGACGGGACCTTCGGGTTCCGTCACGCGCTGCTGCGTGAGGCGCTGTATGACGACCTCCTGCCCGGCGAGCGGGGCGAGTTGCACATCGCGCTGGCCCGCCAGCTCGAGCAGGGCTGTGGGGCCGACGACGACCGCGAGCTCGAGCGCACGTCGGCGATCGCCGGACACTACGCCGCCGCCGGAGACCAGCCCAGCGCGTTGCGCAGCATGATCGCGGCGGCCCGCGCCGCCCACCGGGTGCTCGCGTTCGGCGAGGCCGCCGACCTCACCGACCGCGCGCTTGAGCTGTGGCCCCGAGTGTCTGACGCCGAGCAGGTCGCCGGCCTTGATCACATCGCCCTGCTGACGATGGCCGCCGAGGCGCACAGCGTGATCGATGACCGTGGCCGCAGCGTCGTGCTCATCAACGAGGCGCTGCGCGAGCTCGATCCCGTCGCCCATCGCGTGCGTTACGCCGAGCTGCTCGGACGCCAGGCCCGGCTGACCTGGTCGCTCAACCGCGGCGCGGAGGCGGTGCAGACGGCCGAGCGGGCGCTGGAGATGCTGTCGGAGTCCGATCCGGAGGGGGTGCGGCTGCGGCTGCTCGCCTGGCTGGCGCGCAGTCAGTTCCTGCGCGGCCGCTTCCGCGAGTCGGTGGCCGAGGGCGAGGCGGCACTTGAGATGGCCGTGCGGGCCGGGGACCGGCTCGCCGAGACGGAGCTGCACAACACGCTTGGCATGGCCCGCGTGTCCCTCCAGGACGTTGAGGGGGGCACCGCAATGCTGCGGCGGGCGATCGAGCTCGCCCGGGAGGATGAGGACTTCGACAGCCTGGCCGTCGCCTACTCCAACCTCGCCGACGTCCTCAACGTCGCCGGGCGAACATCGGAGGCCGTGCGCGTCGCCGCCGAGGGAGTGGCGCAGACCCCACGCCATCACGCTCGCAGCTACGACTGGATGGTGCTCACGCTGTCTGAGGCCCGGTTCGAGGCCGGCGACTGGGCCGGTGCCCGGGAGGCGCTCTCACCGTGCCCGACGGCGTCAGCGGGGCTCCTGTACATGTTCCGCCAGCTACGCGCCGCCGATCTGGCGCTCGGGGTCGGTGATGAGGACGAGGCGCAGCGCTGCCTGGACTCGGTGACTGAGCTGGTCACGGTCGCGGCCGAGCCGCAGTGGATCGGCATGTACGGGTCATTGCGCGGCGAACTGCTCGCGCGGCGCAACGACCTTGCCGGCGCGCAGGTCGCCGTTCAGGAGGCGCTGGACCGCCTGGAGCTGTGCACCGACGACGTGATGATGATCGCCCGGGTGACGGTCGTCGGGATCGGCGTCGAGGCTCAGCGCGCCCAGCGCGCCCGGGATCTCGGCATTCCCGCCGAGCGCCGTGACGC
>JBAWFG010000053.1:0-3009 GCA_049591655.1 Solirubrobacteraceae bacterium
AGTGGAGCGTCGTCGTCATCGGCCCCCACTTCGCCGGCGCGCTCGTGGCCCAGGATCTGGGCGATGCCGGGCCCGACCCCGCCCGCCGGGTCGTGTTCGCCACCGCGTATGACCGCGGCCTGGTGATCGCCGCGGCCCGGACGCTGCTGTCCCGGATCGCGCCGATCGGCGTCCGCGACGAGCTCCCCGCCTGACCGCCTGCCGCCAGATCGCCATCTGCGACCGCCCCCGCGGGCTGCCGTAACGGGCCTAGTAGTAGTCCTGGGCCTGGATCGACCAGTTCGCCGTGTCCCCGCCCGGGGTGACGACGATCTCGTAGTGCCCGGGACCGGCGGCGACCCCCTGGATCTGCCCGGTGCCGTCGTTGAGCCCGAACCGGGCGACGGTCTGGCCGGTCGTCGTGTTGATCACGCGCGCGCTGGGGCCTGAGCAGAAGATGATCCAGGTGCAGGTGCCGGCGAAGGACATGGTGTAGCTCAGCCGCCAGTGGCTGCCGGCGATCGTGAACGGCCCGGAACCGGTGCCGGTGAAGCTCGTCACCGGACGCCAGCTGGGCGGCTGGGCGACCGACAGGGTCACGGTGGAGCCCGCCGGGACCGAACCGCCACCCGCCGGGGTCTGGGCGATGACCGAGCCCGCGGCGGCGCCGAACCCGGGCACGCTGTGCACGGCCGTGCGCAGCCCGAGGCTGTGCAGGGACTGCTCGGCGTCGGCGAGGGCCTCGTGGCGGACGATGGGGACCATGACCGGCGCCGGGCCCTTGCTGATCACCGCGCCGATGCGGCTGCCCTGGCTGACGACCGACCCGGCGGCGGGCCGCTGCCTGATCACGGTGCCGATCGCCGCGCGGCTGTAGCCATGGGAGAAGGTCACGCGCACGTGGGCGCGCCGGACCGCCCGCCGCACACCGGCGGCGCGCAGATGCAGCAGCTCCGGCACCCGGGTTCGGGGCGCCCCGGTGAGGGCGATCGCGCCGGCGGCCATCGCGGCGATCAGCAGCGCGACGAACGTGAGTGCAGCGATCGCCCGGCGACGGGCCGGTGGGTTGACATTGCGCCGCGGGGAGGGCGCGATCGCACGCCGGGTGTCATCGGGACGCCGCGGCGGCGGGGTGAGGATCACCGGCGTCTCCCGATCACGGTCCTCGAGTGGGGGCAGTGCCGTCGCACTCCCGCGGGGGATCCCGGCACCGGCGAGCGCCCGTACCGGCCGCCGCGCATGAGCGGTGTCCCGGGACCGGCGGACGGCGAGCAGCGCCTCGGCCATCTCGGCGCCATCGGCGTAGCGGTCGGCCGGGTCCTTGCGCAGCGCCCGCTCGGTGATCTGCACGAGCCCGGCCGGCAGCCCCGGCGAGAGCGAGGCCGGCGCCTCGGTCAGGTGGCGCAGCGCGAGCTCGACGACCGTCTGCCCGGTGAACGGTGCCTCGCCGGAGAGCATCTCGTAGAGCACCACGCCGACGCTGTAGACGTCGGTGGAGGGCGACGTGGCCATCCCGCGCCCCTGCTCGGGAGCCATGTACTTGGGGGTCCCGACGATCGTCGCCGCGGCGCCATCGGTGCTCCCCTCGGCCAGTCGGGCGACGCCGAAGTCGCCGACCTTGACCCGGCCCTCGGTCGAGAGCAGGATGTTGGCCGGCTTGACGTCTCGGTGCACGATCCGCCGGGCATGAGCGGCAGCGAGCGCCCGGCACAGCTGGGTGGCGATATCGCAGGCCTCCCAGGCCGGCACCGCACCCCGGCGCAGCCGGACGGCGAGGTTCTCGCCGTCGACGAGCTCCGATACGTAGTACAGGCCCTGCGGAGCGTGGCCGACGTCGAAGATCTGCACGATGCCGGGGTCGCTGAGGCGAGCCAGCAGCCGCGCCTCGCGCTCGAAGGTCGCCACCCACTCGGGGTCGTCGGTCCACCAGGGCTTGATCACCTTGACCGCCACCGGGCGCTCGAGGCGCCGGTCACGGCCCTCGTAGACGCGCCCGAACGCCCCCTCGCCGATTACGGCGTGGAGCTCATATCGGTCGTCCAGGGCAGAGCCGGACAGGTCAGGGGCGTAGGGCATGGCGACAGAAAGCGACCTGCTCATGATGACCGATCGGGCAAGGCACCCCCACGGCCTGTCGACAGGTACACCGCGGGGGCGCATAGTTGCGCTCAGGTCAGCCGGTGTTGCGCAGCCCGCTGGCGATCCCGTTGATCGTCAGCAGGCTCACCCGTCCCAGCGCTTCGTCGGGCTCACCGCCGCGGTCACGCATCCGGCGCAGCAGCTCGACCTGGACGAAGGACAGCGGGTCGACGAACGGGTTGCGGCGGTCGATCGACGCCTGCAGGACGGGGTCGGCGTCGAGCAGCCGCTCTCCCCCGCCGATCCGGACGAGCTCCTCGATCGTCAGCGTCAGCTCCGCCTCCAGCGGCTCCCAGATCCGTTCCCGGGCGCTGTCGTCATCCCACAGCGCCACATAGCGCCGGGCGATCCCCAGATCGGCCTTGGCGCAGCCCATCTCGGCGTTGGACAGCACGCTGGTGAAAAACGGCCACTCACGGGCCATCTGACGCAGCAGCTCGATCCCGTGACGCTCACGGGCGCGCCGCAATGCCGTCCCGAGGCCGAGCCACGCCGGGAGCACGATCCGGGCCTGGGTCCAGGAGAACACCCACGGGATCGCCCGCAGATCCTCGATCCCGCCGGCGCGGCTGCGCTTGGCCGGGCGTGAGCCGAGACGCAGGCGGCTGATCTCCGACACCGGAGTCACCGCTTCGAAGAACGCCACGAAATCCGGATCGTCATGGACAAGCGACCGGTATCGCTGCGCCGAATCGGCCGCCATCTCGCTGAGCAGTCGAGCGAAGCGCTCGCTCTCGGCGTGAGGCTCAGCGCGGCCGGTGGCCAGGGTCGCCGACGCGGCCAGCTCAAGCTCGCGATGGGCGATCTCGGGGACGGCGTACTTGGCGGTCAGCACCTCGCCCTGCTCGGTCATCTTCAGCCGCGCCTTCACGGTGCCCGGCGGGAGCGCCA
>JBAWFG010000054.1:0-16046 GCA_049591655.1 Solirubrobacteraceae bacterium
GAGGCGATGAAGGCGGATGGCGTGCGCCCGGAGACGTTGCTCGTCCTCGACGAGGGCTAGCTTCTCACGCCCCCCGCCCCGGCTCCAGCCGGGGCGGGGGTGGGCCAAGGCGCGCAGGAACGCCCCAGTCGGCCTCGGCCAACCCGACGATTTACGGTAAAGCTCACCGCGCCTCAGGGCAGCGTCGACGGCTCTGAAAAGGCGTGCAGATGCACGGAAAAGGGTAGCTATACCCCCAGTCCATGCACGAGCTCGACATCATCTGGCGCCTCGGATTGGCGCTCGTACTCTCCTCCGCGATCGGCATCGAGCGCGAGACGCGCCAGAAGACCGCCGGGCTGCGGACCTACACCCTCGTCGGCGTCGGCTCCGCCGTGTTCATGCTCGTGAGCATCTTCGGGTTCAGCGACATGATGGGTCAGCCGCACGTCTCGCTCGATCCTTCGCGGGTCGCCGCTCAGATCGTCTCCGGGATCGGCTTCATCGGCGGCGGGATCATCTTCGTGCGCCAGGACACCGTCCGGGGCCTGACCACGGCCGCCGGTGTGTGGGTGACGGCAGCAGTCGGCATGGCGTGTGGTGGAAACATGCCGATCCTCGCGGTCGCCACGACGCTGGTGTACTTCGTGGTCGCCTATGCCTATCCGGCGCTGGTGCGCTCCCTGCCCCGCTCACGTGATGCACCGTCTGACCTGCGGCTTGTGTACCTCGATGGTCATGGGATTCTGCGTGAGGCTCTGGCGGAGTGCGCGCGACGGGGATTCTCGATCTCCGATCTCTCGATCAAGCACGAGGGAGGCTTTGGCCCCGATGGCCACAAGTCAGCCGTCGTCACGGTCGAGCTCGAGGTGCGCGGTCGCGGACCCCTCGCCGAGCTCGCGACCGAGCTCAACGAGATGGACGGCATCGTCGACGTTCACGCCGGCGACGCCAACGCGCTCAGCTACTGACCTGACGCCGTCCTCGGTCACGGGTCCCTTCCTCCACTCTGAGGTGAAGCCGACACCGCGGGTCAGTTCATCTGTTTGGGGTGATGTCGCAGGTCGCGCGGCAGGTGAGCATCCGGGGGCCATTGGTCGTCCGGACAGATAGAGGTCCTCTTGCTGGTCCTGCTCTTGGTTGTCGTCGGTGCGTTTGCGTTCGACTTCACGAACGGCTTTCACGACACCGCCAATGCGGTCGCGACGTCGATCGCGACCGGGGCGATGAAGCCGCGGGTCGCCGTGTTGATGTCGGCGGTGCTGAACTTCGCCGGGGCATTCATCTCAATCAACGTCGCCGCGACGATCGCCAAGGGGATTGTGAACCCCAAGGTACTCGCCGGCGGGGGAGGCCTTGTTCTGGTGCTGGCGGCACTGATCGGGGCGATGATGTGGAACCTGATCACCTGGTATCTGACGATCCCGTCGAGTTCGAGCCATGCGCTCATCGGTGGTGTGATCGGGGCGACGATCGTGGCGAGCGGCTCGGGTGCGGTCAACGTTCACAAGCTGCTGCAGTCGGTGATCGTCCCCGCGGTGCTGTCGCCGTTCATCTGCGGCGCGGTCGCGCTTTTGGGAACGTTGGCGGCATATCGCCTCATTCGTCTGCTCCGGGCGGGCGAGGCGATGAGGGGATACCGGCTCGGGCAGATCGGCTCCGCATCACTGGTGTCGCTGGCCCATGGCACGAATGATGCGCAGAAGACCATGGGTGTCATCTCGCTGGCGCTGATCGCACACGGCGATATCACGACAACGCACTTCTACGTGCCTCTGTGGGTCAAGTTCGGCTGCGCGTTGGCGATCGCGCTCGGTACTGCGGCCGGCGGATGGCGGATCATCAACACGATGGGCAACCGGCTCACCGAGGTCGAGGCGCCGCAGGGCTTTGCTGCGGAGTCCTCAAGCGCGGCAGTGATCCTCGCCTCCTCCTACTACGGCTACCCGCTGTCCACGACGCAGGTCGTGTCTGGCGGGGTCACCGGCGCCGGACTCGGCCGGCGTCTGGCCAGTGTGCACTGGGATGTGGTCGGCCAGATGGTCACGGCTTGGGTCTTCACGATCCCCTCCGCGGCGCTGCTCGGTGCGGTTGCCTGGGAGATCTCCGATCTATTCAGCAGCAGTGCGGCCGGCTCGCTCGCGATCGCGCTGATCGCGGTCCTCGGGGCGACGGTTCTGTTCAAACTCGCGCAACGTACCAAGGTCACGCCTGAGGCTCTGGATCGGACGAACGCCAGGCCCGAGGACGGGATGGCCGGGCTCGGACAGGCGGCGCCGGTCGGCGCCTGGGCGGGACCATGACCTTGATCGCCTCGGCGCTGGTCAACTGGCACGATCTCTGGGAGATCATTCTCACCGCGCTCGTCGGTGGAACCGGCGTGGTGATCCTCTTCGGAGTTCTGCTGCTTGGCATCTCCCGCGGCGGAACGGCCGTGACATCGACCGCCCGCAACGCCTTCTACGCCCTGAGTGGGGTCTGCGGGGCGGTCGTCGTGGCCGTAGCGGTGATCGGGATCTACGCGATGACGCAGAAGCCGTCCTCCGCGCCGCTCAAGGCCAAGGCGGTGGCGGTTCACCCGGAGGCTTCGTCCCGGGCGCATGGTTGACCAGCTGCCGCGCTGCTTCAGCTGAGACGGTCAGGGAGCCCGAAGCGCTCGAACGTGCCGGTCAGCCGCCCCTGATCCATCGGCTGCTCCGGGAAGCGCACGTAGGCTTCGGCATCTGAGGCCTCGGTCGAACGGACGATGAAGGCGGTCACATCGCTGATCAGCCCGTCGCGGACGCTGAGCACGTTGAGCGCGAACGGGAGGTGGGCGCCGGTCGGCTCGTCCCATGCATAGAAGGCAAGCGCCGGCTGGGCATTGGCGCGGGTGAGCACGGTCCGCCATTGCCATGCGCCTGATAGAGAGAACTCGCGCGCCCAGGTCGCGATCGTGTCCCGCGGCGTGTACCAGGTGGCGAGGGGAGGCATCGCGAACGTGGCGTCCTCCACCAGCAGCGAGGTGAATGCGTCGACATCGCAGCGCTCCCAGGCATCCACGTAGCGGCCGACGAGGTCCCGCAGGCCCTCGTCGCCGAGCGCCTGCAGGGTGACCTGCTGGCTCTGGTCCCCGACGCGCTGATCGACGCCGGAGCGGGCCCGCTGCAGCGCGCTGTTGACCGATGCCACCGTCGTCTCCAGCATCGCTGCCGACTCCTGGGCGGAGAAGCCCAGCACCTCCCGGAGCAGCAGCACGGCGCGCTGGTTGGCGCCGAGGTGCTGGAGTGCGGCGACAAACGCAAGCTCAACGCTCTCCCGCTGTTCGTAGCTGGCCTCCGGCGACGCCGGGCCGGCGGCGAGGCCGATCGATGCGTCGGGGTATGGCTCGATCCACACCGACTCCGCGACCGGGGTGCCCGGCGCCGCGTGGGCTTCAGCCGCCGGACCGAAATCGTGGGGCAGGACGCGCTTCTGGCGCCGCCCGATCTCGGTCAGGCAGACGTTCGTGGCGATCGTGTAGAGCCACGAGCGAGCGGCTCCCCCGTCGCGCAGTCCGGCGGCCCCGCGCCACGCCCGTAGGAGGGTGTCCTGCAGGGCGTCGTCGGCGTCGTGTACCGAGCCGAGCATGCGATAGCAGTGCGCGTGCAGCTCGGCCCGGTGCTGCTCGACAAGCTCCGCGAAGTCGCGGTCGTCTTGGGGAGGCTCGGCGGTCAGGACTGCTCGACCACCATCAGCGAGTGGCCGGTGGGATCACGGAACCAGAACATCGGCGGGACCGGGTCGCCCATCCGTGACACCTCGGCGTCGACGTCCACGCCGCGGGACTTCAACTCGGCGTGCGTGACGTCGATGTCGTCGGTGCTCAGCGTGATGCCGGTCTGCGTCGGGACGACGTCCTGGCCCGGGGGCGGGGGTGCGAGAGCGATCCCGGTCGTCCCCTCGGGCAGGTATACCTCCACCCAGCGGTAGCCGCCGCCGAACGGCGTGTCGGTGCGCTTCTCAAACCCGACCGACTCATAGAACGCGATGGCCCGGTCCTGGTCAGGGGTCGGGACGCAGACCAGGCTGATCTGGCGGATCCCGGTTGCGGTAGTGCTCATCCTGGGCCTCCTGGAGTTGTGGGTACTAAGCCTTTAGACCTCAACCACTACACAAACTAATCGCTCGCGGTCAGATGCGGGCCAACCGCCGGTCGCCGGGTGTGTGGCAGCGTCTGCGGGTAGTCACCGTCGGTGAATCGAGAACGGACACCACGGCGAGCTTGGTTGATCTACGGGCTGGGGGTCGCCGCATACATGGTCGCTGTCTTTCAGCGCGCTTCGCTCGGGGTGGCAGGCGTGGAGGCGCAGCGGCGCTTCGGTACGACCGCTGCGGTGCTGTCCCTGTTCGCCGTCCTGCAGCTGGCCGTCTATGCCGCGCTGCAGATACCGGTCGGGGTGGCGCTGGACCGGATCGGATCACGGCGTCTGATCGCCGTCGGGGCGCTGCTCATGGGCACGGGCCAGCTCGTGCTGGCGACGACGCACGCCGTGGGCCCGGCGGTCGCCGGCCGCGTCTTGGTGGGCGCCGGGGACGCCATGACGTTCATCAGCGTCCTGCGCCTGGTCGCGGTCTGGTTTGCGCCGAAGCGGATTCCTGTGCTGACGCAGGTCGCCGGGATCATGGGACAGGTCGGCCAGATCGTGGCCGCCTACCCACTTGTCGCGCTGCTCCAGACCGCCGGCTGGAGCAGTTCCTTCCTCATCGCCGCGGGCGCGGGCATCACGGTGGCGGTGCTCGGCGGCGTGGGTCTGCGCAACCACCCTCCGGGGGTCCCGAGCCCGCTGTCGTCGGTCAGTGCCGGTGAGGCGATACGGCGGCTCGGTCTGGCGTGGCGTGAACCCGGCACGCGTCTGGGCCTGTGGACACACTTCGTCACCCAGTTCTCAGGGGCGGTGTTTGCGCTGCTGTGGGGGTATCCATTCCTTGTCGTCGGCGAACATCGGACCCCGGCCGAGGCCGGCATTCTCATCACCCTGCTTGTCGTCGTGGCGATGGGCATCGGTCCGGTGCTCGGGCAGTTCGCCGGCCGTTGGCCCTACCGGCGCTCGATTCCGGTCCTGGTCATCGTCGGAGCCACGGCTGCCACCTGGACCGTCGTGCTGGCTTGGCCGGGGCGAGCACCGCTGGCCCTGTTGGTGCTGCTGGTCGTCGTACTCGCCTCCAACGGGCCAGGGTCGTTCATGGGATTTGATTACGCCCGCACCGAGAACGAGGCGGAGCGGATCGGGTCAGCGACCGGGATTGTCAACGTCGGCGGATTCGTCGCATCGCTGAGCACGATCGCGTTGATCGGCATCGTGCTCAGCCTGCGGTCCGCGGGGGGACCAGCGACCTACACGCTTGGAGATTTCCGGCTTGCCTTCGCGGTCCAGTACCTCTTCTGGGGGATCGGGGTCATCGGAGTTCTCCGCAACCGCCGGCGCCTGCGAGCGGCCCGCGGCGTGCACCTCGACCCGTTCCCGCACGCCGTCGTCCGCGTCTGGCGAACCCGCCGCGAGCGGCTGCAGTAAGCACTCGCGCAGTGGACCACAGCGCGGCTGCGTAGGGCCCCCGGATGGCCCACCCCAGGTGAGCGGTGATGATGAGATTCGGGCTATCGCCCGAGCGGATGAGACGCCGACTGGAGGCCTGATGCCGAGGGTGATTACAGCCGTCACGCTGGCGGTGCTCGGGCTGTTCGCCGTGGGGCCCGCGGCTGCGACTGCCGCCAGCCCCACACCCCAGCCCTCAATAACGACCGAGCTGGCCAACGTCCCGTGCTCGGTGACCACGTACGGGCTTGCCTTCACGAGGACCGGCCCCACGTCGATGAGCTATGGCGCCGGGATCAGCTGCGCCGGTGGCGTCGGTAGCAAGCGGGTCAATGTCGTTCCCGAGGTCCGCAAGCTCGTCTCGGGACGAGCCCACTGGTACATCATCGGCGGAATCGGCCTCTATCAGGGCCCGACACCCGCCAACCCCCTGCGCGTGACCGGAAGCGCTGCCTACGTCCCGGGCCACGTCTACCGGCTGCTCGTCTACGGGGACGTGAGCCTGCCCGACGGGAGGATCGCCTCTAAGACCGTCTGCGCGGGGTGCGCCCCATCAACCACCCCGCCGCCGAGGCTCTCGATCGCCGGTTATAACCGCAACGAGCCGTTCCCGCCCCGGACGGTGACGCTCCCGCGGATCCCCGGGCTCACCTGCTCGGTGACGGAGTTCGGTTCCGTGTTCAAAATCGTGAACCTGACCTATGTCAACGATTACGGCGCAACCGCAACGTGCTCCGGTGCCGCGGCCGCCACCCAGCGGACCCTGACAGTCTGCGCCCAGGTCAGCAACCGAGCCAACGGCCGGACCGCCTGGTACACGATCACCGGTTCGTGCCTGAGCGACCGGGCGACCGCCGTCACCGCCCCGATGTTCCTGACCACGGGCCGAGCGGTCTACATCGGGCACGGCTACCGGGTCATGGCCGAGGCTGCGGTCACATACCGGACCGCGAGCGGCACGAGCATGAGATCAGCGACCGCCTACGGGTCCGAGGCGGCGCCCTAGCGAACGTGTTCGCTCCACAGCTCACCTGATTCGGACGACCCCGGGCTGTCGGGTCGGCGATATGGTCGCCGTGCGGGTCGGTCATCGGGCGCCCGCGTTGCGGGTGGTTGGCGAGAGCAAGGAGCGGTGATGGATCACACGTCGATCGACGTCTACCTCGTGATCGACACGTTCCTGCTGCTGCTCATCGGGATCGGGCCGAAGATCGCGCTCGTGCCGTTCTTGGAGGTCACCGCGGGAATCGACGCCGCGACCAAGCAGCGCATGGTCCGCAAGATGCTCACCACGGCCGGCGTGGTGGGCCTTCTCCTCGTGGTGATCGGCGAGTTGCTGGCGAGGCTTCTGCATTTCTCGACCGGGTCACTCTCGATCGCGGGCGGCATCATCCTGGTGATCATCGCGGTGACGATGGTGCTCGGGACCTCCGATCCGCAGGAGAGTCACGCGATCCAGGGGCGCGATCCGATGCGCATCGCCGTCTTCCCACTGGCGGTGCCGTATCTGCTCAATCCCGCGGGCATCGTCACCCTGGTGACACTCTCGGCTGAAGCTGACTCGGCCGCGGTCTTCGGGATGGTGCTCGTCTTGCTCGTCGTGGTGCTCGCTCTCGATGTCGTGGTGTTCCGTTGGGCCAACCGCGTCGGGGAGCATCTCGACGAGAGCCGCATGCTCGTCACCGAGAAGATCTTCGGCTTCCTGTTGGCGGCGCTGGCGGTCCAGCTGATGCTCGACGGATTGCAGAGCGTCGGTGTCATCCACCTGGCCGGTCACTGAGCCCGACTCGCCGAGTGGATGGCGTGATGGGGGAGGCGCGTCTGCCTCCCCCATCACACGCTGATGGCTCAGGCGCCGTAGCCGGAGGGCGGGGGGCCGCCCGGGGCACCGGAGGGCGCTCCGCCCGGGCCGCCTGCGGGCGGTCCGCCGTGGCCGCCGGGACCCTGCATGACCTGGTAGGAGCTATCGAGATGGACCTCGATCTTGGTCCCGTCGGGCTTGGTGACGGTGGTCTCAAAGCCTGAGCCGGTGAAGTCAGTCGTGACGGCGCCCGCGGTGCCGCTGCCGACGCTCTTGACGGCCGCGGCCTGGGCCTTCGCCGCCGCGGCGCCGGTCACAGCCTTCTCGGCGTCCTCATGCGCGGCGGTGCCAGGCACCGGGCCGCGGAACGCCGGCCGAGCCGATGAGCTGGAACCGTTCTGGCTCGCCGTGCCCGTCGTGCTCGTGCTCGACGAGGTCGCCGCACCGGCCAGCGCCGATCCTCCGAGGGCGAGCGCCGCCAGCGCCGTGACAGCCATCATCAGCTTCTTGATGGGGTGCATTTCGTGCGTCCTTTCGTTGCGTCCCGGTGTTGACCCGGGTTGGTCTGAGACGGTGGACGCTGCGTGTAAGACCGGAGTGTGATTACTCGAAAAGGTGCGTCGGGGACGCTGTGCGCATTTGTCGACGTCGACCGCAGCCCGACGTGGCCACCGCCTCGCCCGCCGACAGCGTGATCCACGACTGAGCGGCGCCGTCCTCGGGGTCCTCGACGGCGACGAGGTGCTCTCCGGTCACGGCCAGGAGGTCGCCGCCGGCGTCGACCAGGAGGGCCGGATCACGGCTGCAATCGCGCAGTCGCGCGCCAACCCGGGCGGCAATCCACCCCTTGCCGATACCGCCGAGGTCAAGCGCCGTTCCAGGCGGGATCCGGGCGATGCCGGCGGCACGGTCAGCCCGATCGTCGCCCGCACGGCCTCGGGGGTCGCCGTGACCGGCGCGAACGGCGCCTGCTCAGCGATGCTGCGAGCGTAGCCCGCGTCAGCGAGGGCGAGGCGATCAACGGCTGGAACACTCCCGCGGTGCGCTCGGTCCACCTCCGGCAGGCCTCCAGCAGCGCAAACGTCTCGGCCGAGATCGTCACCCTCGCTGTCATCGCGAAACCGCGACCAGCGCGCCTCATCGGCTCGCACCGCCTGCGCCAGCGGTCGCCCCATTCCCCGGTCCCGTGGCCGAGGCCGCGGGACCGGGGGCAGTGACTTCGCTAGTTCAGCTTCGGCAGCGTCTGCGCCTCGAGCGCGGCGATGATGTGGTACCCGGGCGTCTTCATGTGGATGTTGAGGCTCCCGTCGCAGAAGTACGTCAAGCTGCAGACCTTGGCGACCGGCACTGGGATTTGACCGAACGTCGGGTCGGTCGTCGCCACGAACGGGCCGTAGGCGCCGGTCGCAAGAGTCACATCGACAAACGCGGCACCGACCGTGTGATATGCCTTCTTGAGGCCGGGGTTGATGTCGTCCTGGAAGGCGCTGATCGAGCCGGGGACGAGAGCCAGCGTGTTCGCGCCGAGAAGCGTTGGATGCACCCACAATCCCAGCTCGACGTCCGGGTACGTCGAGCCGATGATCCGCATCTGCTTACCGCCCACCGCGCGCAGCTGCTTGACGATCGTCGTCACGTTCTTCCTCGCCCCGGGCATGTTCGCCTTCACGCAGCCGGTCGGATCGGGCTGGGTCGGGCACCCGTCGATGTCGTTACCGCCGATCGAGATCGTGACGAGCTTGACCTGGTCGCGGTGGCTCTTGATGAAGTCGACCGCCGCTTGTGTCTGACTCTTGTTGGGGTAGTTGGCCGCTCCTGGAGCGAGCGCTCCCGGGTCGCACCCCACTTCTGATGCTGTGAGCATCGAGGTCGTGGTGGCTCCGCCACAGCCGAGGTTGACGAGCTTCAGATGCCAGCCGCGGGCGGCAGCAAGCGGGACCAGTTGATTGGCGGGCCCGTTGTGGGTCGCGCCCTGGGTTCCCCCGGGCAGTTCCTGCCAGCCGACGGCGTATGAGTCACCGAGCGACAGCAGGATCCCCCTGACCGGCTTTGGCTTGGGCACGGCCTTGTGTTGAGCGGCCGACGCCGCCGGTGCGAGCACCAACAGCGCGAGCAGCCCCAGGGTCAGCGAACGCAAACGACGGTGCATCCGACTCCTCCTTGATGTACGGCGTCCTTGAGCGCGACGAGCCTATCGGCCAGTGTGGACCCAAGCCGACTGAGGAAGATGAGGCGACTTGAGTAGGGGCTCTGGCCCGACCCTAATCCGGGGGCCTACGGCACCGGGCCGGCCGCAGGTGCGGCCGGCCCGTGTGCCAGGGTCGGTTCAGCGGTGGTGGTGGTGGTTGACCTTCGCCACCGCCGAGGCGAAGGACCCGGTGCTCAGGCCCCAGGAGGGATCGCCCCACGAGAACGGCTCGATCTCCGCGAGCCGCAGTTTGGCCAGACCGATCAGCGCGGTGTAGGTGTACCGCTTGATGTGCCTGGGGTTCGTCGAACCCCACGTGTGGCGGACGGAGGTCCAGCCGTACTCGTTGGCCGAGACCGGAGTGCGGCCGCGACCGTAGCGGCGCATGTCCGTGAGTGCGTCACGGGCCACCTTGATCGACTGGCTCGGCGTTGCGCCGTAGGGGTGGATCGCGAGGGCATCCATCGGCTTGCCCTTAAACGCCTTGAGCAGACGCGGCAGCGAGGACTCGGTCCACGCCAGCCCGCCGGTTATGACCCGGGCGTGGCGATCGACGCGGTGTACGGCGGTGCGGACCGCCTCATACATGCGCGCGTAGTCGGCCAGGTTGATGTGCTGACCCCAGTCGAACAGGTTGTCGGGCTCGTTCCACACCTCAACGGCCGTCACGGGCACATACGGGAGCTTGCGGTGCGCCTTCCAGAATGCGCCGTGCGGGCCGTAGCGCTTCATGAACGCGGTCGCGTACGTGGCGAAGGTCGCGTTGCTGGCGGGCGGCAGGTAGGCGATCCCCCGGCCGGTGCTGGTGTGCAGGACGTTGGAGCGATGCGGTTCGGCCCAGCGCGGCGCGAAGGCCAGCGTCGGCTCCCAGCGCAGCCGTGCGGACGCCAGTTCCGACACGACGAGATCGTTATAGCTCCAGTCATAGCGATGGCGGCCGTGCACCGGAGCCTTCGGCTCGGTGACCGCCCAGTCGGAGTCGCCGCGGCCCACTCGGCCGCCGGCCTTATGCAGCGCGTTGAGGTTGCTCATCTCCCGTGCCTGCGACCACTGGCCTCGCACTTGGCTGCTGAAGTCGACCTGGGCGCCGAACGTGGTGGCGCCCGCGGTGGCGGGGACGGCCAGAGCAAACAGGGATAGGGCAAGTGGTAGCCAGCGTTTCATGAGCCTCACAAGGGTTCGGGAATAGGGCACGAGGACTAGAACACCGTCGATCGCCCATTGTTGTGGTGATCGCTCACCCAAGCATGCCCGCAACCCTGCGGTTTCAGTCCTTCAAGGCAGCGCGCCGGGGGCGTTTCGAGGCCCCGACCTTCGGTTGCGTAGTGCCCAATATGCAGGGAGTTCTGCGTTGGCGACGAGCTCTGGGCAGACTTGTCCTTGTGCTGGCTGGCGTGCTGCTTCGCTACGGCTGACGGCGCGCGAGGAGCGTGGAGTCGTGGATGTCGACCGTCCTTCCGTCGCGGGTGACCGTCCGCGGTCGCTGTTCGACCACGAGGACGTCGAAGCTCGCGGGTAGACCTGGGAGCAGGTCGGCGGGGAGGAACATCGCGTTGCGGTGGCTCGCGGTCAGGTGGGTGAACGCCTCGGACGGCGCGTGGCCCACGATCAAGAGGTGGCCGCCGGGAGCGACGGCCGTGGTCAGCCGCCGGGTCACCTCGACCATGCCGCCGTCAGGTGGGTGGAGGAAGTGGGTGGTGACCAGGTCATAGGACCGGCCGCCTGCCGTGAAGGAACGGGCGTCGATCTGCCACCACTCGGCGCGGTCGTCGACCCCTGCCCGCTCGGCGTGCTGGGCGGCGCGGACCAGGCCGTTGGCGGAGAAATCTGCGCCGGTCACCATCCAACCCTGGCGAGCCAGCCAGATCACGTCGGCTCCTTCGCCGCACCCGACGTCGAGCGCGGTGCCGGGACTCAGTCCTGACACCTCCGCGACGAGCTGTACGTTGGGATTACCGCTCCAGATCTGCCCGTCGCCGCGATACCGCTCGTCCCAACTCGAGGGCTCGAACATGGCTGCGGCCTTCTCCTCGGTGTGCTCGTGCTCGTGTCGCTCCATCGGGTGGCCTCCTTTCTGAGCGCTGCGTTGCGGTCGCGTCGGCCCGACTCGGGCCCCGGGTTGGTCAGTGTTGCGCTGCGAAGACGCCCGCCGCAACCCGCTAGGAATCAAACGCGCGGGCTGAACAGCTCAACGAGCTCGTCGTACCGGCACTTTCCGCTCGACCCCACACGGTCTATTCGCCGAGCTTCTTCTCCAGCCAACGATCGGCGAACGGCTCGTCGTTGAAAGGCGCGACCTCCGTCCACCCTGCGGACGTATAGAGCCCGAGTGCCTCGCTGAGATCGCTGTTGGTTTCGATTCGGGCAACGCGCGCGCCGGCAGCGAGCGCACAGTCTTCGAGCCTCCGCAGCAGGCGGCGGCCAAGTCCAAGTCCGCGCGCCTGCGGCGCGATCCACATTCGCTTGATCTCCGCGTGGCTGCCGGAGGGATGTTTGACCGCGCCGCAACCGATTGGCTCGCCGTGCAGGTAGGCGATGAAGAATTCCCCGGCGGGCGGCCGGAGCTCGTCGGGCCGTGCTGTCGCGCCCACGGCCGGGTCAAAGCGACGGCTCGAGCGCGCGTTGAGTTCGATGGTGTAGCGCTCCAGGCAGGATCGAGCGTCCTCATGCTCGGGGTCAACCGCATCGATCGAGACGCTGGCGGCCGTGAGCAGTCGCTCGACCTCACCCATTGCCGCTACCAGCCGCTCTCGCTGCGTCGAGCTGAGTGGCTCACGTATCGACGCAACAAGCTCGTCGAGCACCGTGCGTTCGCGGAGACGGGTCGCACCCCGTCGGCCATTGCCTGACCTTAGTCAGCTGATCAACACGGGTCAACCGGTCGAGTTCATAGCGCTTCCCGTATCACGCATGAGCGCGGTACGGTTTCGGAGATGAGCGACGACCGCGAGTCCCGGCTAACGCCGATCCTCGCCTCCGACACTGAGCGAGAGCGCACCATCGCGCTCCTGCGTAACGCGGTCGCCGAGGGCCGACTTACGCTTGAGGAGTTCAGCGAACGGGTCGGTACCGCTCAGACGGCGCGCACTGACCAGGAGTTAGCCCGTCTGGCCCGCGACCTGCCCGTCGACCCACCCACGGCCGGCCCGCCAGCCGCCCCATCCGAGCAGCACCGGGCTTTCTGCTCGCACCTGGTCCGCAGCGGACTATGGTCGCTCGCGGCCCGATCATCGTGGCGCTCGATCTTCGGCACGATCGACCTGGACCTGCGCCAGGCGCGCCTGGCCGGCCGCGAGACCGCACTCGAGGTCTACAACCTATTCGGCACGGTGACGGTGATCGTTCCCGCGGGTGTCGAGGTGGTCGTGCGCGGCGGTGGGCTGTTTGCCAGCCAGACGATCGAGTCGCCCGAGCAACTGCCGAGCGCCGGCGGCCCGAGGCTCACGATCGACACCCGCGGTCCTGGTGGCACCCTGCGCGTGCTGACCCGCCCAACGCCCCCGACGCTGACGCAATCGCTCAAGCGCGTCAAGGGCGCACTCAAGAGCTGAGCCTCGCTCCCCGAGTTGCGACAGTCCGTACACCGTGCCGACGGTGCCGTGGTCGCGCACAATGGTGATCGGCTGACCCCGCGGCTGCTACGTGGCCCCCTGGAGGAGGCGGCTGACCCCGCGGCGACTGCTCAGTCGTTTCCTGAGATGAGATCCCAGACACGCATGAGCTTCTCGCGGCGCAGGTCGGCCTTTGACTCGGCAGGGTCGTCGCGCATCACAGCCGGGTTCGCCGAGGGTGTCGGCAGGTGTTCGCAGTCGGCCTTGTTGAGCTTGAGCACCACGCCTCGCTCGTAGATGTCCTCTACATCGTCGGCATCGGCGAAACGATGCTCGTTGCCAAACGGGTGCTCACCGATGACGATCCCGTCGAACACGTCCTCGTCTTCGGCCGCGAGCACCCTGGCGACTTTCCCAATTTGCTCGCCGTCGGCGGTGTAGACCGGGGTGCCGTGGTTCAGGGCCTGGTAGGCGAGCGGCTGGCCAAGGTCCATGGCGGCAGCATATCGGCAGCGTTGCTACCGCCTGTTGCGGTTCTCGCTGCGGGTGTAGGTGTCACACGGCGAGCTGCCGACGCTGTGCCGGACCGCCGACAGGATCCCCGTGGTGAGGCCGACGACGACCCCGTCAACCAACCATGCGCCAGCTGCTCGTTCCGGCGATCCTGCTGCACCTCCACATCGCCGACCGCATTCGTCCGAGCGCGATTCCCCGGCAGCGAGGACTGCGACGGCCGTGTAGCGCGAACGCGCGGTCGCCCCGGCCGCAGGGCGCGTCGCGTCGCCCTAATCACGGGAGGTCATCCTGTGGTTTGACAAGCCGACATTTGACGTTAGTGTGACTAACATGGAATCTCGGGCCGAGCAGCGGCGGGGCTATCGAATGGTCGCGCGGGCCGAAGCGACCGTGGCCCTGCGCGAGCGGATCGTGGACTCGACCGAGCGGTTATTTGAGGCCCTGGCCAGTGATCGCTTCTCGCTCGAGGAAGTCGCCGAGGGAGCGGACACCACGGTTCAGACGGTGTTGCGGCATTTCGGCTCCAAGGACGAGCTGCTGCGGGCGACCATGACTCGGGCGATGGACCGGGTCCGTGCGGAGCGGATGCTGGCACCCGTCGGTGACGTCCCGGCGGCGGTGCGCAACCTCGTCGATCACTACGAGCACCGTGGCGACGTGGTCTTGCGGTGGCTGGCAGAGGAGGGCCGCAACCCGTTCATGCACGAGGTCCTCGACCGCGGCCGCGCGTTCCACCACGAGTGGGTCGCAGAAACCTTTGCGCCGCAGCTCAAACGCACGACGGGCGCCGCCGCCCAACGCCGCCGGCTGGCGCAGCTCGTGGCGATCACCGACGTCTATGTGTGGAAGCTGTTGAGCCGTGACATGGCGCTGCCCCGCGCGCAGACCCAGGCGGCAATCATCGAATTGATCGAAGCATTGGAGCGGACCTGATGACGCGTGTCCTCGTCTATACCTCGCCCGCCCGCGGTCATCTCTATCCAGTGGTTCCGATCCTTGACGAGCTCGTCGGCCGCGGCCATGCCATCGCGATCCGGACGCTCGGCTCGCAGGTGCCATTGATGCAAGCTCGAGGGTTTGCCGCCGAGCCGATCGCCATTGCGATCGAGCGGCTGGTCCACGATGACTATCTGGCGCGCACGCCCCAGGGCAGCCTCAGGCGCGGGGTGGTGAAGTTCGCCGCGCGCGCCGAGTACGAGGTGGCAGATCTCCGGGCCGCGATCGACGCCGAGCGCCCGGATGTGATCCTGGTCGACGCGATGAGCTGGGGCGCGTCGGCGTGCGCCGCAGCGTGGGAGGGCCCCTGGGCGCAGTGGTTCCCCTACCCGCTGCCGGTGCCGTCGCGGGACGTTCCACCATTCGGCCCCGGTCTGCGACCGGCTTCCGGGGCGCTCGGGCACCTGCGTGACCGGGTGCTGCGGCCACTGATGCTCAACTCGATGGAGAAGCTCTTCCTCCCTTCAGTCAACGCCGCGCGCGACGCCGTCGGGCAGCCGCGCTTCACGTCGATCACGGAGGTGTTCACCGCCGCGCCGCTATTGCTCTACATGACCGCGGAGCCGTTCGAATATCGCCGCTCGGATTGGCCGGCCAGCGTCCGGATGGTCGGGCCGTGTGCCTGGGACCCGCCCGCTGACCCGCCCACCTGGCTGGCCGGGATCGAGCAGCCGATCGTGCTCGTCAGCACCTCATCGGAGTTCCAAGACGACGGCCGACTCGTCACCGCCGCTCTGGACGCCCTCGCGCACGAGGACGTGCACGTCGTGGCGACCATCCCCGCGGCCGGAATGCCGAGCACGACCATCCCAGACAACGCGCACGTCGAGCAGTTCGTGCCCCACGCACCGATCCTCGCCCGCGCCGTTTGTGCGGTCACCCACGGCGGCGCCGGCGTGACCCAGAAAGCGCTTGCTGCCGGAGTCCCGGTCTGTGCCGTGCCGTTCGGGCGTGACCAGCTTGAGGTCGCCCGCCGCGTCGAGGTCGCCGGCGCCGGCACACGACTTGCGGCCCGGCGACTGACCCCGGAGCGACTGCGAGCCAAGGTCCATGCGGCGATGACCAAACGCGAAGGCGCCATCCGCGTCGCCAACGGCTTCACCGCGACCGGCGGCCCTACCGCTGCTGCCAACGCGATCGAGGAACTTCTCGCCGGCGCGATCGAGCGCATGCCACTGGGCCACGCGTAGTCCTGAGAAACGAGAAAGCCCCGCTGGCGAGCGGCTTTCAAAACGCGCCCGGAGAGATTCGAGGTCCCGCCAGTCGGTTCCGTAGGGTGCGGTGATTGTGCGTTCGTGACGCGCTCCAGACGGTAGGTGGGTTCGCTCGGAGCGGGTCAGAGTTCGGGACATATTTTCGGGACACGTTTCGCCGCCCCACCCATTCGGGCTCTCGCTTTCCGCCCGTTGCGGAAGTCTCAGTGGTTGATTCGACCGGGTCGAGACTGCCGGTTGTGCGTG
>JBAWFG010000055.1:0-2921 GCA_049591655.1 Solirubrobacteraceae bacterium
ACGCCGTCCTTGCCGACCTTGTCGATGGCGTCGGCGATCACGTCGCCGATCTCGTCGTCGCCGGCGGAGATGGTCGCCACACGGGCGATCTGATCCTTGCCGGAGATCTCCTTGGCCTGCGACTGGATGTTCTTGACGACATCCTCGACAGCGCGCTCGATGCCGCGCTTGAGCGCCAGCGGGTTGGCCCCGGCGGCGACGTTCTTCAGGCCCTGGCGAACGATCGCCTGGGCGAGCACCGTCGCGGTCGTGGTGCCGTCGCCGGCCACGTCGTTGGTGGCGGTGGCGACTTCGCGGACGAGCTGAGCGCCCTGGTTCTGGAAGACGTCCTCGACCTCGATCTCACGAGCGATGGTGACACCGTCGTTGGTGATCGTCGGGGCGCCGAACTTCTTGTCCAGAACGACGTAGCGGCCACGCGGGCCGAGGGTTACCTTGACGGCGTTGGCGACCGCGTCGACGCCCTGCTCGAGCGCCTTGCGTGCCTCCGCCTCGTACTTCAGTTCTTTATGTGCCATGTGTTCTCTGGTTCTCCTGGGAAGTGGTCTTACTGGACCTTGGCGAGTACGTCTGACTCACGGAGGACGAGCAGTTCCTCGCCGTCCACCTTGATCTCGGTACCGCCGTACTTGCTGTAGAGGACCTCGTCGCCCTCGGCGACGTCGAGCGGGGTGCGCTTGCCGGTGTCCTCGTTGACCTTGCCGTCACCGACAGCGACGACCTTGCCCTTCTGGGGCTTCTCCTTGGCGGTATCGGGAAGGACGATGCCACTCGCGGTGGTCTCCTCCTCCTCGATGGCCCGTACGATCAGGCGATCGCCGAGGGGCTTGAGATTCATGTGATCCGACCTCCGGTTGAAGTGTGCGATACATCGTCGCTTGGCACTCGAGTACTCAGAGTGCCAGCACCAGCGACTATAGCTTGCACGAGCCGTGATTCAAGGCCAATTTGGCACTCTCGTGTTACGAGTGCCAAGGAATTTCGGCGATGCCGCGGATCCCAGCGCCGGTGAGCGCGGCGGACGGCGCGTCAGCCGTGCAGGCCGAGGTACGCGTGGATGATCGGGGCGCCGGCGAGCGCCGCGACCACACCGCCCACTGCGAGGTAGGGCCCAAACGGGAGCCCGGTGGTGCGCGCGGTGGCCACCCCGTGGCGCCGGACGAGCACCAGCGCGGCGCCGACGCTGCCCAACAGCGCCAGCATCAGCGCCACGACGGCCGGGCGGCCGAGGAACAGCCCCATCATCGCCACCAGCTTGACGTCGCCCATCCCCATGCCGCTGGGCCGAGCAAGCGCCGCGGCAAGCAGAAACCCGCCGGCCAGGGCTGCCCACAGCAGGCGTCGGGGCTCGCCACCCGGGTCGAGCGCCAGTCCGATCACGATCGCCACCAGGCAACCCGGCCCGGTGATCAGGTTGGGGATGACCCGCCGCTCGAGGTCGATCAGCGCGCAGGGCACGAGCAGCACCACGAGAACCGCGCGCAGCACCGCATCGGCAAGCGTCGCCTGGGACGCGGCCACCACGGCGGCGAGGGCCACGGTAGCGGCGATCACCGGCGCCGAGCGCAGTCGCTCGGCGGCGCCGAGCTTGACGTCGATGCTGGACATCATTAGCTACATCGGCGCCTCGCGCTGGGATCTGAAGGCTGGCGTACGCTTGCGCGGGTGAGCGCAAGGGACCGATTCCAGGGGCTTCCCCGCACCACGCTGGCGGACGGGCGGGTGCTGATCGAGGCTCGGACGCATCGCTCGCGGCGCCGCGGGCTGTCCCGGCTCGACGCGCTGGCGCCCGATCAGGCCCTCCTCATTCCCCAGACACCGTCCGTGCACACGTTCGGGATGCGATTCCGACTCGACCTCATCTGGCTCGCCCGCGACGGCACCGTGGTCCGCGTCGACCGGGACGTCCCGCCGCGCCGGATGCGCTTCTGCCGTGGGGCGCGCTCGGTGGTGGAGACCGTCGCCGGGCAGGGCGACGCGTTCCGGGCCGTGCTGCCCTAACGGTCTGCGGATCTGCGGATCTGCGGACGACTCACACGAACCGGGCGGCGATGGTCGCCGCCAACTGCTTGACCGGCACGCGGGTCCCGGACCCGAGCTCGGAGAACGCATACGTGCCGCTGTCGAGCATCGCGTGCAGGCGCTCGTCATAGGGGATCGTGGCGCGGGTGGCGATGCCGTGGGAGCGGAAGTGGTCGATGATGGCGTCGCACTGCGCCGCGCGGCGGCCGCCGGGGACCTGATTGACGACAACGGTTCCATCCTCAGGCGCGAGGTGGCGCAGCGCCCGCAGAACACCGGCGGCGGTCACCCACTCGGGGGTCGTGACGAGCAGGCTCTGGTCGGCGCGCCCCACCGCGAACCGCGTCAGCGGATCGGTGACGCCGCTGCCGAGGTCGAGGATCACGACCTCGTAGAAGCCCTCCAGGAAGTCGACGAGCCGCGCGTACAGACCGGGGGTCACCTGGGCCATGACCTCGGCGTGGGCCGGGGCGCCGAGCACATGCAGCCCGCTCGGCAGCCGCGACACGTAGGCGTGCAGCTCGGCCGGGGAGTGCACCCGGGCGGCGTCGGCGAGCAGCTCGGCCAGCGACCGCGACGAGCGGTGCTCGTCCCCGGCGAGCGAGGCCAGGGTGCCGAAGTCCGGGTTGACGTCGAGCGCCACCACCCGCAGGTGCAGTTGGGAGGCGAGCAGGTCCCCCAGCACAAACGACAGCGCGGTCTTGCCCACCCCACCCTTGGGTGAGATGACCGCGATCGTGTTGGGGCGCGTCATCGGCGCGGCCCGGGCCAGCTGCTCGTCGATCGCCGCCTCGCGCCGCGCGGCATCGCTACGCACCGCGGTGCGCATCCAGGCGCGGGCGCGGGTGATCGGCCCACCGCCGGCCGGGCGGCCCGCGCGCATCGGCTCGGGATAGACG
>JBAWFG010000056.1:0-19791 GCA_049591655.1 Solirubrobacteraceae bacterium
CCCGCGCGCTGCGCGCCGTCCGGGGCGCGGTGTCCGGCGGCGAGCGTGATCCGGATGCGGCGACCGCCGCCGGGCGCGCCGAACTGACCGCCGCGGCCCTCGAGCCCGAGTATTTCAGTCTTGTCTCCGCGGAGACGATGGAGCCGGTGGGACGGGTCCACGGCGAGATGCTCGCCGTGGTGGCCGCCAAGGTCGGCTCGGTCCGGCTGATCGACAACGTGCCGATCAGCGTCGCCAACCACGATGGCAACGGCCATCGGTAGACGACACCCGACGTGCAGCAGATGAGCAACATCGACAACCCGGTGGCGACCCTCTCGTAGGGCGCCAACCACCACAGGAGGCGAAAGCCATGTCAGCCACCCCGCACACGCCCGTCCCCCAGGGCCTCGACCGACCGCTCCCGATGACGCTGCCCCGCCTCGCCGAGAAGAAGCGGCTCGGCGAGCGAATCGTGATGGTCACCGCCTACGACTACCCCTCGGCGCAGGTCGCCCAGGAGGCCGGTGTCGACGTCGTCCTCGTCGGTGACTCGGGCGCGATGACCGTGCTCGGCTACACCTCGACAATCCCGGTCTCCACCGACGAGATGCTGATGCTCGCCAAGGCGGTCCGGCGCGGTTTGCACACTCCTCTGCTCGTCGGTGATCTGCCGTTCGGCTCGTATGAGACCTCCGATGAGCAGGCGGTGGCCACCGCCCAGCGATTCGTCAAGGAGGCCGGCTGCGACGCCGTGAAGCTCGAGCGGGGCGGGACGAGCGTCCAGCGTGCCCGCGCGATCGTCCAGGCCGGTATTCCGGTGATGGGTCATGTCGGGCTCACCCCCCAGACGGCGACGGCGCTCGGTGGCTACCGAGCGCAGGGACGGACCGCCGAGCAGGCGATCACGGTCGCCACGGACGCGATTGCGCTGGAGGAGGCCGGCTGTTTCTCGGTCGTGCTGGAGGCGATCCCGGCCGCCGTGGCGGAGGAGATCATGGCCCGGGTCGAGATCCCGGTGATCGGCATCGGTGCCGGCCCCGCGACCGATGGCCAGGTGCTCGTCTTCCACGATCTGCTCGGAATCTACGATGGGCACGTCGCCCGATTCGCCAAGCGTTTCGCTGACATCCGGGCCCACATGGTCGCCGGCGTCGCCGAATACGCCGCCGAGGTCCGCGACGGCAGCTTCCCCGCGCCGGAGCATTGCTACTCGATCGACGACGAGCAGCTCGCGCGCTTCCGCGCCGGGCTGAACTGAACCCCCGGGGCCGGGTCCACTAGGATCCGGCCCCCATGGCACGCTTCGCCCAGGTGTTCGCTCCGCGTGACCGGATCTACTTCGAGCTGTTCGAGGAAGCCGGCCAGAACCTGCTCCGAGCGTCGACGCTGCTCTACGACCTGCTGTCGGACTACCCCGACAACAAGCAGCTGGCCGGCGAGATCCTCGACCTCGAGCACGAGGGCGACCGGATCACCCACGACATCATCGACCGGCTCAACCACACGTTCGTCACCCCGATCGACCGTGAGGACATCCTCGCCCTGGCCTCGGCGCTCGACGACATCGTCGACTACACCGAGGAGGTCGCCGACTATCTGGGCCTCTACAAGATCGAGGCGCCGATGGATCAGGCGATCTGGCTGGCCCGCGTGCTCAAGGAGGCCTCCCGTGAGATCGCCGAGGCGATCCCCCATCTGCGGGGCTTCCACGACATCTCGCGCTACACGGTGGAGGTCAACCGCCTGGAGAACGAGGGTGACCGGATCACCCGGGAGGCGGTCGCCTCCCTGTTCGACGGCGGGATCGACCCGATGGTGGTGATCCGCTGGAAGGACATCTTCGAGCGGCTCGAGGGAGCGATCGATGCCGCCGAGCGCGCCGCCAACATCCTCGAGGGCATCGTCATCAAGAACTCCTGATCTGTCGCACGACGCGCGCGGGAGCGCCGACGGCGATGGAGAACGGGGGGATGTCGGTCGTCACCACCGAGTTGGCGCCGATCACGGACCGCTCGCCGACGGTGACGCCGCTGGTGATCACCACGTTGGCGCCGCACCACACGTTGTCGCCCACCCGGGTCGGCCCCTTGCTGGTGAACCCCTGCCAGGTGATGGGGACGTCGGGGTCTGAGAAGCGATGGTCGGCGTCGGTGACGAAGCACCCGTTGGCGAACATGCAGTGATCGCCGATCTCAACCAGTTCCAACGCGGCGACCATCACCCCGAGGTTGAGGAAGGTGCCGGATCCGATCCGCACCCGGGCCGGCGCCGGTGCGGTGATCCACACTCCCGGCTCCAGCAGGGTCTGGGCGCCGATCTGCAGGCGGTCCTCACGCAGCGCCTCGAGCACGTTGCCGTGCAGCGGCCAGCGGGTGAACGCCCCGCGGCGCATCAGCTCCCAGTGGATCTGGGCCCGGTTCCAGGGCAGTGTGTTGCGCTGATACCAGCGCCACTTCTGCAGCCACAGCCTGAGGTCGGCCGCTGACGGCATTGAGCTGAGCGGGTCGGGCACCGCGGCATTCTCGCAGCACACCCCATTCGGGGGCGAGCCGGTGGGGGCGAGCTGGTGGGGGCGAGCCGGTGGGGGCGAGCTGGTGGGGGCGAGCCGGCGCTCAGCGGCCGGCGGGGGTGCGGCGCCGCGGTTTGGCGGTGGCGCTGCTCTTGGCTGCGCCGTTGCCGTTGGTCTTGGTTTTGGCGGCGCCGTTGCCGTTCGTCTTGGTCTTGGCGGCGCCGGTGCGTCTGGCCGTGCCGTTCGCCGCCGCCTGTGCGCGCTTGCGCCCGGCGGCACCGTTGCCCCGGGATGCAGCGATGGTCAAGATGTCGGCGAGGAAGCGTCCGGTGTGGGACGCCGGGTCGCTGGCGACCTCCTCCGGCGTGCCGGTGGCGATCACCTGGCCACCCTCGTCCCCGCCCTCGGGCCCGAGATCGACGAGCCGGTCCGAGACCTTGATCACGTCGAGGTTGTGCTCGATGACGACCACCGAGTTGCCCGCCTCGACGAGCGTGTCGAGCACCTCGAGCAGCCGCTGGATGTCGGCGAAGTGCAGCCCGGTCGTCGGCTCATCAAGGATGTACATCGTCCGCCCGGTCGCCACCTTGCTCAGCTCCGCGGCGAGCTTGACCCGCTGAGCCTCGCCGCCAGACAGCGTGGTCGCCGGCTGACCGAGCCGCATGTAGCCCAGGCCGACGTCGACGAGCGCCTGCACCCGCCTGCGGATCTTCGGGATGTGGGCGAAGAACTCGAGCGCCTCCTCGATCGGCATCTCGAGCACGTCGGCGACCGTCTTGCCCTTGAAGCGGACCTCGAGCGTCTCCCGGTTGTAGCGCTTGCCGTGGCACTGCTCGCACGGCACGTACACGTCGGGCAGGAAGTGCATCTCGATCTTGATCTGGCCGTCGCCGCGGCACACTTCGCAGCGGCCGCCCTTGACGTTGAACGAGAATCGGCCGGGTTTGTAGCCCCGGGCCCGGGCCTCCTGGGTCTTGGAGAACAGGTCGCGGATCTGGTCGAACAGGCCGATGTAGGTGGCGGGGTTTGACCGCGGGGTCCGGCCGATCGGCGATTGGTCGACGGAGATGATCTTGTCCAGCTGGTCCAGGCCGGTGATCCGCTTGTGCGTTCCCGCGCGCTGCCGGCTGCGATGCAGGTGGTTGGAGACCGCCTTGAGCAGCACCTCGTTGACGAGCGTCGACTTCCCGGATCCCGACACCCCGGTCACCGAGCACAGGACCCCCAGCGGGATCTTGACGTTGACATTGCGCAGGTTGTGCTGGGCCGCGCCCTCGATCCCGATATAGCCGGCCGGCTTGCGCCGCTTGGCCGGCACCTCGATCACCCGCGTCCCGGCGAGGAACTGGCCGGTCAGCGAGTCCGCCACCCGGCCGACCTCGGTGGCGGTGCCCTGGGCGACCACGTGTCCCCCGTGCTCCCCCGCTCCGGGGCCCATGTCGACGATGTGATCGGCGGCCAGCATCGTCCCCTCGTCGTGCTCCACCACGAGCACGGTGTTGCCGAGGTTGCGCAGGCGCTCGAGCGTCGCGATGAGCTTGTCGTTGTCTCGCTGATGCAGGCCGATCGACGGCTCGTCGAGGATGTAGAGAACGCCCACCAGCGAGGACCCGATCTGGGTCGCCAACCGGATGCGCTGGGCCTCACCGCCCGACAGCGTGGCCGACGCCCGATCCATCGAGAGATAGCCGATCCCGACGTTCTCCAGGAACTGCAGCCGCTCCTCGATCTCCCGCAGGACGAGCCGCGCGATCCGCCGGTCGTGCTCGGAGAACTCCCGGTCACGGATCCACTGCAGCGCCCGGCGGGCCGGCATGTTGGTGAACTCGTGGATCGCGGTCCCGTCGACGAGCACCGCCCGGGACTCCGGTCGCAGCCGCGCGCCCTTGCAGTCCGGGCACGGGCGCAGGGTCATGTACTCCTCGATCTTCTCCCGCGAGTAGTCCGAGTCGGTCTCCCGGTAACGCCGCTCGAGGTTGGGGACGATCCCCTCAAACTGTGTGGCGTAGGAGCGCCGGCGGCCAAAGCGGTTGCGGTAGGAGATCTGCAATCGCTCACCGTTGGTGCCGTAGAGGAAGAACTCCTGCGATTCCGCGGGCAGATCCTGCCAGGGCGTGTCGAGCTCGACGTTGTAGCGCTCGGCGATCGCCTGGGTGAGCTGGTCGTAGTAGTTGGACGCGCTCACCGCCCATGGGGCGATCGCCCCCTCGCCGATCGACAGGCTCGGATCGGGGACGACGAGGTCGGGATCGATCTCCATCTGGGAGCCGAGCCCGGTGCAGCGGGGGCACGCGCCGTGGGGCGCGTTGAAGGAGAAGATCCGCGGCTCGAGCTCGACCAGGCTGGGCCCGTGCACCGGACAGGCGAACTTCTCACTGAACGTCAGCGTCTTTGCCGCACCCGCCGACTTCTTCGCAGCACCCGGCGATGTCTTTCCGCCCCCCGACAGTTCGGCGCCAGCCGAACTGTCAATGGAATCGGCTTTAGCCGATTCCACGGATTCCACCAACTCAATCTCCACCAGTCCATCGGCTAGTGCCACGGCCGTCTCGATCGAGTCGGCGAGCCGCTTGCGCAGGTCGTGCTTCATCACCAGGCGGTCGACGACCACGGCGATGTCGTGCTTGTACTTCTTGTCGAGCACGATCTCCTCGTCGAGCCGGCGCAGCTCGCCATTGACCTTGACCCGGCCGAAGCCCTCGGCTCGCAGTTCCTCGAACTGCTTGGCGAATTCGCCCTTGCGCCCGCGCACGATCGGGGCCAGCACCATGAAACGCGTCTGCTCGGGCAGCTCCATCACCTGATCGATGATCTGCTCGGCCGACTGGCCGCTGATCGGCCGGCCGCACACGTGACAATGCGGATGGCCGATCCGCGCCCACAGCAGGCGCAGATAGTCGTAGATCTCGGTCACGGTGCCGACCGTGGAGCGCGGATTGCGCGACGTCGTCTTCTGGTCGATGGAGATCGCCGGCGACAACCCCTCGATCGAGTCCACGTCGGGCTTGTCCATCTGTCCGAGGAACTGCCGCGCGTACGCCGACAGCGATTCCACGTACCGTCGCTGCCCCTCGGCGTAGATCGTGTCGAAGGCCAGCGAGGACTTCCCGGAGCCCGACAGGCCGGTGATTACGGTCAGCGAATCCCGTGGAATCTCGACCGTTACGTCCTTGAGATTGTGCTCCCGGGCGCCCGAGACGACAAGCTTTTCCATGTCAGGCGAGTCTAGTCGAGCGAACAGACGTTCCCCTCGGCGCGGGCAGCGTTCTGACCTAGAGTTATCGCTATGAGCGAGGAACAGGTTCCCGCCCGCTCCCGGCGCCCGATCGATCCGTCGCTGCGAGCCTCCGACGAGGACCGCGAGCGCCTCGTGGCCGAGCTCAACGAGCACTCGGTCGCCGGCCGGCTGACAACCGAGGACCTCGAGGAGCGGGTCAAGGACGCCTACGCGGCACAGACCACCGGCGAGCTGGACCAGCTCCGGCGCGACCTCCCGCTCACGCCCCGCCAGGCGGCGCTGGCCCATGCCGAGCGCCGCCGGCACCTGACCCGACGCCTGCTCCAGGAGACCGGCGGCTCGCTCGGGCTGTTCGCCATCTGCTCCGTCATCTGGCTCGCCTCCGGCGCCACTGGCCAGTTCTGGCCGATGTGGGTCGGGATCGTGTTCCTGTTCAGCCTGGTGCGCTCGGGCTGGGCGCTGTACGGCCCGGCGCCGGATCTCGACGCGGTCGAATCCCGGCTCAACGAGCGCAACCGGCTACGCGCCGAACACCGGGGACGGGCCCAGCAGCGGGCCCAGCACCGCCAGCAGCGCCACGACCGCCGCGGGCGCTAAATCAGCCCCCGCGTCACGAGGGTTCCGGGGACTCGGTGATGCGGTATCCCACGTTGGTGACGGTCTCGATTGCGGAGGGTTCGCCGAGTTTGCGTCGCAATCGGCTGATCGTGACGTGAACGGTTTTGGTGAACGGGTCGACGTTCTCGTCCCATGCCTGGGCGTAGAGGTCTTCGGCGCTGAGGACCGCACCCTGGGCGCGCATCAGTGCCTCCAGTACCGCAAATTCCTTGGCGCTGAGCTCGAGCCGTCGCCCGTCGCGAGTGGCGGCGTGGTGTAGGGGATCGAGCTCGATTCCGGCGGCCCGGAAGATCCTGGCTTGGGCGGTCGGTCGCCGTCGCGCGAGAGCACGGATGCGCAGCACGAGTTCCGGGAAATGAAATGGCTTTGGCAGGTAATCGTCGGCTCCGAGGCTGAGACCGCCGACCCGCTGTGCCGGGGTCCCGGACGCGGTGAGCATGAGCACCATCGCGGGGTTCTCGCGCTCGGTGATCATGCGGCAGATGGTGTCGCCGTGCACCACCGGGAGGTCTCGGTCGAGGACGACGACGTCATAGGTGTTGAGATCGAGCTTCGCTGCTGCCTGAAGGCCGTCGTAGGCGACGTCGACGGCCATCGCCTCGTCCTGAAGCCCATCGACCAGGGCGTCAGCGAGGATGCGCGAGTCCTCGACCACGAGGACTCTCACGCTGGCACTCCGACGGATGTCCTGGCCGCGCTGGGTAGGGTGATCGCGACGCGCAGGCCGCCGTCGGTGAGAGCCGTGAGATCAAGGCTGCCGCCGTGAACCTCGACGATCGAGGAGACGATCGCCAGCCCCAGGCCCGCGCCGCCGTCTGATCCGGTTCGATCGGCGCCGATTCGCCGGAACGGCTGGGTCAGGTGCCTGACCTGGTCGGGGCCAAGGACCGGCCCGCCGTTCTCGACCACGAGCCGCGCGTGCATCTCCTCGACCGCGGTGCTCACACGCACCCAGCCGCCCGGCTGGTTGTGCCCGAGCGCGTTGTCGATCACGTTCTCGACCATGCGCGCCAGCAGCGTTGCACTGCCGGTCACCCACGCATCCGTGCGCGGCTGCTGCTCGACGCCGAGTCCCATCGCCGAGACCGCGGCGGCATGACGCTCCAACGCGATGCGAGCGAGTTCGGCGAGCGAAACCGTCGACGCGTCGCCGACTGGACCGTGCTGGGATTGGGCGAGGGTGAGGAAGCTCTCCAGCAGACGGTCGACATGGTCAAGCTCGTGGCGCAACCGGTCGGCGAGCGTGTGGATGTGTGGTGGCAGTGGCCCGGGTTTGGCCATCGCCACATCGAGCGAAGTCCGGATTCCAGCGAGCGGCGTGCGCAGCTCGTGAGCAGCGTTGCCGACGAACTGGCGTTCAAACGCGAACGATCGCTCCAGGCGGTCGAGCAGGTCATCGAACGTGTCTGCGAGCTCTTTGAGCTCGTCGTCGGGCCCGGTGAGGTTGAGGCGCTCGTGCAGGTTGGTGGCGGAGATCTCCCGCGTGGTCGCCGTGATCGTACGCAGCGGCCGCAGAAGCCGCCCTGCCATCAGCCAACCAGCCGCGAGCGAGCCACTGGCCATGAGTGCCAACGCGATCCCGGAGGCGACGACGAGCTGATGGCTGTCGGAGCTGTGCTGGGTGATCCCGGTTACCGGGCTTCCCGCGGGCACGGGCCTCGCGGTCAAGTTGGTTGTTCTGCCTCGCCAAACCGCGAGTGTGAGCGTCAACAGGACGGCCCCCGACGCAAGGAAAACCGCGACGAACATGACGGCGAGACGCACCCGGATGGGCCGCCGTGCCAGGCGAGACTGGGCGCTATGCCCGGCGCGGCGGGGGCGAAGTTGCATCGCACTTCCTCATCAGCCTGTGGTCGGTCCGGACTGAGGATGCCTCAGCTCACCTTACAGCGCCATAACAGCCTGCGTTAGGTCCGTGTCAGGAGCACTGGCGTACAACGTCGGCCATGTCCTCCACACGCACAGGAGCCCGGGTGGCGATGACGGCGGCATGGCTCGGGCTCGCCGTTCTCACCGCTGGCTGCGGCAGTTCGAACCGCCCCGGAGGCTCCGGCCTTGAGTCGACCAGGGCACAGTTCGTCGCGTACGCGCAGTGCATCCGCAGCCACGGCATCTCGGACTTCCCGGACCCCACCACGCCTGCGGGCGGCGGCATCGCCTTCTCCATCGATGGCGGCCCCGGCAGCGACCTCAACCGCAACAATCCGAGAATGAGAGCAGCGCGCTCTGCGTGCCGGACGTTATTTCCCGGCGGCCAGCGGAGTCAGGTCAAGGCCGTCGCCAACATCCCGGCGGGAGTGAGGTGGGCTCGGTGCCTGCGCTCGCACGGCGTCCCGAGCTTCCCGGATCCAAACCGCCAGGGCGCCTTTGACAGCGGCACGTTCGACCCCAGCTCACCCGCGTTCCAGGCCGCCAGCGCCGCCTGTCGATCCGAACAACCGACGGGAGCCGTCTCCGCGGTGCCCGGGCAGCCCTAACCGCGATCAACCCTCGACGCTTGGCGCAGCCCTCGTCGGAGCCGCCCAGTCACAGGCCGCAGTGCAATCTAAGCCCCTATACGGGGCTTAGATTGCACAACCGCCCCCGCAGAGGCGCTGACCGCGCCGGGATCGGCCCCGAGTTTGCCCCCTGGGGAAACTCGCCAGCTGATCGCGAAGCGATCAGCCTTCGACGCTGGCGTAGACCTCGTCGAGCAGGCCGCCCGCGTCCGAGAGTTGGAAGTTCTCGGACAGGTAGCGCTCGGTCTCTGCGCGGGGGGTCCCGTTGAGCGCCATGTTGAGCGCGATCAGCCGCGCCCCCTCGGTGTCATCGGACTCGTCGTCGGGCGGGTTGTCGGGATCGTAGGTGTACTCGGGCTCGTCGACGACGCTGTGGAGCTCGGCCGCCTCAGGCACCGGCGCGGGCGCGTATTCCTCGGCCGACGCGTATTCGTCGCCCGGCGCATACTCGGCCGTCTCGCCGGCGGCCGACTCGCCGCCGAAACCGGCGGCCGATCCGTACGACGACCCGGAGTCATAGGCGGACTCCGCGGCCACCGACTCGCTGTCGGCCTCGAACGGCGCGCGCGGGAGCACGACGTCCGAGACGTCACCGAGGCTCGACTCCAGCAGCTGCAGGTCGGCGGTGAGCCGGTGGGACCCGGCGCGCAACGACTCGAGCAGCGAACCGAGCTCCTGCTCCATCGCCTCCACTCGGCTGAGCATCACGTTGGTCGACTCGGCAACCCTGGCGACGTACTCACGGGCCTGCACCGCTGCCTGGTCGCGGGTCGCCTTGACCTCGGTTGTGGCCTCCTCGCGGATGTCGTGTGCATCGCTCTCGGCCTGGCGGTGAATCTCGGAGGCGCTGACCTCGGCGGCCTCGATGATCGCTCGCACCTGTTCGCTCGCGGCCGAGGCGAGCGTGTCGTTGCGCTGGCGACCGGTCCGCTTGAACTCGGCGATCTCATCGGCGAGAGCGACGAGGTGGGCGTCGACGGCGTCGGGGTCATAGCCCCGTTTGCCGACCGGGAAGTCCTTCTTCTCGATGCTCTGCCTGTCCAACGCCACGCCAGTACCTCCGGATCCTCATTCGGGGAGAGGGGCCGCAGCGTACCGGAACGGATGCGGGATCGCAGCCATTGCACGGGCCGGATCAGTGATCCGGAGCGGCTGCGTCGGCAACCGCCGGAACGGCCCCGGCCGCGGCCGGTGCGACCGACTCAGCCGGCCGCGACGGCCTGATCGAGCTGGCGCTTGAGGTCGCGGATCTCGTCGCGCAGCTTCGCCGCATACTCGAAGCGCAGGTCCTCGGCGGCAGCGAGCATCTCCTCCTCCAGCTCGACGATCGTGCGCTCGAGCTCCTCGGGCGCCAGCGTCTGACCCGTCCGCTGCCGGCGGCGTCGTGACTTGGGCACCTTGGAATCGGACATGAGGAACTCGGCGATGTCGGAGATCCCCTTGACGATCGTCTCCGGGGTGATGCCGTGCTCCTCGTTGTAGGCGCGCTGGATGGTGCGCCGGCGGTCGGTCTCGCTCAGCGCAGCCTTCATCGCCGCGGTTTCCTTATCTGCGTACATGAGGACCTTGCCGTCGACGTTGCGGGCCGCCCGTCCGATCGTCTGGATCAGCGACGTCGCCCCACGCAGGAAGCCCTCCTTGTCGGCATCGAGGATCGCGACCAGCGACACCTCGGGCAGGTCGAGACCCTCGCGGAGCAGGTTGACGCCGACGAGCACGTCGTACTCGCCGAGGCGCAGCTCCCGGATGATCTGGATGCGCTCCAGCGTGTCGATCTCCGAGTGCAGGTAGCGGACCTTGAATCCCATCTCCAGCAGATAGTCGGTGAGGTCCTCCGACATCTTCTTGGTCAGCGTCGTCACCAGCGTGCGCTCATCGCGGTCCACCCGGGTGCGGATCTCATTCATCAGGTCGTCGATCTGGTTATGCGTCTCGCGCACCTCGATGGCCGGATCGATGATCCCGGTGGGCCGGACGATCTGCTCGACGATCCGCGGCGAGTGGGTCCGTTCGTACTCGCCCGGAGTGGCCGACACGAACACCATCTGCGGGGTGATGGAGAGGAACTCGGCGAACGTCTGCGGGCGGTTGTCCAGCGCGCTCGGGAGCCGGAAGCCGTAGTCGACGAGCGTCTGCTTGCGCGACCTGTCTCCCTCGTACATGCCGCCGATCTGGGGCACCGTCTGGTGGGACTCGTCGATGAAGCAGACGAAGTCGTCGGGGAAATAGTCGAGCAGGCAATACGGGCGGTCGCCGGGGTTGCGGCCGTCGAGGATCCGGCTGTAGTTCTCGATGCCGCTGCAGAACCCCACCTCACGCAGCATCTCCATGTCGTACTGGGTGCGCTGGCGCAGCCGGTGGGACTCCAGCAGCTTGCCCTCCTGCTCAAGCTCGGCGCAGCGCGCGTTGAGCTCTGAGCCGATCTGCGAGACGGCGTCCTCGATCATGCCCTCGCGCACGTTGTAGTGCGAGGCCGGCCAGATCGCGACGTGCTCGAGGTCGTCCTCGATCAGCTCGCCGGTCACCGGGTCGAAATGCTGGAGGTGCTCCACCTCGTCGCCGAACAGGACGATCCGGTAGGCGGTCTCGGCGTAGGCGGGGAAGATCTCCAGGGTCTCGCCCCGGACCCGGAAGGTGCCGCGGGACAGGGCGGTGTCGTTGCGGTTGTACTGGATCGAGACCAGCTTGCGCAGCAGCTTGTCCCGGTCGATCATCTCGCCCTTGTTGAGCGTCTGGAGGTTCTCGTCGTAGACCTCGGGCGAGCCGAGGCCGAAGATGCAGGACACGCTGGCGACGATGACGACGTCACGCCGCGCAAACAGCCCGGCGGTGGCGGCGTGACGCAACCGGTCGATCTCCTGGTTGATCGCCGAGTCCTTCTCGATGTAGAGGTCCTTGGAGGGGACGTAGGCCTCAGGCTGGTAGTAGTCGTAGTAGGAGACGAAGTACTCGACCGAGTTGCTGGGGAAGTAGGTCCGGAACTCGTTGCACAACTGCGCGGCGAGGGTCTTGTTGTGGGCGATGATCAGCGAGGGTCGCTGCACCGCCTCGATCGTCGCCGCCATCGTCATCGTCTTGCCGGTGCCGGTCGCGCCGAGCAGCGTCTGGAAGCGCTCCCCGCCTTCGATCCCCTGGGCCAGCGACTCGATCGCCGCGGGCTGGTCGGCGGTCGGTGAGAAGGCGCTGTCGAGCTGGAACTTGGGCATGACCTCTAACTCAGGCTAGCCGCCATTGAGGACCGTTTCGGTCCGCATCGGCGTCAGTTGTAGCCGAGCTGGCTGGCGTAGGTGCGGCGGTAGTCGATGCGAGCCTGCAGCACCTTCTCGACGTAGTCACGCGTCTCGGGAAACGGGATGTCGCTGATCTGGAACCCCTGCCCGCGGGCACGGACCTCCGCGACCCAGTTTTGGACGTTGGCCTCTCCGCCGTTGTAGGCGGCGATCGCCAGAACGGTGTTCTGGTGGAACTCGTTGAGGAGGTAGCGCAGGTAATAGCTGCCGTAGGCGATGTTGACCCGCGGCGTGGCCAGGTCGGCGGTCGTGAACGTCGTGCCCCCGGAGCGATGGGCGAGGAAACTGGCCGTCTGGGGCATCAGCTGCATCAGCCCCTCGGCGCCCGCCGATGAGGTCCGCGGCAGGAACTTCGTCTCGGCGTAGATGACGGCGGCGATGAGCGCCGGATCGAGATGCTTAGCGGCTGCCTGCTGGCGGATCACGCCGGGGTAGGAGAGCGGCAGCCCCAGGTCGTTGACCGCCCGGCGGGCGAGCGGAAGCGCCAGGATCACGCCCACGACCACCAGCCCCGCGACGACGGCGCTCATGATCAGCCGACGACGGCGGCGAGCCGCCGCACGCCGGCGAGCTGCGGCCGCTCCGCGCGTGCCACGACGCTGATGTGATGCGGTGGCAGCCGGAGGACTCACGGCGACAGCATGTCAAGGATCGACGACAGCTTCGACTCCAGCTCGGGCTCGCTGCCGTCATTGACCACGGTGTAGGTCGCACGCTGCGACTTTTCCTGCTGGGTCAACTGCCGTGCGGCGCGCTCTGAGAGGGCCTCGTGGCCTCGTGCCGACGCGCGCTGCTCACGTAGTGTCTCGTCGGCGATCACCGCAATCGTCGCGTCAAAGCCGTGGTTCAGGCCGGATTCGAACAGGAGCGGCACCTCGACCACCGCCGCCCGGGGCGGCGGCGACGCCACATCAGCTTCCGCCCGCCAGGCGGCGATTCGCTCTCCCACCCGGGGCCACAGGAGGCCCTCCAGCCAGCTGCGGTCCTCGTCGGTGGCGAACGCCACCCGGGCCAGAGCGGGGCGGTCGACCCGATCGCCGTCGAGGACCCCGGAACCGAACCGGGCCACGACGGCGTCGCGGACCGGATCGGATTCATACAGCTCGTGGACCACCCGATCGGTCGATAGGCAGACGGCGCCGAGACGTTCCAACGCCGCCAGCGCCGTCGACTTGCCGGCGCCGATACCGCCGGTGAGCCCGACGAATGGGACCACGTCCAGATGGTGAAGCGTCCGGGATCAGGCGCTGGGAGCTTCGGTGCTCTCGCCGGCGGGCGTGTCGGCGGGAGTGTCCTCATCCGTCTCGGCGGCGGCTTCGGCATCGGCCGCAGGGGCCGGCGCGTCGGTCGGCTGGTCGGTCGCCGGAGCCGCGGCGGGTTCCTCTACGACTGCGTCCGCCGCCGGAGCCGCGGCGGGCACCTCTGCGACCGCATCCGCCGCGGGAGCGGGGATGTCAGCCGGAGCGGGATCCTCAGCCGGAGCCGGAGCAGCGACGTCAACCGGAGCGGCGACGTCAACCGGAGCAGCAGCGTCAACCGGAGCAGCGACGTCAACCGGAGCGTCGGCGTCGACCGGAGCGGCGATGTCCTCCGCAGTGGCAGGCTCCGCCGGCGCGGCGAGGTCTGGTTCAGCGTCGGTCGCCGGAGCGGCGGCGTCGGCCACCGGAGCCGCGGGCGCGTCAGCCGCGAACACGTCCTCGGAGAGGCCGAGCTCGGGCACGTCGTCGTAGGTGGCTCCCTCAGCGTTCTCGATCGGTCGCACCGGGAGCACCTGGCCCTCGACCCGCTTGATCGACAGCGACAGACGGCGCCGGTCGGAATCGATCTCCAGGATCTTGACCCGGACCGGATCGCCCGGCTGGATGATCTCCCGCGGGTTGTCAACGTGGTGCTGGGCCAGTTCGGAGATGTGAACGAGCCCCTCCACACCGTCGAGGATCTCGACGAAGGCGCCGCACGTGACGACCTTGGTCACGCTGCCCTCGAGCTCGTCGCCGATGTTGTACGTGTCGACGACGCGCTGCCACGGGTCCTCCTGGGTCTGCTTGAGACCCAGCGAAATCCGCTGGCGCTGACGGTCGATGTCCAGCACCTTCACGCTCACCGTGTCCCCGATGGAGAGGATCTCCGACGGGTGGTTGACGTGGGACCAGGACAGCTCGGAGATGTGGATGAGGCCGTCGATCCCCTCGAGGTCGACGAACGCACCGAAGTCCACGATGTTGGAGATCGTTCCCTCGACGATCATGCCGGGCTGCAGGCGGTCGAGGATCCGCTCGCGGTCCTCCTTGCGCTGCTCCTCGAGCACCGCGCGGCGTGACAGCACGACGTTGTTGCGGCTGCGGTTGAGCTCGATGACCTTGCACTCGATCGTCGTGCCCATGTACTCGTCGAGGTTGGGCACCCGGCGGATGTCGACCAGCGACGCGGGCAGGAAGCCGCGGACGCCGAGGTCGATGATCAGGCCGCCCTTGACGACCTCGATGACGCTGCCGTGCACCGGCTCGCCGGACTCGGCAGCCGCCTCGATGCGCCGCCACGCCTTCTCGAAGCGGGCGCGCTTCTTGGACAGGATGAGCCGACCGTCCTGATCCTCCTTGGTGAGGACCAGCGCGTCGACCTCCTCGCCGAGTTCGACCTCATCGGAGGGGTCGACTGACTTGCGAATCGACAGCTCGCCGACCGGAATGACTCCCTCGGACTTGTAGCCGATGTCGACGAGGACCTCGTCGTTGTCGATGCGGACGACATGGCCGGTGACGACGTCGCCCTCGGAGAAGGGGCGCAGCGTCGCGTCGTAGTTGGGGACGATGTGGCCGTCGATCTCGAGCAGAAGGCCGTCAGAGCCTTCGACGATCTTTGCGTTGCCCTGATCGGCGGGTGGCGTCAAGGTTGAAGTTGAAGACATGGGTTATCGCAGGATAGCCGCCCGGTGCCTGCGGTGCGGCCCTGTCGGCGTTCATGCACGCGCGCCGGCCGCCCTATCATCGGCGCCTCCATGCCGACACGTGCCACCAAGCGCGGTGAGGAGCGCACGCCGCTCGATCGCGACTGCGATGTCCTCATCTGCGGAGCAAGCTTTGCCGGCCTGGCGGTGGCGCGGGAACTGGCGGGCAGTGGTGCCGACGTGCTGATCGTCGACCGCTACGAGATCGGCGAGCGTCAGACGTCGGCCTGCGGCATCCCCACCGGGTGGCTCGATGCGCTCGGGCTGCGCGAGGCGCTGCAGCAGACGTTCGGCGAACTCGTCATCCACACCCCGCACACGACGGTCCGGTACGACCTCCCCTGGACCTTCTCCACCTTCGACTACCGGACGCTGTGCGCGGCGCTGGCCCAGCAGGGCGTGTTCCAGTTCGAAACCGCCAAGGTGGAGGGCCGATCCGCCGGGGCGGATCGCCCTGTTGATGTGGCCGGTGGCGGACCCACAGCGGTCCGCGGGCTGCAGACGGTCCACACCGACCGGGGCGACATCCGTGCTCCCCTGGTCGTCGATGCGCTGGGCTGGCGGCGCGTGCTCGGCCGCGGCGACAACGTGCAGCCGCCCGATGCGCTGCTCTCCCGGGGCCTCGAGGTCCATCCCAGCGGCGGCGGCACCGACCTGGAGATCTGGATCGACCGCGGCTACGTGCCCGCCGGCTATGGCTGGAGCTTCCCCGCCGGCGATGAGGTGCGGATCGGGGTCGGTTCGTTTGACCCCCGCTTCCATGTCAAGGAGCCAACCGTCCGCCTCGCCGAGGATCTGAAGGCCGACACGGTCCGCTATCAGGGCAACTGGATTCCCCACGCGCTGCGCCCAGCCACCGACGACGGCGTCTTCTTCGTTGGCGACTCGGCCGGTCACTGCCTGCCGCTGACCGCCGAGGGGATCCGCACCGCGCTGTACTTCGGCCTCGCCTGCGGCCGGGAGTTGCGTGGTGTGATCGCCGGTGAACAGGGCCGCGCCCAGGCGCTGGCCCGCTACCACGCGTTCTCGGCCGGCCATGCCACGCCGTTTGCCTGGATGCTGCGGGTGCAGCGGCTCGTTCCGCGGGTCGCGCCGCGCCTGCTCGCTCCGGCTCTGGGTGCCATGGGCGCCAAGCGCTTCGTCGACTGGTCCTTTCACCATTACCTCGGGATCGCCCACCCGTCGTTCGTGCACGGTCCCGGCGCGACCGGGCCCGCGCCCGCCGCCCTCGCCGCCGCCTGAGCGCCTGTCGCCCGTCGCGGTTGGGCGTAGGATCGCCGCTCTGAAGTCGTCCAACCCAGAGGAGGGGACCCCATGCAGGACTTCGTAACGACGCGGCGCCTACGGCTCGTATCGATGGCGGCCTCGGCGGCGCTGGCGCTGAGCGCGGTCGTCGCTGCCGCCCCCAGCGACGCGCGGACCACGGCCCACGCCGCCGGCACCACGATCCACGTGATCGAGCACGCGATCACCGACACCGAGGTGCCGGGCGTCGGCGGCGCCGACGTCAAGGGCAACATCCTGACCTTCAACAACCCGGTCTACAACACGGCCAACAAGGTGAAGGTCGGCCACGACGAGGGCTTCTGCACCCGGCTACAGGTCAAGCTGGGGATCTGGGAATGCCTGTGGACGACGTTCCTCAAGGGCGGCCAGATCACGGTGCAGGGCCCGTACTACGACACCCGCAACAGCACCCTGTCGATCACCGGCGGCACCGGGCGCTACGTAGGCGCCCGCGGTCAGATGAAGCTGCTGTCGCGCAACGGCGGCAAGGAGTACGACTTCATCTTCCAGCTCCTCTAAGAGGCTGTCCGGGCCCTCCGCGCCTCACCGGCGCGGAGGCCCCGCCTCATTTGGCCGACAGCCAGTCAGCGCCGATACCGGCTCCGATATCGGCACAGCGACTCCTATTTGGCCGACAGCCAGTCAGAGCCGATACCGGCGTCGACCGCCAGCGGCGGGTCGAGCTCGTAGGCGTCGGCCATCTCACGCACGGCGATCGCCTCAACCCGCTCGGCCTCGTCGGCCGGACACTCGAACAGCAGCTCGTCGTGGATCTGGAGCACGAGCCGGGACTTCAGGCCGGCATCGGCGAGCGCCTTGTCACAGCGGACCATCGCCACCTTCATGATGTCGGCGGCGGTGCCCTGGATGACCATGTTGACCGCGAAGCGCTCTCCCTGCTTGCGCAGCTCCCAGCGGCGGGCGCGCAGCTCCGGCACCTGGCGCCGGCGTCCGAACAGCGTCGAGACATAGCCGTGCTCGGTGCCCTGGGCGATCGTCTCCTCGATGAAACGCCCGACCGCCGGGAACCCGGCCAGGTAGCGCTGGATGAACTCGTCGGCCTCCGACTGCGGGATATCGAGCCGGTCGGCCATCCCGTAGGCCGACAACCCGTAGACGATCCCGTAGTTGATCATCTTGGACTTCGAGCGCATGCCCGGGTCGATCTCGTCGGCCTGAACGCCGAACACGCGGCAGGCGGTCGCGGTATGGACATCCTCGCCGCGGCGGAAGATCTCCTTGAGCACGTCCTCGCCGGCGATATGGGCGAGCAGCCGCAGCTCGACCTGCGAGTAGTCGGCCGAGACGAGCAGATTGCCGGGCGCAGCCACGAAGCAGGCTCGGATCTCGCGTCCCAGCGGGGTGCGGATCGGGATGTTCTGCAGGTTGGGATTGTTGGAGGAGAGCCGTCCGGTCGTCGCCGCGGTCTGGTTGAAGGTCGTGTGCAGGCGGCTGTTGTCGTCGACGAGCAGGGGGAGCGCGTCGAGATAGGTCTGGGCGAGCTTGGTCAGCTCTCGCCAGCGCTCGATCTTGGGGATGATCTCGTGCTCGGCGCGGATCGCCTGCAGCACCCGGGCATCGGTGGAGTAGCCGGTCTTGCCCCGGCGCTTGCGCGACAGACCGAGCTTGCCGAACAGGATCTCCTCCAACTGGCGCGGAGAGCCGAGCGTGAACTCCTCGCCGGCGAGCTCAAAGATCTCTGACTCCAGCGTGTCGGCCTCGGCCTTGACCCGCTCGGAGATCTCGTGCAGGCGCTCGGTGTCCAACCTGACCCCGGCCTGCTCCATGTCACGCAGGATCCGGACGATCGGCAGCTCGACCTGCTCCAGGAGGTCGGTGAGCCCGCGGCCGCGGATCTCCTCACGCTGCCAGGTGGCAAGCGCGTGCCCGAGCACGGCGTCGGCCGCCGCCTCGTCATCGACGTCGGCGGCGAAGCCGCGCTCCTCGCACAGCTCCCGGAACGGGTAGGCGCGGCGGGCGGGCTCCAGCAGGTAGGCGGCGACCTCGGTGTCGTGAGCGAGGTTCTCCGGGACGACGCCGAGCGACTTGGCGTCGTGGGCGATGACCGGGCGGGCACCGAGCGCGGCGACGAGGTCCTCCGGGCGCGGCGCCGTCCCAACGAGGACGTCGGGCGCGCCGGTGGCCTGCACGCCGAATCTCCATTCGTTCTCGTCGGTGGCGAACAGCGCCCCCTCAGGGACCGTCGGCGCGCGTACCGCGACGGCGACCTCGCGGTCGGGCAGGCGGGAGACGTCGGCGAGCGCGCCCTTGCGGAGCTTGGCGCCGAGGGCCTGCTCGGCGGCCGGGGCGGGGGCGGCGGCATCGGCGGAACCGAGCGCCTCCTCAAGGCGCCGCAGCGGGTCGCGCAGCTCGAACTCCCGGAAGACCTCGCGCAGCCGTGAGCGGTCGGGCGGGGCGGACACCAGCTCGCCGAGGTCGATGTCGAGCGGGATATCGCGCTTGGCCGTCGCCAGATGCTTGGACACCCGGGCATCCTCGGCGTGGTTGGTGAGGTTCTCCTTGCGCTTGGCGCCGCTGATCTCGTCGATGCTGTCGAGCACGTTCTCCAGCGAGCCGAACCGCTGCAGCAGGTCCGAGGCGGTCTTGTCGCCGATCCCGGGGACGCCGGGGATGTTGTCGGAGGTGTCGCCCTTGAGGCCGATGAAGTCCGGAACGAGCTCGGGTGGGATCCCGTAGCGATCGATGACGCCCTGGCGGTCATAGACGCGTGTGTCGGTGATCCCGCGGGAGGTGGTCATGATCCGAACCTGCTCGTCGACGAGCTGGTAGGCGTCGCGGTCGCCGGTGACGACCATCACCTCGATCGGCGGATCCTGGGTCTTGGCCAGTTCGGCCAGCGAGGCGATCACGTCGTCGGCCTCATAACCCTCGACCGAGATATTGCGATAGCCGAACGCGGCCACGAGCGGCTCGAACTGCGGCCACTGCTCCCGCAGCAGGTCGGGGCGGCTCGAGCGCTGGGCCTTGTACTCGGAGTAGACCTCCTTGCGCCCGCTCGACCCGGCGTCCCAGACGACGACCGTCGCCTTGGGTCCGTAGTCGGTGAGGATTTTGACCAGCATCGACGCGAAGCCGAAGATGGCGTTGGTCGGCACGCCGGTGGAGGTGGCGATCGACTCGGGCAGCGCGAAGAACGCCCGGTAGGCCAGGCTGTTGCCGTCGATCAGGAAGAGCTCGTCAGCCATCAGCAGGTGAGGCTATCTCGCCCGCCGGTGGGCGAGCGTGTGACCAGGCACCCCCTGGCATAAGATGGCGACCGCGATGGCCGCCACCCCCAGCGCCCAGTACAGCCTGACTCTCCGGGTCGAGATCGATCACCGGCCCGGCATGCTGGGCAAGGTCGCCTCGGCGATCGGCGAGGCCGGCGCCACGATCGGCGCGGTCGACCTGGTGCACGTCGA
>JBAWFG010000057.1:0-8848 GCA_049591655.1 Solirubrobacteraceae bacterium
GGCCGTCGCGGCGGCGGCGCGCAGCGCGGCCCGTTCGTCTTCGCCGATCGGGCTCAGACCGGCCACCAGAACGGAGCCGATCGCCTCGCCGGCGCTGACCAGCGGGTCGCAGGCGATCTCGGCATCAAGGGTGCCGCAGACGGCGCAGGCCCCCAGCGGGGTCTCGCCCGCGTGCCGGCTGTGCCCGCGAGCCAGTCGCACCGCCAGACAGCCCCGCGGCGTCACGTCGCCGGTGAGCACCCCGCGCAGCGGGTCCCGGTCGGCCACGTCCCCGGGCCCACACGCCAGCCGCTCACCCCCGTCGGCGACGAGCAGAACGGCGGCCCCGGCGCCGGGGACCACGCGGGTGGCGTGGGCGACCACCAGTTCCTGTGACTCCCGGGGCGAATCGGAGACGGCCAGCAGTTCCTGCAACTCACCGCCGAGCATCCGCAGCGCGCGGCTGCGGCGACGCGCATGCACGCCCACGCCCGCGGCCACCGTCGCCAGGGCGATGCCCAGTGCGGCGACGGCAGCCACGGCGAGCCAGGCCCGCAGCCCGGCTGCCGGGGAGACCCGGCCGGCGGCGAACGCGTCGCCTCCCAGCAGCGCCGTCGCGGCAGCGACGAGCCCGATCACGCCCCGAGCGGATCCTCCGGTCATAGGATCGGCATCGACCCCGTTTATCTCCGGCTTGAGGTAGCCGGACTACGCTTGGACGGTGGCACGGATCGAGGTCCAGGGCGATGATCTCGTCGTCAGCCTCACCAGTCTGGAGAAGCTGGCGGCGCTGCGCCGCGAGGTACGCGTGCCGCTGTCCGCGGTCAGTTCGGCCTGCGTCGATCCTGACCCGTGGAGTGCGCTGCGCGGGATGCGCGCCCCCGGTACCGGCATCCCAGGGGTTGTTGCCTATGGGCTCCGGCGGATGACCGGCGAGGCGCCGGACTTCGCCGCGGTCCACGGGCGTGGCCCGGCGGTTCGCGTCGATCTCTGCACCGGTGCCCCGTTCGGGCGTCTGCTGGTCACCGATGACGATCCCGAGCACGCCCTGGGCGTGATCCGGGCGAGGTGCACGCGGCCCTCCGCGCACTGACCCGTGTCGAGACGAGCACCCTCCGCCGGAAGTTGCGCAGACCGGCCGTGAGGAATGTCGGTGGTGATGAGCGGCGCTGCCGGGTCGCTGACGGCCGCCATCACGACATCATCACCGATGCGCGGGCGCCGGCCGGACGGCTCAGGCGTCCGGCTCGCCAAACATCCTGCAATGGGGGTACGTTGCACAGTGGTGCACGCGCACATCGCAGAGCGAGGAGAGTCGTGGGATGGCAGTCAAGGCGGGTGATCTGGAGCAGGGTCTGATCGAGTCGCTCGGTCACTCGGTCTCCGAGCAGCTCTCCGCCCAGCCCCCGGCCTCCTACCGGGAGTTCGTGCGCCAGTACTACCACTGGGTCCCCGCCAAGGACCTGGCCGACCGCCGTCAGAGCGACCTGTGCGGCGCCGTGATCGCCCACTGGCGCACGGCTCGCCGGCGCAGCCCCGGCGAGGCCAAGGTCGAGGTCTACAACCCGGACGCCGAGCGCGACGGCTGGGAGTCGCCCTACACCGCGCTGGACATCGTCTCCGATGACATGCCGTTCATCGTCGACTCGGTCACGATGGAGCTCAGTCGGCAGGGCTACGGGATCGAGCTGATCGTCCACCCCGTGATCCGGGTCCTGCGCGACGCGGAGGGCGAGCTCACCGAGGTGCTGCGTCCCGGCGCCACGGCGTTCGGCTTCCTCACCGAGTCGATCATCCACGTCGAGGTCACGCGCGAGGCCGACCCGGAGCGCCTGTCGGTGCTCAGGGCGGGAATCGAACTTGTGCTGGAGGAGGTCCGCGCGGCGGTCGAGGACTGGGCGGGGATGCGGGCCCGCACCACCGCGCTGGCCACCGAGCTGCGCCGGCAGGCGCCCCCCTGTGATGCCGAGGTGCTCACCGGCGCCGAGGCGTTCCTGGCCTGGCTGGCCGACGGCAACTTCACCTTCCTCGGCTACCGCGAATACGAGCTGCGTGAGGATGACGACGGCGCGGAGCTCACGCCGGTCCCCGGCTCGGGCCTCGGGATCCTGCGTGGCACCTCCTCGCGCCCGACCAAGCGGCTGGAGGGGAAGGCGCTCGAGCTGGCGCGTTCGATCGAGCCGCTGGTGCTCACCAAGGCCAACTCACGGGCCACCGTGCACCGGCCGGCCTACCTCGACTACGTCGGCGTCAAGCAGTTCGGCGCCGATGGCCGCGTCGTCGGCGAGCGGCGCTTCCTCGGCCTGTACACGACGACCGCCTACAAGACGAGCCCCCAGGACATCCCGCTGCTGCGTGAGAAGGTCGAGTTCGTCCTGGCGAAGGCTGCCTTCCCGTCCGACAGCCACGACGCCAAGGGGCTGCTCGACATCGTGGAGACGCTGCCACGCGATCTGCTCGTCCAGATCGAGGCCGAGGACCTGTTCGAGATCGCCATCGGGATCCTCGGTCTGGGCGAGCGCCAGCGCGTGCGCCTGTTCATCACCCGGGACATGCTCGACCGCTTCGTCGCCTGCACGCTGTGCCTGCCGCGTGACCGCTTCAACACCGAGAACCGGGTGCGGGCGGGACAGATCCTCGCCGACGCGTTCGGCGGCGACCAGGTCGACTGGCGCCTGCAGCTGTCGGAGTCGCTGATCGTCCGCGTCGATTACGTCGTGCACTGTCGCGACGGGGTTCCCGACGGCTACGACGTGGCCGAGATCGAGTCCCGGATCGCCGAGTCGACCCGGGCGTGGACCGACCAGCTGCGCGCCGCGCTCATCTCCGCCCACGGCGAGCAGTTCGGCGCCGAGCTCTACGCACGCTACGGGAACGCGTTCCCGGCCAGCTACCGGGCTGACTCCGGGCCGGAGGTTGCCGTCGGCGACATCGAGCGCATCGAGGAGCTCAATGTCGTCCGGCACCCGATCCTGACCATCTACCGCCGGGCCGTGGACAGCGAGCACATGGTCCGCTGCCAGCTGCTGAGCGCGATGCGGATCTCGCTCTCGGATGTGGTGCCCAAGTTTGAGCATCTCGGCGCCCAGGTCGGCGACGAACGGCCCTATGAGATCAGTCCCGATGGGTCAAGCCCGGTGTGGATCTACGACTTCGGGCTCACCTGCGATCCCGACGGGCTGGCGCGCGCCGGTGACGGCTTTGCGGAGGTCTTCCTCGGCGTCTGGTCAGGCGAGCTGGAGGACGACCGGCTCAACGGCCTGGTCATGGCGGCGGGGCTGAGCGGCCGGGAGATCACCGTCATCCGCGCCATCCTGCGCTACCTGCGTCAGGCGCCGGTGGCGTTCTCAGACGCCTACATGATCCGCACCCTGCTCGCCCATCCGGAGATCGCCGTGGCACTGGTGCGGCTGTTCGAGGCGCGCTTTGACCCCGACCGCGCCGATCCCGCACATGCCGCGGCGCTGGCGCAGGAGCTCGAGGCGGCGATCGACGCCGTCCAGAGCCTCGACGAGGACCGGATCCTGCGCAGCTTCCTGTCGGTCGTCGGGGCGATGCTGCGCACGAGCTATTTCCGTAACGGCGGCCCGGTCGACCCCGCCGCTGCCCGTGGCCACCTGTCGTTCAAGCTCGACCCCTCGCAGCTGGACATGCTCCCGCTCCCACGGCCCCAGTTCGAGATCTTCGTCTACTCCCCGAGGGTGGAGGGGATCCATCTGCGGGGCGGCAAGGTGGCCCGCGGCGGCCTGCGCTGGTCCGATCGCCGGGAGGACTTCCGCACCGAGGTGCTCGGCCTGATGAAGGCCCAGATGGTCAAGAACGCGCTGATCGTGCCGGTCGGCTCCAAGGGCGGCTTCGTGGTCAAGCAGCCGCCGCCGGAGGCGGGGCCGGAGCTCGTCAAGGAGGCGATCGCCTGCTACCGCACCTTCCTATGCGGGCTGCTCGATCTGACCGACAACTACGTCGGTTCAACCGTCGTCGGCCCCGACCGCGTCGTCCGCTATGACGACGAGGACCCGTATCTCGTCGTCGCTGCCGACAAGGGCACGGCGACGTTCTCCGACATCGCCAACGAGGTCTCGGCCGCCTACGGCTTCTGGCTGGGCGACGCGTTCGCCTCCGGCGGGTCCCACGGCTATGACCACAAGCAGATGGGGATCACCGCCCGCGGCGCCTGGGAGTCGGTCAAGCGCCACTTCCGGGAGCTCGGCACCGACATCCAGCACGAGCCGTTCACGGTCGTGGCGATCGGGGACATGTCGGGCGACGTATTCGGCAACGCGATGCTCCGCTCGCGCCACACGCGCCTGGTGGCGGCCTTCAACCACAGCCACGTGTTCCTGGATCCTGACCCGGACCCCGCCAGCAGCTTCGACGAGCGCTGGCGGCTGTTCGCGATGGGGCGCTCCTCCTGGGCGGACTATGACCCAGCGCTGATCTCGCCCGGCGGGGGGGTCCATTCCCGGACCACCAAGTGGATCACGATCACCGATGAGGTCAGGGTGGCGCTCGGGATTGACGCCGACCGGCTGTCACCGGCTGAGCTCATCCGCCGGTTGCTGCGTGCGCCGGTCGACCTGCTGTTCAACGGTGGCGTCGGCACCTACGTCAAGGCGCAGGAGGAGACCAATGCCGCGGCCGGGGATCGCGCCAACGACGGTGTGCGGGTCAACGGCGGCGAGCTGCGCTGCCGGGTCGTGGGGGAGGGGGGCAACCTCGGTTTCACCCAGCGCGGGCGCGTCGAGTACGCGCTGCGCGGCGGCCCCGGGGAGGCCGGCGGGAGGATCAACACCGACGCGATCGACAACGTCGCCGGGGTCAACTGCTCCGACCACGAGGTCAACATCAAGATCCTGCTCAGCGACGTGATCGCAGCCCATGCAATGAGCGAGGACGAGCGCAACGAGCTGCTGGTGCAGATGACCGACGCGGTCTCCGCCCAGGTCATCTACGGCAGCTACACCCAGACCCAGGCGATGAGCCTCGCGTTGGCCCAAGCGGTGCCGATGCTCGACGTCCACGCGCGGCTGATCCGCCGCCTGGAGCAGGAGACCGCGCTGGACCGGGAGATCGAGGCGCTGCCGAGCGAGAAGACGATCGGCGCCCGCCGCGCCGAGCGGCGGGGCCTGGTGTCGCCCGAGCTGGCGACGCTGATGGCCTACGGGAAGATCTTCCTCTACACCGAGCTGCTGGACTCCGACCTCCCCGAGGACCCGTTCCTGGCCCGTGACCTGGAGCGCTACTTCCCGCCTCCGCTGGCCGACCGCTTCGGCGACGAGATCGCATCGCACCGCCTGCGCCGGGAGCTGATCAGCACGATCGTCGCCAACCAGCTGGTCGATCGTGCCGGGATGACGTTCGCGTTCCGCCTGGCCGAGGAGACCGGCGCCCGGGCCTCCCAGCTCGCCCGCGCCTACGCGATCGCCCGCGAGGTGTTCGAGATGCGCGACTTCTGGGACGCGGTCGAGCAGCTTGACAACCGCATCGAGGCGGGCACCCAGCTCTCGATCCTGATCGAGGGCCGCCGGCTCGTCGAGCGCGCCGCCCGGTGGGTCGTACGCGCCGGGCTGCACGGCGAGCTCGACGTGACCAGCGCGATCGCCCGCTTCGCCCCCGGTGCCCGACGGCTCGCCGCCGCGCTCCCCGACGCGCTCTCAGGCCAGGATCACGAGCGCTTCCACGAGCGCCGCGCCGAGCTGGAGGCCGCGGGGGTTCCGGCACAGCTCGCGCACCGCGTCGCGAGTATGCAGGCGCTGCTGTCGGTGTTCGACATCGTCGTCGACGCCGCCGCCACCGGGGCCGACCAGGACGTCGTCACGACCGCGTACTTCGGGATCGGCTCGCGGCTCGGGCTCGACTGGCTGCGCGACCGGATCCTCGAGCTCCCGCGCGATGACCGCTGGCAGGCGCTCGCGCGCGCCGCGTTGCGCGACGACCTCTACCGCCTGCACCGTGCCCTGACCCGCGCCATCCTCATCGCGGAGCCGGACTCCGGCACGACGACCCCGCTCGACGCCTGGCTGGAGAGCAACGCGTCGGCGGTCCAGCGCTCCCAGGCGGTGCTCGCCGATGTGCGCGCCTCACGGGAGTACGACACGACGACGCTCCCGGTCGCCCTGCGTGAGCTCAAGAGCCTCGTCGGCGAGGGCGAACAAGCCGCCTAGGCGCTGTCGCGCCAGCCGCCTAGGCGCTGTCGCGCGACGCGGTCCACCGGGACCGCAGCGCCCCCAGTGCAAACCGCCCGAGCTCCAGCAACCCGCCGGCCAGGAATCCGACCGGCCCGGTCAACAGTCGGGCTGCAATCCGCTCGAGCACGCCGTCAAGCTATCGTCTGGCCACCATGGCATCACTGAAGACCACTGTCACCGAACTGCCGGAGTCCCGCGTCCGCGTTGACGCCGAGGTCCCGGCCGAAGAGGTCGAGCGTCGCCTGCAGCAGGCCGCGCGCAAGCTCGGCGGCCAGCTGCGCATCCCCGGTTTCCGCAAGGGCAAGGTCCCGCCCCCGGTGGTCATCCGCCGGCTCGGCCGCGAGGCCGTCTTCGACGAGGCGCTGCGCAGCGCCCTGGGCGAGTGGTACATCGACGCCATCGACGGCTCCGGGATCGCCCCCGTCGGGGAGCCGGACTTCAACTTCGCCGAGAGCTTCCCCGCCCAGGGTGAGCCGCTCTCGTTCTCGATCGAGATCGGGGTCCGGCCGACCGCGACCCTCGGTGAATACAAGGGCCTCGAGGTCGGCCGCCGCGAGCCGACCGTCGACGACGCCGAGGTCGACGCCGAACTGGACCGCCTGCGCGACCGGCTGGCCACACTTGACACCGAGGAGCGCGCCGCCCAGCAGGGTGACCACGTGCTCGTCGACTACCTGGGCAAGGTCGACGGCGAGCCGTTCGCCGGCGGCGAGGGTCGCGACCAGCTGATCGAGCTCGGATCCGACCGCCTCATCCCCGGCTTCGAGGAGCAACTCGTGGGCGCCTCCGCCGGTGAGGAGCGGACGATCAACGTCACCTTCCCCGAGGGCTACCCCGGCGACCTCGGCGGCAAGGACGCGACGTTCGACATCACCGTGCACGAGGTCAAGGCCAAGCGCCTGCCGGCGCTCGACGACGATTTCGCCTCCGAGGCATCGGAGTTCGACACGCTCGCCGAGCTGCGCGAGGACATCAGCGGCCGGCTGCGCCACACCGACGAGCACGCCGTCGAGCGGGAGTTCGAGGAGGCGGTGCTGGAGGCGGCCACCGGCGCGGCCGAGGTCGAACTTCCCGAGCCGCTGATCCACTCCCGCGCGCACGAGATGCTCGAGCAGACGTTCTCAGCGCTCACCCGCCAGGGGATCAACAAGGAGACCTACCTGCAGATCGTCGGCAAGGACGAGGAGGCCCTCGCCCACGAGGCCGAGCCCGAGGCCGCCGCCGCGCTGCGCCGTGAGGCGGTGCTCGCTGCGATCGTCGCCGCCGAGAAGATCGAGCCGACCGACGAGGAGCTCGTCGAGGCGCTGCGCCCGGCGGCAGAGCGTGACGGTTCCGATCCCGCCGAGCTCGTCGACAAGCTGCGGGACGCGGGTCGCCTGGACTCGCTGCGCGAGGATGTCGCCAGCCGCCAGGCGGTCGAGCTGCTCGTCCGGGAGGCGAAGCCGATCACGGTCGAGCAGGCCAAGGCGCGCCAGAAGCTCTGGACGCCCGGCAAGGATGAGCCGGAAGCCGCCTCGGCAGAGTCCGCCGGCGAGTCGTCCGGCCAGCAGCTCTGGACGCCCGGCAGCTAGAGATTCCGGGCGTTCTGGGGCCCGTCACTGCAACCGCCGGGACCGTCAGGGGCCGGTTGCTAGAGTCGGCAGGAATCCAGCGCAGGATGCGAAAGAAGCGAGGACGATGAGCCCACTCGTACCCATGGTTGTCGAGCAAACCTCCCGCGGGGAGCGTGCGTTTGACATCTACAGCCGACTGCTCAACGAGCGGATCATCTTTCTCGGCACGCCGGTTGACGATCAGATCGCCAACCTGATCGTTGCGCAGCTGCTGCATCTCGAGTCCGAGGATCCCGATAAGGACATCTCGATCTACATCAACTCGCCCGGCGGGTCGGTGTACGCGGGGCTCGCGATCTACGACACGATGCAGTTCATCAAGCCCGACGTGTCGACGATCTGCGTCGGCATCGCGATGTCAATGGGCGCGCTGCTACTGGCCGGCGGCGCCGAGGGCAAGCGCATGGCACTGCCCAACGCCAAGATCCTCATCCACCAGGTCTCCTCAAGTTTCCAGGGGCAAGCGACCGATATTGAAATCCATGCGCGCGAGATCATCGACGTCCGCCGCCGCCTGGATGAGATCATCGCCAAGCACACCGGTAAGGACCTTGAGCAAGTTCGGCGCGATACCGAACGTGATTACTTCATGAGCTCTGAGGAGGCCAAGGAGTACGGAATCATCGATCGCGTGATCTCGGAGCACTGAAGGCTTTAGCCTTCCGCTCGTGATCGCCGACCGAGTCGAGCTCCTGGGAGGGGATTGATGGCACGACCGACCGACTCCAACGAACAGCTTCTCTGCAGCTTCTGCGGCAAGTCCCAGCGGCAGGTCAAGAAGCTGATCGCCGGGCCTGGCGTCTATATCTGCGACGAGTGCATCGATCTCTGCAACGAGATCATCGATGAGGAGCTGACCGCTCCGCCGAGCTTTGATATCGAGAACCTCCCCAAGCCGCGGGAGATCTACGACGTGCTCAACGAGTACGTCGTCGGACAGGAGCAGGCCAAGCGCTCGCTGTCGGTCGCCGTCTACAACCACTACAAGCGCGTGCAGATGATGCAGTCCGATGAGCACGACATCGAGCTGCAGAAGTCCAACATCCTGCTGCTGGGGCCGACCGGCTG
>JBAWFG010000058.1:0-16543 GCA_049591655.1 Solirubrobacteraceae bacterium
GCGCCCGGCCACCTCGGCGCAGATCCTCCGGGCCGCCGGCGTGCCGGCGCCGGAGGCGGTGATGCGCCTGGTCGCCGTCGCCGAACTGGCGGTGGCGGCGGCGGGACTCGCCCTGCCCGGACGGGTCGGCGGGATCGTGGTGGCGGTGATGTTCGCCGCGCTGGCGGTGGCGGCCGCGTTTGGCGGACGCGGCGGTGGTGAGATCGCCTGCGGCTGCTTCGGTGATGCCGGTGGCGCGTCCCTGGGGGCTCGTCATGTGTTCGGCAATCTCGCCGCGGCGATCCTCGCCGCGGCGGCGGCGCTCGCCGCACCATCGGCGCTCGCCGCACTCGCCGTCCAGCGGCCCGCAGAGGGGCTGATCGCCCTGGCCCTCGCGCTGGTGATCGCGGTTGGTGTGCGCGGCTGGCTGCGGGGTGGCGGGCTGCACTCGCTGGAAGGCTCGGCGATGGCGCTCGTGGACTCCTCGGCGCGGCTGCTGGAGAGCCGGATCTCACGCCGCTCAGCGCTCGTACGCATGGCGGTGGCCGGCTCGGCGCTCAGCATCGCTCCGCTGCGCTATCTGCTCTATCCCGGGACCGCGATGGGCGTCGTGCTGCCGGGGGACTGTGCCGGCGGCCTGTGCACCGATGGCTACACGGCCTTCTGCTGCGAGATCAACCAGGAGCTCAACACGTGCCCCACCGGCACCTTCATCGGGGGCTGGTGGATGTGCACCGACTACGTCGGCCACCAGCTGTGCAACGACGCCGGAGTGCGCTACTACATCGACTGCAACGCCCTGCCGGGCCACCCGTTCCCCGGCGGCTGCAAGTGCGCCAACAACAGCTGCGAGCACCGCAAGCAGGCCTGCAACGTCTTTCGCTACGGGCAGTGCAACACCGAGATCAAGGGGACGACGGCGGTCGTGTGCCGGGTCATCACCTGCGAGAACCCCGGGCACCTCAAGGGTTTCGGCTGCAGTACCGCGGTGATGGTCGACGACGCCACCTGCCCCCACGAGGCGCCGTGCCTGCAGCCCGCCGCCAAGCAGGTGGGCGCGGCGGGGGGCGCCTGATGCTCATCCTGTCGATCGCCGAGGCGGTGCTCCTGGCGGTGGCGCTCGTCTACATCGTCGCGCTGCTGCGCAGCCACGCCGACATCCTGCGACGGCTGTCGCTGCTGGAGGACGGGGCTCCGGCCCGGCCGGCGTCCGGGCCCGAGCCGGTCATCGGCGGCGGCGAGGTGCGCGCCGCGGCGCCGATCAGTGGCATCACGCTCGACGGAGATTCGGTGGCCCTGTCGTTCGGTGGTGGCTCACCGGTCACGCTGCTGGCGTTCATGACCAGCGGCTGCTCGTCCTGCGCGCCGTTGTGGTCCGGACTGCAGCACCCCGGCGGGCTCGAGGCGCTCGTCGACCGCGTCGTCGTCGTCACTCACGACACGAGCCGGGAGAGCCCGGCTCGGGTCAGGCGGCTGGCGCCGGCCGAGATCGAGGTGATCATGGCGAGCACGGCATGGGAGGACTACGCGGTCCCGGCCTCGCCGCACTTCGTGCTCACCGACGGCGCCGGTGGGATCCTCGGCCGCGGCTCCGCCCTGAGCTGGCCGCAGCTGGTGGAGATGGTGGGGGAGGCACGCAGCGATGCCGCCGAGGCCCGTGCGCGGACGACTGCGCAGCGGGCCGCGCGCTCGGCTGAAACGCTCGCCCGCGCCGGCATCGGACCGGGACATCCGAGCCTCTACCCGAGTGCAGCCGGCCCCCGCGACGGGGGGGAGCGCTGAGCGTGCTTGTCGGCGCATTCGTGATCGTGGCGGTGGCGGGCGCTGTGCGCGCCGCCTGGTCGCCCTGAGGCCAGTCGATGCTGTCGAGCATCACTCCGCTCGGAGAGCGGAGCCGCGGATTCTCATGGCCGCTGACGATGTCGGCGTTCTCGATCGGCGCGATCGTGACCGGGGCACTGGGCGGGGGGGTCGCCGGGGCCCTCGGATCGCTGGGGCCGGCGGGGTCCTGGCGGCCGATCGCCGGGCTCCTCGCGCTCGCGCTGGCGCTCGCCTTTGATGCGACACCTCTGGGCCGGCGGCTGCCGACCACGCGTCGCCAGGTCAACGAGGACTGGATGACCCGCTACCGCGGCTGGGTCTATGGCCTGGCGTTCGGCGCGCAACTGGGCGCAGGCGTGGCGACCGTGGTCACGAGCGCCGCGATCTACGCGGCAATCCTCGGCGCGCTGCTGTGCGGGACGGTATGGGGTGGGGCTGCGATCGGGGCCGCGTTCGGCCTCACGCGCGCGCTCTCGCTGGTGCCCGCCCGGACCGCCCGGGACACCGACGGCCTGATGGTGCTGCACCAGCGGCTGGTGGCGTTGGGCCCGTACGCGGCGTGGGTGGTGGTCGCCGCCGAGGTGCTCGCCGGCGGGCTCGTGATCGGAGCGCTGGCGTGAGGACGCGCGCGCACGGCCTGTCGATCGACGTCCCGGATGGCTGGGAGGCGCGGATCGTCCGCCGGCCCGACAGCGCGCCGTTCCTGCACGTCGGCAGCTTCGCGTTGCATCACGACAGCGGCCAGTTCGGCGCCGGGGTCACCGGGCGCATGGGTCCCGACACCGTGTTCGCGGCGCTCGTCGAGTACCTCGTCGACGAACACGTCCGCCCCGACCGTGGCCTGTTCGCCGCCGCATCGTGGCGTCCCCGGCTGCGGCTGTCGGAATTCGGCGGCTCTCAGCTGCAGGTCACGCGTCCCGGACATATCGGGGCACAGCGGTTCTTCACCGAGGGTGGGCGCCCGTTCTGCCTCTACACGGTGCTGGCCCCGGTGCGCCGGCGCCCGGCCCAGTTGGCCGGGGAGCTCAGCGCCGTTCTGCGCACAGTCCGCTTCGAGACCTGAGGGCGGGCGTTCCGGCCCCTACTCAGACGGTGACGGCCGCACAGTGTTCACTCTGGCGGCTGTTGGTGTCGGTGACCGTGAGGCATACCTGATAGGTGCCGGGAGCGGTGAACGTGTGCTGGGGGTTCTGGGCGGATGACGTGTTGAGCGGGCCGGTGGCGGGGTCCCCGAAGTTCCACACCCACCCGGTGATGGCGGCGCCGCCGACGCCGCTGCTCGACTGATCGGTGAACTGATACGTCGTCGAGGACCCGGGCTCGGGGCCATCGGCGAACGCCGCCGCCGGCGGCCCGGGGGCGACGACCACTTGGGTCTCAGAGGCCCGCAGACCGTCGGCATCGGTCACCGTGAGGGTCACGTGGTAGCTGCCGGGCGCGCTGAAGGTGTGGCTCGGGCCGGCCACGCTGGAGCTGTTCGCGCTGCCGGAGGCCGGATCCCCGAACGTCCAAACCCGTCGCACGATCGGAGTCTGATCGCCCTGGGGAGCTGAGGTGTCCTGGAAGGACCCGACGTCGGTCGAACCGGAGACCGACTGGCGAAACGCGGCCGCCGGCGGGCCGGGGGGTGTCCGCGAAGCCCCGGTGTAGCGCGCCGAGTCGTGGCTCGGGCCGACCGGGCAGATCGTCCGGTCGGTGCGGCTGCGGTTCGTATACGTCGCCGTCAGCCGAGTGGCGATGCGGATCCCCTGGATGGTGACCGTCCGGGCGATCGTGACAGTGACCGTGTAGGGGGCGAGCTCCCCCTGCGGATAGAGCGCGCCGCGGCACTCCAGCGCGACGTAGAAGCGGCCCGATCCCTTGTACCGGCCCGGGCCGGTGCGCCGCAGCACGACGCGGTCGGTGAGGTTGGCACTGCGCTGGCGGGTGAGCACGAGCCCGCGGCAGCTCTGACGCCCACAGGCCGTCCCCGTGAACGCCCACCGGCGCGTCACCGCCTGTCCGGAGTGCTCCCCCGGGACGCGGACCGCCGACACGATCCGGCCGCGCATGATGTAGGCGCCGCTCAGGCGGGCGTCGACGGGGCGGGGCGGCCGAGGGCGAGCGGCGAGCGCCGGCCCGGCGACGGCCAGGAGGGTGGCGAGACCGGCGAGCGCGGCGATGGCGAGCTGGCGGGGCGACGGCGTCATCGGCCCCGAGCGTACCGGCGCGCCCAACGGCGTCCGTACACCCCTACTCGACGGCACCGGCCTCACCCTCAGGCGGCCTGATGACCGGCGTGGGCTACGCCGCTCGCGTCGCCCCGAGCCCGCCCGCTGACCGGCCGCTCGAAGGCGTCAAAGCCGAACTGGGCCGACATTCCCACCTGCTCGTACAGTGCCAGTGCCGCCGGGTTGTCCGAAGCGACTCCCAGCTGAGCCTCGCGCAGCCCCGCGCGGGCACACGCCGCAAACGTCTGTGCAAGCAGCGACCGCGCAACCCCCCGGCGGCGGAAGTCGGGATGGACGGCGAGCAGGTCGATGAAGCCGACCCGCGCGTGCTCCCGGTGGCGGGTGAGCGTGAAACCGATGATGCGGCCATCGTGGACCGCCACCCGGCTGAGCGCCGGCTCGAGGTCATGGGCAACGAGATGCTCGGCGCTGAACACGTCGAACGGCTCGAGCTCGTAGTCGGCGTTGGCGCCGAAGCTGACCGCGTCCAGCCGGTGCAGCCCGACGGCATCGGCGCCGAGGTCGGGGCGGCGCAGCAGCACACCGTCCGGCGTTTCGCCGACGGGCGGGATGACGTCGAGTGCCACCGCCATCCGCCAGTACGTACGCAGGATGCGATAGCCGGCGGTTCGCAGATGGGCGCGCCCGCGGCGGTTCTCACGTGCCACCAGCTGGCGGTGATACAGCCGCCGGTGGCGGCGATCATGGTCCTCGGCCCAGCGGCGTAGGGACGTGCCGATTCCGCCGCCCTCATGGCCGGGAGCCACGACTGCATAGGTGCCGGGGCGACGGATCACCGCATAGCCCGCGAGCTGGCCGGCGGTTTCGGCGACCACGGTGTCACCGGCCAGGTGTAGCCGAGGTGAGGCCCACTCCTGCCGCACGTCGGCGAGCGTGCAATCGGGCGCCCCGAGGTCGGCCGTGTCCCGGGCCGCCAGGAGGGCCAGGACCGCCTGAGCGTCCTCGGGTTCCGCTGCGCGCAGGTTCACGCGAAGCGGTTATAGCGCGACCGCGCCCGGCAGCGGTCTCTAGTTTTCGGCGGGGGCGACCCGCTGCGCCGGTTCGAAGTGCGGGTGGGGCAGATGCCCGTGGTGGTGCCTGGCCGCCGGTGACTGCACGTCGCGCTTGGTCAGCGCCACGTAGGCCACCAGGCCGATGAACACGACGAGCGCGATTGCGCTGACGGGGCCGTCGCCGAGGTTCAGGCCGCCGCTGGTCGGCTTGCTGAACCCATCGGCGAAGGAGGCACCGAGCGGGCGGGTGACCACATAGGCGGCCCAGAACGCGAGCACCGGGTTCAGCGAGCCGCGCCACCACAGGAGCCCGGGGATGGCGAACACGATCGCGAACAGAACCGCCGACTCCCAGAAGCCGAGGTTGAGCTCGTAGGCGGTCAGATCACCGGCGGCGGTGCCGAGCGCGAACGTCGCCAGGACCGCCGTCCAATAGAAGGCCTCGCGCCGGCGAGTGTCGATGCTGTGAATCGACAGCGTGCCCTCGCTGCGGTGCCAGACGAAGAAGATGAGCGCAACCAGTGCCGCGAACAGGGGTGTCGTGGCCGAGTAGGGGATATCCGCGCCGATATGGATCACGTCGGCGGCCATCGTTCCGAACACCGCGACCATCATCACCGCAAACCAGTAGACCGCCGCCTGGTAACGGGGTGTGCGGAACTGCAGCCAGAGCGCGAATGCCAGTCCGAAGATCCCGACGGCACCGGCGATCGGGATGCTGTTCTGGCCCATGAAGTCAGACATCGCCTCACCCATGCCGGTCGTCAGCAGCTTGAGCACCCAGAAGATCAGCGTGATCTCGGGCACCTTGACGGCGAGGGGGTGGCGGGCTGGGGGCTGCGGTCTAGGTGTGCGTGGCATAGGCGGCTGAATGCTAGGAAGCAACGGATCAGCTACGGCTAAAAACCGGGGGTTCACGCGGCCTCTAACCGACCCTTAATCCCCTCGGAGGTCGCGGCGCGCGCCTAGAATTCCCGGGGTGGGCAGCTTGGGCGTGCTGCTGTTGGCATCGATCTCGCCGCTTTCGGTGGCCGGGATCGCCGGAGCGCGCGCCGTGGCGGCGGCCTCCGCCCCGCGGGTCGCCGTTCGGGCCGCCGCGCTCGCACCCGGCACGCTGCGTGAGGGCATCCTGGGGCCGAGCACCGAGGTCTCGCTGTTCGGCATCACCTCCGGCCCCGACGGGAACCTGTGGTTCACCGACCTCGGCTGCATCGGCCTGGGGCGCTGCTCCATCGGCCGGATTGCCGCCGGCGGCTCGGTCACCCTGTTGCGTCGCGGGCTCAACGCACACAGCGTTCCGTACACGATCGCCGCCGCCGCCGGCGGTGACCTGTGGTTCACCGACGAGGGGGCTCCTCCGGCGATCGGGCGGATCACGCCGGGTGGGCGCATCCGTGAGTTTTCACGGGGCCTGAGTCGTGGCAGCGAGCCGTTCGGCATCACCCCGGGCCGGGGCGGCGATCTGTGGTTCACCGATCAGGGCACGCGCCCGGCGATTGGGCGGATCACACCGTCGGGTGCCATCACCGAATTCCGCGCTGGTTTGGCGCGCGGCAGCGTCCCGTTCGGGATAGCGACCGGGCGGGACGGTCGGGTGTGGTTCACCGATCGCGGATGTGCCGGGACCGGCCGCTGCGCGATCGGCAGTGTGACGCCGGACGGCCGGATCTCCGAGCGGGGTCGGCTCTCCCGGGCCAGCCGGCCGTTGGGGATCGCCGCCGGGCCCGGCGGCGATATGTGGTTCGCCGACGCGGCGGGCGCGATCGGGCGTGTCACGCCCGCCGGCCGGGTCCGCGAGCGCTCCCGTGGTCTGGCACGGGGCAGCTCTCCGACCGCCGTTGCCACCGGGCCCGACGGCGCTCTGTGGTTCAGCGACGAGGGCGCCCAGCCCGCGATCGGACGTCTCACGCCCACCGGAGCGCTGCGGGAGTACTCGAGGGGGCTGTTCTCCGGCAGCCAGCCGGCCCAGCTCACCGCTGCTCCCGACGGCCGGGTGTGGTTCACCGACGAGGGGTCGACCGCCGCCATCGGCGCGGCTTGGACCGGGGTCAAACCGGCGCTGGTCTCGCCCCCGGTGGTGTCCGGGGCACCCGCGCCGGGCGCGTCGCTGAGCTGCCGGGCAGCGCGCTGGTCATCGTGGGCGGGCCTGGTTCCATCGCTCGGCGCGGCGACCTTTGACGGGTTCGGCTGGCTGCGTGACGGAGTGACGGTGGCTGATGCCCGGTCGGACAGCTTCACCCCGTCCGCGGTCGCCCGTGGGCAGCGGTTCGCCTGTCGGGAGACCGTCACCTACCCATGGCCGCTGTCGATGACAGCGGCGGCAACCAGTGCCACGGTGACCGGGTCATGACGCTGCCCGGTCCGTCGCGCAGGATCACCGTCGAGCCGATCCGTGCTCCGCTCACACCTCGGGTGATACCGGCTCCGGCGCCGCGCCGCCCGGAACCCGAACGTCCTCCCGCACCGCAGGAACCCGGACCGGCGCCGCGCCAGCCCGATCCGATCCGCGGGCGCTGATCAGGCGGCGCGGTGAGCGTGGCCGCGCAGGGCCGCCAGGTCGTGGATGACCAGGCTCTGGCGACCGGTGCTGATGCAGTTGAGCGAGCGCAGCGTCGACAGTGCCTTCACCGTCGACTCCCGGGACGCGCCGCACCAGCTTGCCAGCTGCTCCTGGGAAATGGGCAACTCGACCGTGATCCCATCGGGCGTCGTCACGCCGAATCCATCGCTGAGCTCCAGGAGGCGGTCGGCCACCCGGCTGAGCGTGTCCTGAGTGGCCAGCTGCATGCGCTTGCGGTCAGCGTCGCGCAAGCGCGTCGCCAGCAGGTGAATGAGCTCCCGCGCGGCATGCGCGTCCTCGAGCGCGCGGGTCATCGCCGTTCCGGGGGCGACGATTGCCTCGACGTCGGCGACGGCCATCGCGGTGGCCGAACGGGCTTCTCCATCAAGGGTCGACATCTCACCGATGATCTCGCCGGGTCCGCGCAGCCCGAGCACGATCTCGCGGCCCTCTGAGGACGTGCAGCTGATCAGCACCCACCCGCGGTCGATGAGGAACACCCGCTCGGCCCGATCGCCCTCGGTGAACAGCGCCTGACCCCGCCGGTAGCGTCGCCCGAACCCCTCACCTCGCAGTGCGCGGGCAAGCAGCTCATGATCAGGGGGGCGCTCCATCGGCACGCACAGTACGCCGAATGAGTCGGTTGCGAGACGCGTCGCCCATCCGTCCATGGCGGCTCAGCTTTTCGTCCAGTCGGCCGATCCAACGCGCGGTGAACACCAAGGACCTCAGGAGCGCCTTTCGTGCCATCGCGCCCTTCGTCGGGGCGGCGGTGCTGGCCTGGATCGTGGTGCTGGTCAAGAGCCGGGTGGAGTGGTCGCAGTGGGTGGCGGCGGGTGTCCTGGCGCTGGCCGCCGGCGGCCTGGCCCTGTTCACCGCCCCCTCCCGGCGCTGGGCGCGGCTGGGGATCCTTCCCAGCGCGCTCGTGTTCCTCGCCGCGGTCGGGGTGCTGCGCAATTCCGTCGGCGCGGTCAACTCGGGCGCCGGCGCACTGGCGATCATCCCCGTCTTTCACACCGCCCTGTACGGACGGTCCCGGCGTGACCTCGCGATCGTGCTGGGCGGAGTCGGCGCCTTCTACCTGCTGCCGCTCGTACTCGTCGGGCCCCCCGCCTACCCCCACAGCCAGTACCGGGCCGCGCTGGTCTCAGTGTCGGTCTACTCGATCATCGGCTTTGCCACCCAGCAGCTCGTGGCCAGTGTCCGCAGCCAGGCCAGCGAAGCACGCAGCCGCGAGCTCATGCTCGAGCGCCTCAACGAGGTGGCCCACGTCCTATTCGATAGCCCCAACGTCCGCGCCGACGTGTGCGCGGCGGCCAAGACGATCAGCGACGCCGCGGTGGCGCTGCTGTATGAGCCTCGTCCGGGGTCGGCCGATCTCGTCTGCACCGCCAGCTCGCAGCCGAGGCTGGAGCTGTCCGGGCCGGCCGCGGCGGGCCACAGCGCCGTCGGGCAGGCGTTCACCAGCGGGCGTCCGACGCTGGTCAGCGACGAGGTGGAGGCCACGCTCGGCAACCGCGAACTGTGGGAGGCGACCGGCCGTCCGACGTCGGTCCTCTACCAACCGCTCCAGCACCACGGTCAAACGCTCGGGGTGCTCATCGTCGGATGGCCCGGCGAGCTCCCGCGGGTGGAGTCGCGGATGACGGTCGCCGCGCTGCTGGCGCACGAGGCGGCGGCGGTGATCGCACGGGCCGACGCGATGGATCATCTCGCCGACGAGGCGCAGACCGACCCGCTCACCGGGCTGCCCAACCGTCGGACCTGGGACGTGGAGCTGCGTCAGGCGCTCGCCGATGGCGAGCCGGTCGCCGTGGCGATGTTCGATTTCGACAACTTCAAGCAGTTCAACGACACCTTCGGCCACCCCGCCGGGGACCGCCTGCTCAAGGAGACCGCTGCCGCCTGGCGTGACCAGCTGCGCACCGGTGACCTGCTGGCGCGCCTGGGCGGCGAGGAGTTCGGTCTGCTGCTGCGCGGCTGTGACCCGGAGACCGCGCTGGAGGTCACCGAGCGGCTGCGCCGGCGCGTCTCACTGGAGCGCACCTGCTCGGCGGGGATCGCCATCGCCCAACCTGGCGACAGTGCCGAGCCGCTGATCGCACGCGCCGACCGGGCTCTGTATGAGGCCAAGGCGGCCGGCCGCGACCGCTCTCAGCTCGCCGCCGTGGTCTGAGTCCCGCAGCAACCATCTAGCATCGCCTGTGGGCGATGACAGGCGACAGCGACAGCACCCGTAGCAACGAGCCCGTTGACGTCGACGCCTACGTGGCCGAGCACACCCCCGAGCTCGACCCGGCGAACGTCCGGGAATTCCTGGCTGAGCACCCCAAGCCCGACGACGAGCCGGGCAGCCACATCGCGTGGGCGGTACGGATCCTGCGTCAACGCGCCGAGGGGGAGACCGGCGGCGGACTCGGCGTCGACCGCGTCGTCAGCGAGCTGCGCGAGCGCCGCGACTAGCCCGGCGGCTCTCGGCGGGACGCTCGGTGCCCTTGGGTGGCAGCGAGCGGGCGTAGCCGACCCCGATCGCCACCCAATGCTCGAGCCGGGCCGTGGTCGTGATTCCTTCCGGCGCAATCCGCAGCCAGCCGGTCATCCCGCGGCCGCGCATCACGAATTCCTCGGCGTGGGGCTGTGAGAGCAGCGCCTCGGTCTCCTCGGGCGACACGCGCAGCAGCAGGCCTCCCCGGCCGCTGGCGCTCACCGCCATATGCCCACCGATCAGAAACGCGAGGCCGCCGAACATCTTCTTCTCGGTGACGCCCGGCTCACCGGCGATGAGCTCACGGATCCGATTGGCGAGGTCCTCGTCGTAGGCCATCGGTGCGGATTATCCCCCGCGACGGCCGACCGCGCCACCGATGCTCACGAACCATCATTTCGTGAATGGATTCTCCGCAAAGGGGTACAAAGCGTCTTGCCCCCGGGCCAAGCACCGGGGTGCTTAGGGAAGTGGGGCCCATCAAGGGAGTGGGGGCCCTTGTTCCAGCGCGCGTCCCGGTGGGGCATTCTCCACCGGGACGGCGCGGACGTTCTGCGTAGCGACCGACGGTGCGGGTACTCGACACCGACGATGACCGACGACGTCCCAGCGGCCCCGAGCGAAGGCCCAGAACACAACGTGAGCTCGATGGCGCTCACCTTTGACGACGGCCCGGACGCGGTCTGGACCGCGCGCCTGCTCGACGTGCTGGCGCGCGCCGGCGCGGCCGCCACGTTCTTTCCGATCGCGACCCGGGCCGCCGAGCATCCCGAGCTTGTGGCCCGCATGCTCGCCGACGGGCATGGGGTGGGCCTGCACTGCGACGAGCACGTCCGCCACAGCGAGCGTGACTCCGACTGGGTCCGTGCCGACACGGCGCGGGCGCTGGAGCGCCTGCAGGCCGTCGGGGTGACCCCAACGCTGTGGCGTACCCCGTGGGGGGACACCGCGCCGTTCACGGGGGCGGTGGCCTCCGAGCACGGCCTGCGGCTGGTCGGCTGGACCGCCGACACCCACGACTGGCGCGGGGACACCGCGCAGGACATGTACGAGGCGACGCACCCGCGGCTGCGGTCGGGGGCGGTCGTGCTCGCCCACGACGGAGTCGGCCCCGGCGCACGCCGCGAGGACGCCGCCGAGACCGTCGCCTATGTCGAACATGTCAGTGCCTGGGCCGCTGAGGCCGGAATCTCCCTGCGCCGCTTGTGACCGTGAGCGCGATGGTCCAGACTGCCGGCACGCAGATGGCGACCGACCTCGATGGGGCATTGGCCGAGATCGCGGCCGGCGCCGCGGAGCGTGACGGGTCCCGCCGCCCGGATTTTCCGATCGTGCCGTTCACGCTGCTCGGCGCCGCGGGGGCGCTGCGCAGCAACGCCGTCCCCGGAGCCGACCGGCCGCCCGCCGCACCCGAGCTGGCCCTGGTACGGCGCGTGGCGGCCGCCGACGGCTCGGTGGGGCGGATCTTCGACGGGCACGTCAACGCCGTCGAGCGCGTCGCCGTCCAGGCGCCGGAGCGCGTGCGCGACGATGAGCTGCGCGCGGTTGCCGCCGGCCACCGGCTTGCCGGTGTCTGGGGCGGTGATCCGGTCGGGGGGGAGGGGCCGCCGGCAGCCGTCGTCGCCGACGGGTCCGCTGAGGTGTTGCGCGGAGTCAAGACGTTCTGCTCCGGGGCCGGCGGGTTACAACGGGCGCTCATCCTGGCTCGGGATGACGGAGGTGGCGGCGCGTCCGGGGCTGGCGGCCCGCCAGTGCTCGTCTGGATCGACCTCACCGACGCGCGCCGGGTGCAGGTTGACACCGACTGGTATCGCTCCCGCGGGCTCGTGGCCTCGGTTTCGCACCGGGTCGTCTTCCACGACGCGCCGGTGATGGCGCGGTTCGGCCCCCCGGGGGCGATCGCCCAGCAGCCATGGTTTGGGCGCGATGCGCTGCGCACCGCCGCGAGCTGGGCCGGAATGGCCGACACCGCGGTGGCGGGCGCACTCGGCGCGCTGCGCGAGCGCCCGTCCTGCGGGGAGTTGGAGGGGCTGGCCGTCGGCCGGATCCTCACCGCGCAGCGAACGATCGATGTCTGGATCGGCGCTGCGGCGGCCGCGATGGACGCCGCCGCGCCCGACCTCGCCGACGTCGCCCTGCACGCGCGCGCCGCGATTGCCGGGGCCTGCCGGACGATCCTCGACGAGGCAGCCCGGGCCTGCGGGTCACGGCCGTTCGTGCGGGGCGACGCCCTGGACCGTGCCCGCCGCGACCTCGAGGTGTTCCTGCTCCAGCACCGGCTTGATCCGATGCTGGCACGGGCGGGCGGCGCTGCGCTTGCCGAGGGGCGGTCATGACCCGGATGACGGCCGCGGACTTCGAGGCGCGCTACCGGTCCGATCCGGACCCGTGGTCGTATACGACGAGCGGCTATGAACGCGACAAGTACGCGGCGACCCTCGCCGCCTGCGGCAGCGGGCCGTTTGAAGCCGCGCTCGAGCTTGGCGCCTCGATCGGCGTCTTCACCGAGCTGCTCGCCCCCCGCTGCCGGTCGCTGGTGACCGTCGACGCGGCCGAGAGCGCGGTTGCGCAGGCCCGGTCCCGGCTCGCCGGGCGCTCATCGGTGTCCGTGATCCTCGGCACGCTCCCCGGCGCGATCGGAGCCGGCGATTACGACCTTGTGGTCGCATCCGAGATCCTCTATTACCTCGACGAGTCAGAGCTGGCCCGGACTCTGACCGCGCTTGAGCGCGTGATGTCCACGGGGGCGCGGCTCGTCGCGGTCCACTGGCGCCCCGAAGGACCCGAGCGCCCGTTCGGCGCCGCTGAGGTGCATGCGCGGCTGCGTGACCTTCCGTGGCTGATGCCGGTGAGCGCCGCGCCGACCCCCGACTACCTGCTGGACGTCCTGGAGCGCCGGTGAGCGAGGTCTACGGACTGCTCGTCATCGGTGGCGGCCCGGCTGGGCTGTCAGCCGCGCGGGCCTACCGTGAGGTCGGGGGCGTGGGACCGGTGGCGATCATCGCCGATGAGGGGCGGGTGCCGTATGACCGGCCCCCGCTGACCAAGCAGCTGCTGCGCGGTGAGGCCAGCGAGTCCGACCTCCCGCTCGTCGAGGAGCGGTGGCTGGTGGAGCACCGTGTGGCGCTCGTCGACGGCCGCGCCGTGGCACTTGATCCCCACGGCCGGGAGGTGACCCTGTCAGGGGGACGGGTGCTGCGCTATGACCGGTGTGTGCTGGCGACCGGCGCTGAGCCGACCCGCCTGCCCCTGCCCGGCAGCGACGACCCCGCGGTGCGGGTGATCCGCTCGCTCGATCATCTGCGTGAGCTCCAGGCGCGGCTGCAATCGGCCACCGCGGCGATCGTCATCGGCTCGGGGTTCATCGGCTGTGAGATCGCCGCTTCCCTGACACACCGAGGTGCTGACGTGACGCTGATCAGCGACGAGCCGGCCCCGAACGCGCGACGCCTGGGGGATGGGGCGGCGCAACGGATCGCCGGCTGGTTGCGGGACACGGGAGTGCGGTTGTTGCTCGGAGCCGAGGTCGACGCGATCCGGCGCGACGGCGACCGGCTCACCGTCGACGCGGGCTCTGAGCACGCGAGCGCCCCCCTTGTGGTGATGGCCACCGGGGTGGCACCGCGCGGCGAGCTCATGGCGGCGGCCGGAGGGCATCTGGTCGGCGGGGCGATCCCCGTCGACAGCGCGATGCGTACCGAGATCGCCGGACTGCTGGCAGCCGGTGACGTGTGCCTGGCCGACAACACAACGGCTGGGCGTGCGCTGCGGGTCGAGCACTGGGGCGACGCTCTCGGTCAGGGCACGGTCGCCGGGCGCACCGCGGCGGGCGAGATCACGGCATGGTCAGACGTGCCGGGATTCTGGTCGACGATCGGCGAGCGGACGCTCAAGTACGCCGCCTGGGGTGACGGGTTTGACGAGACCCGCCTCAGCGAGGGCCCGGATGGGAGCTTCACCGTCTGGTATGGGCGGGACGGACGAGTGGCCGGGGTGCTCGCCCACGACGCCGATCCGGACTACGAGCGCGGTCGTGAGCTGATCGCTGCGGGGGCCGCGTGGTGACCGACGCCATCGTGGTCGTGCCTGCGCGTGACGAGGAGCGCCGGATCGCCGCCTGCCTGTCCTCGCTCGCTGATCAGACGATCGGACCGGACCGGTTCGAGATCATCGTCGTGCTCGACGACTGCCTCGACGGCACCGAGGCCGTCGCGCGGCGGACGGCGGCAGCACTCGGTCTGCGGGTGACGCTCATCAAGGGTCCGGGGGCCGGTGCCGGCGCCGCCCGCCGGGCCGGCATGGAGCTCGCCTGCGGGCGGCTGCTGGCTGCTGGATTCCAGGACGGGCTGATCGCCAGCACCGACGCCGACTCACGGCCTGCGCCGGATTGGCTGGAGCGCCAGCTGGACCACATCGCTGCCGGCGCCCGTGTGATCGCCGGCCTGATCGATCTCGACGACGATGAGGCAGCGGCGCTGCACTCGGCGGTTCGGGACCGCCGCGAGCGTGACGCGGACATCCGCCTGCGACGGATACGGCGCGGTGAGCCCGACGCCGCCCACCACCACTTCGCCGGCGCCTCGATCGGCGTCACCGCCGGCATCTATCGCGAGGTCGGCGGCATCGAGCCGCTGACCGCGCTCGAGGACGCAGCGTTCGCGGCACGGCTGCGCCGCCACCGGGTGCCGATCCTCCATGCCGCCGATGTCACGGTGCGGACCTCGGCGCGCGCGGATGGCCGGGTCGCGCGGGGGCTCTCGGTCGACCTTGCGGTCTCGCAGTGGTATGAGCGGCGCCGCTACGTCGCCGGTCAGTTCTCGACCGCACAGCTGGCGGATGCCAAGGGCGATGTGGCCGTGACCGTGATCATCCCCACCAAGGAGTGTGCGGAGACGATCGCCGGCGTGCTGGACACGACGGTGGCGCCGCTGGCGGCCCGCGGTCTCGTCGACGACGTCGTCGTGATCGATGCCGATTCACAGGACGGAACCGCCGACCGGGCCGCAGCGGCCGGGGCCCGAGTCCTACAGCAGGACGAGATCGCGTCCGAGCTGGGGCCGGCGCTGGGCAAGGGTGACGCCATGTGGCGTGGGCTGCAGGCGACCGGTGGCGACGTCGTCTGCTTCCTCGACGGCGACACCGCCGATCCGAGCCCCCTGCATCTGCTCGGGCTGATCGGCCCGCTGCTGACCGATCCAACGCTGCGTATGGTCAGGGGCGCATTCGAGCGGCCGCTGCGAGCCGGCGACGTGACGATCGCCCATGAGGGGGGCCGGGTGACGGAACTGATGGCGCGCCCGCTCATCAACCTCCACGTGCCGCTGCTGGCCGGCTTCTCCCAGCCGCTGGCGGGCGAGTTCGCGGCGCGCCGGTCACTGCTGGAGGGGCTCCCGTTCCCGGTCGGCTATGGGGTGGAGATCGCCCTGCTGATCGACGCATTGCGCGCCGAGGGTCTCGACGCGCTTGCCGAATGCCACCTCGGCACGCGGCAGAACCGCCACCAGCCGCTCCGCGCGCTGGGGGAGATGGCCTACGCGGTGCTCGCCGCCGTCGAGCACCGCCTGGGCGGTCGCACATCACCGCCAGGCGGCGCCTTCCTGCGGCCGTGGGACGATGCCGCGGTGTCGGCGGTTCCGGTGCTGGAGCGACCCAGCATCCGCGATGCTCAGGAGGTGGCGCCGGCGGAAGCGACCGCGTGACGGCCCTCGGCGAACTCCTCGACGATCTTGGCGCAGAACGCCGGCAGATCATCGGGGTTGCGCGAGGTGACGAGGCCCTGGTCGACGACGACCTCCTCGTCCACGGCAGTGCCGCCGGCGTTGCGGATGTCGGTCCGCAGGCTCGGATAGGACGTGAGTGTGCGGCCGCGCACGAGGTCGGCCTCCACGAGCGTCCACGGAGCGTGGCAGATCGCCCCGACCGGCTTGCCCGCCTTGAAGTACTCCTGCACGAAGGCGACCACCTGCTCGTCGATCCGCAGTCGGTCGGCGTTGACGGTGCCGCCGGGAAGGATGAGCCCGTCGTAGTCGCTCGGCGATGCGTCGGCGATCGCCTTATCGACGGTGAATGTGTCGGCGGGCTCGATGTCGGAGTTCATCGCCTGGATCTCGCCGGCCTGGAGCGAGAGCAGATCGGTGCTGGCGCCGGCCGCCTCCACCGCTTTGCGCGGCTCGGTGAGCTCCACCTGCTCGACCCCGTCGGTGGCGATGATGGCGATGCGCTTGCCATTCAGATTGTCAGCCATGGTTGTCGTTCCTCTGGTTTCGCTGTGAATGTCCTCTGCGATCGAGCTACCCACGGCCGGGCGCGCTACACACGGTCCGGCGGGGGTATGTTCCGGCGGTGCCCCTCGTGACCAGGAGCGCCTCCGTCGTCGCGCTCGTGGCGCTGGTGGCCGGGCTGACAGGATGTGGTGGGTCGACCGTGTCATCGACGTCATCCCCAGCCACCGCCGCCTCCACGACCCGCAGCCGGC
>JBAWFG010000059.1:0-7126 GCA_049591655.1 Solirubrobacteraceae bacterium
CTCGTCTGCCACCTGATCGCGTTGGCGGCGCTGTTCCTGCTGCTGCGCGCCGAGTTCGTCGCCGCCGCCCAGGTTGTCGTCTATGCCGGCGCGGTGATGGTGCTCTACGTGTTCGTGGTCGCCTACGTCGGCGGGGCCGACGAACCGCTGCACCGCCCCGGTGGGGCGCTGCGGCTGCTCGGGCCCCTGTTCGGCATCGCGGTGGCGATCGAACTGTGCATCGCGATGCTCGGCACCGCGCTTCAGGGGATCTCCGGCGATGGGGCGCCCTACATCTTCGGCTTCGGGACCCCGGCGCACATCGGTCGGCTGTTCCTCACCACCTACCTGTTCCCGTTCGAGGTCGCTTCGCTGCTGCTGCTCGTGGCGGCGATCGGCGCCGTTGTCCTGGCCCGCCGCCGGCGCGGCCTGGAGGCCGAGGAGGATCGCGACCCGCGTCTGCACCCGGCTCGCCCGCTGTACACCGGCACGATGGCCGAGGTGGCCGGCCTGCGCAGCGGCGGCGGCACGACGTCGGATGCGGCGGCGCAAACCGAGCCGATCGGCGCTCACAGCGCCGGCTCCGGCTCTGGCTCTGGCTCTGGCTCCGAGGGAGGCTGGTAATGGCGATCGGCTGGTACCTCACCGTCTCGGCGATCATCTTCGCCATCGGCGCAGTCGGCGTGCTCATCCGCCCCAACCCGATGGTCATCCTGCTCTGCCTGGAGCTGATGCTCAACGCCGCCAACTTGGCGCTGGTCGCCTTCAGCCGCATGTGGGGCACCGAGCAGGGGCAGATCTTCGCCCTCATCGTGATGGTCATCGCCGCGTGCGAGGTGACGGTCGGCCTCGGCATGATCGTCGCCATCTACCGCCGCCAGCTGGCGGTCAACGTCGACGAGCTCAACGAGCTGCACGGGTGAGCGTGGCGATGGCACCGGCTAGGACTGAGGTGGTGAGACACCCATGAGCGCAACCACGTTCGGCTGGCTCATCCTGCTGTTCCCGCTGCTGGGGACGATCCTGATCGGTTTCGGCTTCAGGCGTCTGCCCGGCCGCAGCGCCGGCGTGCTGGCGACGGTGGCGATCGCCCTGGCGTTCGCCTCGGCGATCGGCGCGACGATCTCGCTGCTCGGCAATCCCGAGAGCCAGCGTCAGCTCGTCTCCTCGCTGTGGAACTACGCCTCGACGATCGGCGTCGACGCCCAGCTGTCGATCCTGGTCGACCCGCTGGCCCTGTTCATGGCGCTCGTCGTCTCCGGCGTCTCGATGCTGATCCACATCTACTCGATCGCCTACATGACGTCGGACCGGGGCTACAGCCGGTACTTCGCCTACCTCAACTTCTTCGTGTTCTCGATGCTGCTGCTCGTCATGGCCGGCAACTTCGTGCTGCTGATCGTCGGCTGGGCGTTCGTGGGCGCGGCGTCATACCTGCTGATCTCGTTCTGGTACCGGCGCACGACCGCCACCAAGGCCGGGATCAAGGCATTCGTCATCAACGTGCTCGGCGACGTCGGGCTGGTGCTGGGGACCTTCTTCATCCTGCGCCACACCGGGACCGTCGACTACCTCAAGACCTTTGCCGCGATCCCCCACGTCTTTCATCACAACAGCACCGACCTGGTCGCCGGCTGCCTGCTGTTGCTGCTGGGCGCGATGGCCAAGTCCGCCCAGGTCCCGCTGCACACCTGGCTCCCGGACGCGATGGAGGGCCCGACCCCGGTGTCGGCGCTGATCCACGCCGCAACGATGGTCACCGCCGGCGTCTATCTGATCGCTCGGATGCACCCGCTGTTCGAGGTCGCCACGACCGCGGCCGACGTCGGCGCGATTGTCGGCTGCGTGACCCTGCTGGTGGCGGCGACGATCGCGATGGTCCAGACCGACCTCAAGCGCGTGATCGCCTACTCGACGATGTCCCAGATCGGCTACATGGTCATGGGCGTCTCGATCGGCGCCTACTCGGCCGGCCTGTTCCACCTCATGACCCACGCGTTCTTCAAGGCGCTGCTGTTCATGGGGGCCGGCTCGATCATCAGCGCGATGGGCGGCGAGCAGTCGCTTGACCGGATGGGCGGGTTCCGCAAGGCGCTGCCGTTCACGTTCGCCTGCTTTGTCATCGGCGGCCTGGCGCTCTCGGGGCTGCCCCCGTTCTCAGGCTGGCTGTCCAAGGACGACATCATCGCCTACCTCAACAACCGCGGCGGCGGCTTTGAGATCCTCGGGATCCTCGGCTACGTCGGCGCGCTGCTGACCGGCATCTACACGTTCCGGATGATCTTCCGGGCCTTCTTCGGCGCGCCATGTGAGGAGGCCCAGGAGCTCGAGCACGGGCACCTCGTTCATCACGAGACGCCGACCAACCCCCAGACCGGCGAGGTCGAGGACACCGACGTCGGCTTCCCGGGGCCCGAGCACCACATCGCCGAGCGCGACATCGCGATGCGCGGGCCGATGGCGATCCTGGCGCTGCTGGCGATCATCGGCGGTCTGATCCAGATCCCCGGAATCGATGACGCCATCACCAAGTTCCTGGAGCCGTCGTTCGCCACCTCCAAGCTGTACTTCCTGGCCCCAACGATCGGCCGAGACTGGCTCGGACTCGTCATCGGCGCCCTGATCGCCGTGGCCGGCATCGGCATCGCGTACCGGATCTGGGTGCTCAAGCCCGGCACCTCGGCTGCCCTGCAGGCGCGGTTCGGAGCGCTCTACACGTTCCTTGCGAACAAGTGGTATTTCGACGAGCTGATCGACTTCGTCGTCGTGCGCCCCGTGCAGTGGGCCGGGCGCTTCACCGAGTCGGTGCTCGAGCGCGGCGTCATCGGCGGCGGGGTGACCGGCGGCACGCTCGGCGTTGTGGGGGCGCTCTCCGCGGCCGTGCGCCGAGCCCAGACCGGCTTTTTGCGCTACTACGCTGCGGTCGTGATCGTCGGCCTGTCGGCGATGGCCCTGTACTTCCTGATCTCCGCCAGCTGACCCTCGCCATGACCCTTTCGATCCTCATCTGGTTCCCGCTGGCGCTCTCGTTCGTCGCCGCCCTGATGCCGGCGCGGCTGAGCCGCCTGATGGCGGTCCTGTCGAGCCTGGTCACGCTCGGCCTGGCGATCTCGTTCGCCGCCCGCTTCACCAGCGGCACGCCACATCTGCAATTCGTCACCGACAAGGTCTGGATCGCTGCGCTGGGGATCCACTACAAGCTCGGCCTCGACGGCCTCAACGTCGCACTGGTCCTAGTGACGACGATCATCTTCGCCGCGGCGATGCTGTGGTCGGCCGGGCGGGAGTGGGACCGACCCAAGGTCTTCTTCTTCCATTTCGGCCTCGCCGAGAGCGCCGTGCTCGGCGCCTTCTGCGCCCAGGATCTGGCGCTGTTCGTCGCCTTCTTTGACCTGATGCTGATCCCGTTCTACTTCCTGTCGGGGATCTGGGGCGGCGAGGACCGGGTGCGGGCGACCACCAAGCTCGTCATCTACACCCTGATCGGGTCGTTCTTTATGCTCGTGGCAGCGATCGCCACCGGGGCCCTGGCCTCCAGCGAGCACGGAACGCCGCTGACCTTCGTGCTCAGCTCGCTGCGAGGCCTGCCGCTCTCGCACGCCTCTCAGACGTGGATCTTCCTGTGCTTCGCCGTCGCGTTCCTGGTCAAGATGCCGCTCGTCCCGTTCCACGGCTGGTTGCCCGACGGCTACAAGACGATGCCGATCCCGGCGATCGCCGTGTTCTCGGCGATCCTGTCCAAGGTCGCCGCCTACGGGTTCCTGCGCATCGTGCTCCCGCTGTTCCCCTACGCCACCGCGCATTTCCAGACGTTGATGCTGATCATCGCCCTGGTCTCGGTGCTGTGGGGCACCGTGGTCGCGATGACCACGCCCGACGCCCGGCTCGTCGTCGCCTACTCCTCGGTGGCCCAGCTCGGGTTCATCATGCTGGGGATCTTCTCGCTGCGCCCCGAGGGCGCCCAGGGCGCCCTGCTGCAGATGGTCAACCACGCGCTGGTCACCGCGCCGCTGTTCTTCTTCGTCGCCCTGCTCGCCGCCCGCGCCGGCGGCTCGGAGAAGCTCGCCGACATGGGCGGGATCGCGTTCCGGGCCCCGGTCATGGCCACGCTGTTTTTGATCATCACGCTGGCGACGCTGGCGATCCCCGGATCGGCGAACTTCGTCGGCGAGTTCCTGATCCTGCTCGGTGTCTTCAAGGCCAAGCTGGCGATCGCGGTGCTCGCCTCGCTCGGCGTGGTCGGCGCCGCCGCCTATGCGCTGCGGCTCTACATCCGCTCGATGCACAACCGCGTCGGGCCACTGGTCACCTCGTTCGACATGCGCACGTCCGACGTGCTGCCGGTCGCCGGGATCCTGGTGGTCATCTTCGTGCTCGCCTTCTATCCCCAGTTCGGGCTGCGCCGCTCGGCGCCATCGGTGCGCCAGGCGCTGGCCCCGGCCACCATCCAGCTGCACCTCAACCAACCCGCGCGCACGGTCGCGCAGGCGCCATGACCCTTCTGCTCGCCGCCACCCACTTCAAGGGCCCGCACATCGACTGGGCCTCGTTCATGCCGTTCCTGATCATCGGCGTGGGGGCCGTCGTGGTGCTGATGATCGGACTGCTCGGCCCGGTGGCCCGGGAGCGCATCGTCCCGCTGGCGACCCTCGCCACGCTCGTCGCCGCGCTCGTCATCGAGATCAGTCGTCTCAACCATCCGGCGTCGATCATCTCCGGGGCGTTGGCCGTCGACGGCCTGGCCATGGTGCTCGACCTCATCTTCTCGGTGGCCGCAATCGCCTGCGTGCTGCTGTCGCTACGGGCCCGGGCGCCGAGGAGCGCCGGCCATGGCGAGTATCACTCCCTGCTGCTGTTCAGCGTGCTCGGCATGGCGATACTCGTCTCCGCCCAGGACCTGATCACGCTGTTCGTGGGCTTCGAGCTGCTGTCGATTCCGCTGTACGTCCTGTGCGCGTCGGAGTTCCGGCGTGAGGGCTCGCTGGAGTCCGGGCTCAAGTACCTGATCATCGGCTCGGTCGGGTCGGCGACGCTGGTCTATGGCCTGGCGCTCGTCTATGGGGCAACCGGTCAGACGGGGTTCGACGGGATCGCTGCCGCGATCACCGGCGGGGGCCGGGCCGGCCACCTGATCAGTGATCCGCTGCTGCTCACCGGCTTGGCGCTCGTCATCGTCGGCTTCGCCTTCAAGGCGTCGGTGGCACCGTTTCATCAGTGGACGCCGGATGTGTACGAGGGCGCACCGACCCCGGTGACGGCGTTCATGGCCACCGCCACCAAGGCGGCGGCGCTCGGCGTGCTGCTGCGGTTCTTCGACGTCGCCGCGATCAGCGTCCAGAACACCTGGGCCCCGGCCCTGGCCACCATCGCCGCCATCACGATCATCGTCGGCAACGTCGGCGCGCTCAACCAGACCTCGCTCAAGCGGATGCTCGGCTACTCCAGCGTCGCCCAGGCCGGCTACATGCTGGCCGGCGTGATCGTCGCCACCCGGCTCGGCGTCGACGCGACCGTCCTGTACCTCGGCGTCTACCTGCTGATGAATATCGCCGCCTTCGCGGTGATCGTGGCGGTGCAACACGAGCGCGCCGACGGCGACGAGCTGTCGGGCATCGCCGGCCTGGGTGCACGCAGCCCGTGGCTGGCATGGCCGCTGACGATCGCGATGCTGTCGCTCGCGGGCATCCCCGGAACGGTCGGCTTCATCGGCAAGTTCCAGCTCATCCACGCGCTCGTCAACGGCAATTACACCTGGCTGGGCATCGTGCTCGTGATCGGCTCGATGATCTCCCTCGGCTATTACCTGCGCGTCATCGCGGCGGTCTGGATGCGCTCAGAGGTCTCCTCCCCCACCCGGCTCGGGATCGGCGGCCTGGCGCCGATCGCCGGCGGCTCACCCGAGGCCGACGCCGCCGACGCGCCGGATCTCGCTCCGGTGTCGGCGACGCTCGCTGCGGCGGGCGCCGGTCTCTACCCCGAGGTGACGTTCGTCGCGGTCGTGTTCGCAGCCGCGTGCATCGTGTTCGGCGTATTCCCCTCGCCGCTGTTCAACCTGGCCGCGCATGCCGGCCGGGCACTGACCGGCCTGTTCTAGTCCGCGTTTGGGGGCCGCTCGGCGGCCGGAGCGAGACAGACGCCGGCGGAGCGCTCCGCGCGAGTGAAGCCAAGCGACTCGTAGATCCCGATCGCGTGGTAATCAGGATCGGCGACGATCACCAGCCGGCGGGCGCCGTGGCGGACGACCGCGTCGCGCGCCGCGTCGACGACCAGCCGGGAGCAGATCCCGCGCCGGCGGTGAGACGCGGCGGTGTCGACGGCCTGAAAGCGGCCCCGGGTGCCGGTGACGACGATCCCCAGCGACCCGACCACCCCGGCGCCGGGCGCCACGGCCACATACCATGCCCCCCGCCCGGCGCAGAACAGCGTCCTCAGGTCATCCAGGCGCGAGCGGGTGAAGTGCCGGTGCGGCTCCTCCGCAAACCGTCCGGGGTCCCGTCCGGCGACCTGCAGTTCGATCACCTCGTCCCAGAGCTGCGCGTCGGCACCGGGCTGCGGGTCGAGCGCGCGGACCTGCACCTCGCGGTTGGCCCGCGGGTGGGGCCGGATCGCCGTGGCGAGCGCGAGGAGACCGACATTGCGCTCCAGGTCATAGCCGCGGGCGACGAACTCGGTGTCGGCGGCGCCGACCTCTCCGTCGGTCCGATCCCAGCCGAATGTCAGGTGCTCGGTGGCGGGTTGATCGGCGAACTCGGCGCGGAAGAGATCTTCCCACCGAGCTCGGTCCCCGAGCGTGGGCGGGTCGTCGAACAGCAGCGCGTTGCCCCAGTAGTGAGTGGGGTTCGATGGCGAGCGGATCACTACGTAGCCGGGGCGACGCAGCACCTGGCGGTCGGGCGGCAGGACGTCGAGGTCGGTGGCCCAGACGAGTGAGCGCGGGACGGGATCAGAGCGGGACGCGGACCCCATGGGTCGCAGGGTAGTTATCCGCGCGGTGCGCCGGGTAGCGGATCAATATGGATGAACCACGCAATCCCAGCGAGGAGCCGCTTCCCGGCTCCGTATCGAACCAGAACAACGAGGAAGCCGAACCCGGTCACGGTGGCGGAGCGGAGACCCGGAACCGCCCCGCCGCATCACCGGAGGGCGA
>JBAWFG010000060.1:0-2556 GCA_049591655.1 Solirubrobacteraceae bacterium
GGCCGACGATCATCGGACCCAACGAGGTCGACAGCGCCGAGACGACCGTCCCCACGCCGAGGATCCCGAGCGTGATCAGCAACAGCCGCTCCTTGCCGTACATATCGCCGAGCCGGCCGATGATCGAGGTCGCCACCGAGGCGGACACGAGGTAGCCCGTCAGCAGCCAGGTGACGCCGGTCTCGGTGGTGTGCAGGCTCTGCTGGATCGACGTCAGCGCGGGGATGACCGCGGAGCTGAGCACGGCATATGCGAGCCCCGCCAGGGAGATGACGGCGAGGATCAGGGTCGGATGGACTCCGTGCTCCCGGTGGGCATCCGTGGACACCGGGAGTACTCTAGCGGAATGATCATTCCGCTCTCGGAGCCCGAAGCCGCCACGGGTCCCGCCGGCTGGGCGTCGCTGGAGCCCGCCGCCAAGCGCGAGCGCCTGCTCGGCGCCGCCACCGAAGTGTTCGCCCACCAGGGGCTCGACGCCCCGATGAGCGAGGTCGCCGAAGCGGCCGGCGCCGGAGTGGCGAGCGTCTACCGCTGTTACGCGTCCAAGCACGAACTGCTCGCCGCCCTCGTGACGCGGCGCATGGACGAGATCGCGGCCGCGGCCCAGCAGGCCCGTGACCGCGACGGCGACCGCTGGTCGGCGCTCACCGACATGCTGACCACGCTCGTGCGCACCCAGCGCGCCGACGATCTGATGGGCGAGGCGCGGGTGGCCGTCGAGGAGCATCCCGATGTGGTGGCGGCGAGCGCCCGCGCGACCCTGGCGCTGGAGGCACTGCTCGCCGACGCGCGCGCGGAGGGACGGCTGCGCGCCGACGCCTCGACGCTCGACCTGCGGCTGCTGTTCTCCGCCACCAAGGCGGCGCGCCGGGTCGAGCCCGAGCAGTGGCCACGGATGCTGGCGCTGATGATCGACGCGCTCGACTCGCGCCCCCGGAGCTGAATCGGCCGCCGCCCGATCAATAAGGTTGCTCCCCTGCCGTTCGCAAGCGATCAAGGAGCACCGAGTTGAAGATCCGGGCCGCCGTGCTGGAGGAGTTCGCCGCGCCGTTGCACGTGACCGAGGTCGACCTCGCCGAGCCTCGCGCCGGAGAGGTGCTCGTACGCCTGTCGGCGTGCGGGGTGTGCCACACCGACATGTACACCGCCTCCGGCGTCGACCCGTCGGGGTACGCGCCGACGGTGCTTGGTCACGAGGGGGCCGGGATCGTCGAACAGGTCGGCGACGGGGTCACGAGCGTGGCACCGGGGGATCTCGTGGTGACGCTGTTCTCGCCACAGTGCCGGGAATGCATCCACTGCCAGAGCCCTGACACGAACCTGTGCCTGGCGATCCGCGAGCAGCAGAACCTCGGCTACCTGCCCGACGGCAGCACGCGCCTGTCCCGGGACGGAGAGCCGATCCGCCACTTCATGGGCACGAGCACGTTCGCCGAGTACACGGTGATGCCCGAGATCGCGTTGGCCAAGGTCTCACCGGAGGCCGACCCCGAGCGCGCCTGCCTGTTCGCCTGCGGCCTGTCGACCGGGCTGGGCGCGGCGATGTTCACCGCCAAGGTCAAGGCCGGCGCGACGTGCGTCGTGTTCGGCGCCGGGATGGTCGGCCTCGGCGCGGTCGCGGGCTGCCGGCTGCGCGGCGCCGAGCGGATCATCTGCGTCGACCTCTCCCCCGAGCGGCTGGAGCTGGCGCGCGGGCAGGGGGCGACCGACGCCTGGATCGGCGATGAGAACACCGTGGCCCGGGTGCTGGAGGAGACCGGCGGCTTCGGCGCCGACTACACCTTCGAGGCCACCGGGCTGGTTGGGGTCATGCGCCAGGCGGTAGAGGCCGCCCGGATGGGCTGGGGGCTGTGCACGGTGGCCGGCGTCGCCGGCCGCGGTGAGACGCTTGACGTGATCCCCCGCCTGCTCATCACCGGCCGGCGGATCTGCGGCTCCTCGTTCGGCGGGGTCAAGGGCCGCGACCAGGTTCCGGAGCTCGTCGAGCTGTATCTGCAGGGCAAGCTCGACCTCGACCCGTTCATCTCACACCGGATCTCACTCGACGACGTCAACGAGGGGTTTGCCCTGATGGAGCGTCAGGACGGGATCCGCAGCGTGATCACGTTCTGAGCGACCGGCCAGCCGTCGCCGGCCCTCTCGACTGAGAAGGCCGGCGGCTGGGGACGTCGACCGCGTTTAGTAGGCGGTCGAACTCGTCTGTGAGGACGAGCCGGAGTGGGCGGGGCAGTTGTGTCCGTTGCCCGGACCCGGCACCGTCCCGGATCGCGGACGCGTGCCGTGAGCGGCGCCCGTGGTGGTGGTTGTGGTCTGGCTCGACGTGCTGCTGGTGCTGCTCGACGTGGCGGCGCTTGCGATCGCGGCACCGCCGCCCGCCAGGGCGCCGGTTACCGCCAACGTCGTCAGCAGCGGTCGTAGTCGATGGGTCATAGACGTCACCTTCCGTTAGACGGCTCACCCCCGGTGGGTGGCTTGTCCTGAGGATCGCCGCTGACTGTCGGAACGGTGTAGGAGGCGGCGAAGAGTGCGGACGCCGCCTACCTCAGAGGTAATCGA
>JBAWFG010000061.1:0-4504 GCA_049591655.1 Solirubrobacteraceae bacterium
TCGGTGACGCTCGAGCTGGCGATCAAGCGCGCGCTGGAGGAGGCGGCCCCCGATCTCGTCGGGCTGGAGGTCGAGGGGGTGGCCCCGCAGATGACCGGGCTGGCGCTGCCGATGGCCGAGGGCGCGAGCTCGTCGACGGCCACGGAGCTGCCGATGGTGATGTCCGGCCCCGAGCCCGCCCCACCGGCCTGGGTGGCGCTCGACACCGTCGCCGCGCTCCAGGACGGCGCGCTCGCCGAGGTCTCGGTCGCCGGCGGCACGCTGGTCGTCGCCAACGTGGACGGGACGCTGCTCGCCTACCGCGACACGTGCGCTGCCTGCGGTGGCTCGCTGCACGACGGGGAGCTATCCGACGGCGCGCTGTCGTGCCCGAGCTGTCAGCGCTCCTACTTCCTGCCCCGCGCCGGACGCTCGCTGGACGGCGACGCGCTCCAGCTGGAGCCGGTGCCGCTGCTGCGTGAGCAGGGGCACGTCAAGGTGGCCGTGGGGGCGGCGTGAGGAGCCGCGCCCAGGTCGTCACCGGCCTGCGGGGCCTGAGCCGCAGCGCGCCTGAGCCGGCGGCGCGACCCGTCCCGGGAACCGAGACCCAGGGCGGATCGCTGGCCGGCACGTCGCAGAACGCCGGCGCGCCGGCTGACAGCGAGCGCTGTGATCTGTGCGGGGTGGCGATCGCCTCCGATCACCGCCATCTGCTGCAACTCGTGGAGCGGCGGATCGAATGCGCCTGCGAGGCGTGCTGGGCGATGCGCGCGGGCGAGGGCGACTACCGGCCGGTCGGCAACCGCACCGTCTGGCTGGGCGACCTTGACCTGCCCGACGACGTGTGGGCGAACTTCCAGATCCCGATCGGCCTGGCGTTCTTCATGTACTCGACGAGCACCGAGTGCGTCGTGGCGATGTACCCCTCGCCGGGCGGGGCGACCGAGTCTGAGCTGCACTTCGAGTCGTGGGCGCGGATGACGGAGCTCAACCCGGCACTCGCGGACCTGGAGCCCGACATCGAGGGGCTGATCGTCAACCGGCTGACCGACCCGCCGATGTACGTGATCGCGCCGATCGACCGCTGCTATGAGCTCACCGGGGCGATCAAGGCCACCTGGGAGGGGATCTCCGGCGGCACCGGGGTCGACCATGCGGTCACCCGGTTCTTTGACGATCTCCGGGCCCGGGCCACGGTGCCCGCGTGAGCGCCGGCGCCCCCGTCTCTGACGCGCCGTGGGCCGGTCCCGAGCCGGCGTTCACCGTGCTCGGCGCCCGCCCGGTGCGCCACGCCGCCACCCCCCAGCTCACCCTCGACCTCCAGGTCGCCGACGAGTCCGGACGCCAGGTGTACATGATCGCCCTGCACGTGCAGCTCAGCCTCGAGCCCGCCCGGCGCAGCTACGACGACGCCACCCGGGCGCGGCTGACGGAGCTGTTTGGCGCGCCCGAACGCTGGGCGGTCACCACCCACTCGATCGTCTGGACCCAGCTCGACGTGCTCGTCCCGGCGTTCACCGGCACGACGACCGTTCCCATCGCGGTCCCCTGCAGCTATGACCTGGAGCTCGCCGCGGTCAAGTACCTCTACGCGCTGCCCGACGGGATCGTCCCGCTCGCCCTGCACTTCAACGGGACGATCTACTACCGCGGCGCGGACGGCGCGCTGCAGATGGTGCTCGTGCCCTGGTCCACGTCGATCGACTTCCGGCTGCCGGTGGCGGTCTGGCGTGACACCGTCGAGCACTACTACCCGGGCACGATGTGGGCCGCCCTGCGCGCCCCCACCTTTGAGGCGTTACAGCACGCCAAGCTGCAGCGCGGACTGGTGACCCTCGACGCCACGATCGCCGCCCTGCTGCAGGAGGCCGGGCGATGACCGAGCCGCTCGACGCGCTGCTGGACTCGCTGCTGTGGGAGGGCTATGCGCTGTACCCCTACACCCCGGGGGCGACCAAGAACGCCACCCCGACCCCGTTCGGGATCGCCTACCCGCCGGCCTACGCGCAGGCGCTGGCGACGACCTTTGATCACCTCGAGCTGCGCGTCGTCCTGCACGCCCCAGCCGACGGGGTGCTCAGCGCCCAGGTGCGCCTGCTGGCGCCGGCGGGCGAGCGCCATCAGGCACGGGCTGAGACCCTGACCCTGCCGGGGGCGATGGTGGGCGCGCTGGCGGTGACCGGCGCGCACAAGCGCACGACCGTCCCGTGCGCGGACGGGCCGGCGCTGGAGGCCGAGCTTGCGCTCTCGGTGCACGCGCTCGGCGACGGCGCATACGAGGTCGGCTTCCGGGTGAGCAACCGGACGGTCGTCTCCTCGGGGCTTGACCGCCGCGGGGCGCTGGCCCGCTCGCTGCTGTCGGTGCACCCGGTGCTGCAGGTCGCCGGCGGGCGATTTGTGTCCGCGCTCGAGCGCCCATGCGGGTCGGTCAACACGTTCCCGGTGCTCGCCGATCCCGCCGACACCGTCGTCGTCGGCGCCGCGATCGTCCTGCCCGACCATCCCCAGATCGCGCCCGAGAGCCGCGGCGGGCTGTTTGACTCGACCGAGATCGAGGAGGCGCTGCTGCTCCACGTCCAGGTGCTCTCTGACGAGGAGCGGGCCGAGATCGAGCGCCAGGACCCGGCGGTGCGGGAGATGATCGCCCGGGCGGCGGCCGCCACCCCTGACGACATCGTCGCGCTGCACGGGCGGGTCACCGTCCGTGACCCGGTCACCACCGAGCCGCCGACCGAGCCCCCGGGGCTGACCGACCCCCGGGCCGGGGAGGAGACCGCGCAGATCGGCGACGCTCGCGTGGTGCGCGGAGGCAAGGTCATCCTGCATCCCGCGCCCGACGCCGACCTGCAGGCGCGGATGCTCGAGGGCCGGGTCGCCACGCTGGAGCGGATCTTCACCGACTACGACGGCCGCCTGCACTTCGGGGTCACGATCGACGACGATCCCGGCCAGCCGCTGATGCGGGAGACCGGCCGCTACCTGTACTTCTTCGAACCGGAGGTCGAGGTGCTGCAGACATGACGGAGACCGAGGCACTGCGCTCGATCCTGATCGCCGGCGTCGGCAACGCGTGGCTGCGTGACGACGGGTTTGGCAGCGAGGTCGCCCGGCGCCTGGAGCAGCGGCCTTTGGGACCCGGCGTGTCGGTGATGGACGCCGGCACCGGCGGGCTTGACCTCGCCTATGAGGTGATGCGTGGCTATGACGGACTGATCATCGTCGACGTCTCCAAGCAGGGCGGAACGCCGGGGACGCTGTACGTGATGGAGGCCGACGAAGCGTCGGTGCCGGGCGCGATCGAGGACGGCGACGTGCTCAACCCCCACGGCATGGATCCCCAGACGGTGTTGAGATTTTTGAAAGCGGCCGGGGCATGGCCCGGCCGTGTTGTTGTGGTTGCCTGCGAACCCACCGACGTTGAGCAGATGGGCTGGGGCCTGACCGACTCGGTGTCAGCCGCCGTTGATCGCGCCGTCGAGCTCGTCGTCGAGACGGTGACCGAGCTGCGATCCGGGGCGCTGGTGGCGCCGGAGGGTTAGCCGGCGGTGCACGAACTGTCGCTCTCCAGCGCGATCGTCAACACGGTCGCCAAGCACGCCGCCGGACGGCGGGTGAGTGTCGTGAACCTGCGCGTCGGGCGGATGCGCCAGGTCGTGCCCGACACGCTGGAGTTCTATTTCGCGTTCGTGGCCCGCGACAGTGTGTGTGAGGGCGCCGAGCTCGTGCAGGAGGTGATCGACGCCCGTCTGCGCTGCCGGCCGTGCGCGTGGGAGTGGCCGGTGGAGATCCCCGCCTTCCGCTGCCCGATGTGTGGCGGCAGCGAGGTGGAGATCGCGGCCGGCGACGAGTTCCTGGTGGAATCGATTGAGCTAGAGGAGACGGCTTCATGCATCGCACCAAGGTGACAATCGTCGAGGAGGCGCTCGATGCCAACAACACGATCGCGACCGCCAACCGCGCCGACTTCGACCGCCACGGGGTGACCGTCGTCAACTTCATGAGCGCGCCCGGGGCGGGCAAGACGTCGCTGCTGGAGCGCCTCGGCCCGATCCTCGACGGCATCCGGATCGGCGTGCTGGAGGGCGACGTGCAGGGCGCGATGGACGCCGACCGCCTCGCCCATCTCCACATCCCGGTGATCCAGATCAACACCGGCGCGGGCTTCGGCGGTGAGTGTCATCTCGACGCCAACATGGTCCGCTCGGCGATCCCGTCATTGCCGCTGCACGACATCGACCTGCTGATCGTCGAGAACGTTGGCAACCTCGTCTGCCCGGCCGAGTTCCGGATCGGCGAGGACGCGCGGGTGATGGTCTGCTCGGTGACCGAGGGCGAGGACAAGCCGCTCAAGTACCCGCTCATGTTCCGCGCCTGCGAGGTCGTCGTGGTCAACAAGATCGACCTGCTGCCGCACCTCGATTTCGATCTGGAGAAGCTGCTCTACAACATCGACCAGGTCAACCCGGGGGCTGAGAAGATCGTCTGCAGCGCCCGGACCGGCGAGGGCCTCGAGGCGTGGCGGGAG
>JBAWFG010000062.1:0-3261 GCA_049591655.1 Solirubrobacteraceae bacterium
CGCGGCGCGTCGCCGCGGCGCAGGGCGTCGATCTCTCCGGCGTCCAGGGCAGCGCCCGTGGCGGCCGGATCACCAAGGCCGACGTGCTGGCGGTCGGCAACGGCAGCTCGGCCACCGCAGCCCAGGCGGCTCCGGCAGCCAAGCCCGAGGGCGCGCAGCTGATCAAGGGCGGCGGCGCGGCGCTGGCCCGCTACATGGATCAGAGCCTGACCATCCCGACGGCAACCTCGTTCCGCACCCTCACCGTCACCGTGCTCGACGAGCGACGCAAGCAGCTCAAGGGCGCCGGCCAGAAGGTCTCCTTCACCCATCTCATCGCCTATGCGATCGCCCGGGTTGCCACCGACGAGATGCCGGTCATGGCCCATCACTTCTCCTCGATCGACGGCAAGCCCTACCGCCACGACGACGGCGGGGTCAATCTCGGTCTGGCCGTCGATGTGGAGAAGAAGGACGGCAGCCGCACACTGATGGTGCCCGTCATCCGCGATGCGGGCCGCCTGAGCTTCCGGGAGTTCCTCGACGCCTACAACGCCCTCGTCGATAAGGCGCGGACCAACTCGCTCGGCGCCGACGACCTTCAGGGCGCCAACATCTCGCTCACCAATCCGGGCGGAATCGGCACGATCGCCTCGGTGCCGCGGCTGATGGCCGGCCAGGGCACGATCGTCGCCACCGGCTCGATCGCCTACCCGGTCGGTCTGGAGCGGATCGGCCCGATGATCGGCGCCGAGAAGGTCATGACGATGACCTCGACCTACGACCACCGCATCATCCAGGGCGCCGAGTCGGGCCGCTTCTTGGCGCGGGTCGAGGCGATGCTGCAGGGCGATGACAGCTTCTACGGCAAGGTGTTCGCCGACCTCGGTGTGCAGCTGCCCGAGTTGCCCCCGCCGCCGGCGCCCGCTGCCGCCGCGGCAGCCGCGACCGCCAAGGCGGCCCCCGGCGGGACCGAACGCCGCCGCCAGGCTCCCGACGAGGAGCTCATGCAGGCCGTCCAGGCCGCGGTGTCGCTGCTCAAGGCCTATCGCACCCACGGTCACCTCGCCGCCCGCCTGGACCCGCTCGGTCGCGAGCCGGAGGGCGATCCCTCGCTCGATCCCGCGCCGCTCGGCCTCACCCCGGAGCTGATGGCCCAGATCCCGGCCCACATCCTGCGGATGTACGTGCCGGGCGCCACGCTCGCCGACGCGCTGCCCCATCTGCGTGAGACCTACTGCGGGACGATCGCCTACGAGATCGAGCACATCGCGTCACACCGCCAGCGGCTGTGGCTGCGGGAGGCGATCGAGTCCGGCGAGTTCCGCCGCCCGCTGACGATCGACGAGCAGAAGGCGCTGCTCAAGCGGCTCACCGAGGTCGACGCGTTCGAACGCTTCATGCACAAGGCCTACCTGGGCCAGAAGCAGTTCTCGGTCGAGGGCCTGGACATGACGGTGCCGATGCTCGACGAGCTCACCCAGCTCTCGGCCACCCGGGGCGCTCGCGAGGTCGTGATCGGCATGGCCCACCGTGGCCGGCTCAATGTGCTGGCCCACAACCTCGGCCGCCCCTACGGATCGATCTTCGCCGAGTTCGAGGGCTCCTCCACGCTGGAGCCGATCACCACCCTGCCCCAGGGCGGCACCGGTGACGTCAAGTACCACCACGGGGCCCAGGGCTCCTACCAGCTGGGTGGGCGGGACGGGGTCGAGTCGATCATCGTGCGCCTGGAGTCAAATCCGTCGCATCTGGAGTTCGTCGCGCCGGTCGCGGCCGGCGCCACCCGGGCCGCTCAGACCACCCGCCAGGGCCCCCATGCCCACCAGGACACCAATGCTGCCATCCCGGTGATCCTCCACGGCGACGCCGCCTTCCCCGGCCAGGGGGTCGTGGCCGAGACGCTCAACCTCCAGGCGCTCGACGGATACACCGTCGGCGGCACCGTCCACATCATCCAGAACAACCAGGTCGGCTTCACCACCGATCCCGACGATGCCCGCTCAACGACGTACGCCTCGGACCTGGCCAAGGGCTTTGACGTGCCGATCATCCACGTCAACGCCGACGACGTCGCCGCCTGCGTCAGCGCGGTGCGCCTCGCCTTCGCGTTCCGCCAGGAGTTAGGCCACGACGTCCTCATCGACCTGATCGGCTACCGCCGCTTCGGCCACAACGAGGCGGACGAGCCGGCCTACACCCAGCCCGAGATGTACCAGGTGATCAAGAAGCACCCGTCCGTCCGGGAGCTGTTCGCCCGCCAGCTCGTCGACCAGGAGGTCGTCTCCGAGCAGGAGTCGACCGAGATGACCGACGCGGTGTGGGCGGTGCTCAGCGACTCCCATCAGCAGCTCAAGGAGCGGATTGCCGCCGCCAAGGACGTCGAGCACGCCACCGGCGAGTACCAGCTCGATCGCACTCCCTCGCCGGAGGTCAAGACCGCGGTCGCCGAGGACCGGATCAAGGTCCTCAACGAGGAGCTGCTGATGGTGCCCGACGGGTTCACGGTGCATCCCAAGCTCGTCAAGCAGCTCGAGCAGCGTCGCGAGTCGGTGGAGAGTGGCGAGGGGATCGTGTGGGCTCACGGCGAGGCGCTGGCGTTCGCCTCACTGCTCACCGAGGGCATCCCGATCCGGCTCACCGGCCAGGACACCGAGCGCGGCACCTTCAGCCAGCGCCATCTGGTGCTCCACGACCCCAAGACCGGTCAGGAGCACTGCGCCATGCAGCACCTGCCGGGCGCGCTGGCTCCGATGGAGCTGCACAACAGCCCGCTGTCGGAGATGGCCTGCGTCGGCTTCGAGTACGGCTACTCCCAGGAGGGCCCGGAGACGCTCGTCCTCTGGGAGGCCCAGTTCGGCGACTTCGTCAACGGCGCCCAGGTGATCATCGACCAGTTCATCACCTCCGGTCTGGCCAAGTGGGGCCAGACGAGCCGCCTGACGCTGCTTTTGCCCCACGCCTATGAGGGCTCGGGGCCCGAGCACTCCTCGGCGCGGCTCGAGCGCTTCCTGCAGCTCGCCGCCGAGGGCAACATCCGGGTCGCCAACCTGACGACGCCGGCCCAGTACTTCCACCTGCTGCGCCGGCAGGCGCGGATCGCCAAGCAGCGCCCGCTGGTGATCATGACCCCCAAGAGCCTGCTCCGCCTGCCTCAGGCGGCCAGCCGCGTCTCCGACCTCTCCGAGGGCCGCTTCCAGCCGGTGCTCAGCGACCCCAGCGTCGATGCCGCCGAGGTTACGCGGCTCGTGCTCTGTACCGGCAAGATCTACTACGACCTGC
>JBAWFG010000063.1:0-6188 GCA_049591655.1 Solirubrobacteraceae bacterium
GACGACGGCGAGACCGAGGCCCCAGCTGGCGTTGATCGCCACCATGCTCGGGTCGCCGCTCACCGGGTTGCAGGTGAACATCACTCCCGAGACCGCGGCGTCGACCATCAGCTGTACGGTCACGCCCATTGCCGGGCGCTGGACGGCGGCGCCGCCAAGCCGCATTCGATAGCTGATCGCCTGGGTGCTGTAGAGGCTCGCCCAGCAGTCGCGGACGGCGGCGCAGATCGCCTCGGCTCCGCTCACCCACAGGTAGGTGTCCTGCTGGCCGGCGAATGTCGCCTCCGCCGAATCCTCACCGAGCGCGCTGGAGCGCACCGCCACCGGCGGCTGTTCGCCCGGCGCACCCGCGGCTGCGGCGAGCTCCCCGTACCGGTTGGCGATCTCGTCAGCTACCGCGTCCGGCACCGCGGCTGAGCGGATCTCCTCGCCGATCAACCGAGCGGCGGCCGCGATCGCGTCGACATCATCGACCGGGACCCGGGACAGCGCGTCGACGACCCGGTCGGTGAGCCCGGATTGCTCCAGGAACAGCGTGAACGCGCTCGTCGACAGCGCGAACCCGGGCGGCACCGGGATCTCGGCGCGCAGCAGCTCCCCGAGGCTGGCGCTCTTGCCGCCGAAGCCGGTGGCGTCGGCGCCCGCGAGCTCGTGCAGTGCCCGGGTGTGGACGGGCTGGGGGTTCAATCGCCCCTCACCAGTGTCACCACGCCCGCCGTCCCGTCGACCCGGATCCTCTGGCCGGTCTGGATCGCCGAGGTCGCCCGGCCGGTGCCCACGACGGCCGGCAGGCCGTATTCACGGCAGACGATCGCCGCGTGGGACATGACCCCGCCGACATCGGTGACGGTGCCGCCGATCTTGGCGAAGATCGGCGCCCATGCCGGCGAGGTGGACCCGCAGACGAGGATCTCGCCCTCACGCACGTCGGCGATCTCCGACACCGAGCGCACGACACGAGCCACGCCCTCGACCGTTCCGGGCGAGGCGGCGGCGCCGTTGAGCTCGGACCCGCCCTCGCGCTGGCGGGCCCACTCCCGGACCCGGTCGGTGGTCACCCCCCACAGCATGATCGTCATCGGGTCGGTGATCTCCGCAGGAGCGACCCCGAGCGCCGGCGGCGGCGTCCACTCCGACAGACGCGCCAGCAGCTGCTTGCGCCGGGCAACGATCGGAGGCCAGTGCATCGGCCCCAGCGGCTGCCCCCCAGTCGCCCAGGTGAGCACCATCTCGTCCAGCGCCGAGGCGACCTCGTGGCGGGAGAGCTGGAAGATGTCCTCGCCCTCCTCCAGGAAGCCGCGGGACGCCATCAGCGCACCGAACTCCCGCACCTTGTTCCACCACCGCGTCAGGAACCAGTAGTCGCAGTAGAACTTGTGCTCCTCCACGTAGGGGAACACCGTGCGTGACAGCGCCAGCAGATCACCCCAGGGCCCGCGCACCTCCTCAGGGAGCATCGCTCCGTACTCCTCGGCGAGCCGCTCTCGCTCCCGCGCCAGTTCCTCGGTGGGACGCTGCACCGGCTGGCCGGCCTTGATCGCTGCGACGTGGCCGATGATCGACGCGTACGGAATGCTCGGATCGTCGAGCCAGCTGCGGTAGTAGTGGGTCAGGCCGTCGCCGGTGGCCATGTTGAACCACGGATCCTTGACCTTCTCCAGCTCCGCCAGCCATTCCCGTCCGGCCTCGCTCTGCGCCAGCTCGGCCTCGATCTCCTGCGGGCGACGGCCCTGAGCGAACGTTCCATCCACACCGGTCGCAACCGCCACCGAGGCCAGCCGACGCAACTCCGCATCGGGGCGGAACAGGAGCACGTCGATGCCGGCCACCATCTGGGCGATGTGCTGGTCGGGGATGTCGGGCAGGTTGGCCTTGCACAGATCCGCGAACGTGGCGTACGCGCCGTATCCGAGCAGCAGGAACTCGAAGTGGTGCTGCCACATGAGGTCGCCCAGCCGCAGACAGCGGCCGTAGGCGTCGAGCACTTCGTAGAAGGCGGTGTTGCGGTCGTCGGAGAAGGCGACCTCGTCCGGCTCGTATTCGGGCAGGTCGGGCACCCGCAGCTCTCCGAGCTCGGCGATCAGCGCCTCCATCTTCGTCTTCCACTTGCCGTAGAGCTCTGACCAGTTCTCGTAGTAGTAACCGGCTCGGCGCTGGAAGTAGCCCGCCCGCTCGGCGATCTTCTCCGGGTCGGTGACCGGATTGCCGGAGATGTAGATGTAGCCGTTGACCACCCGGTAGTCGATCCCCATCGCCGGTGGCACCGCGAACACCCGGTTCTGCCAGGACCCCACCGCCTGGTAGGGCGAGTCGATGCAGATCACGTCGAACGCCGGGTGGGGCGTGGGGAAATGCATCGAGTTCCAGAACCAGAACCGGTTCTCGTCGGTCTCTCTCCGGCGCTCGTCGAACAGCGCGTAGTAGGGATACATCTCCTCCCACCCCTCACATCCCGGCGGGGTCGGCACGGCGTACGGGCTGGGGAACGAGCCTGTCTCGGTCGCTGCGGTCGTCATCTCTCTCACCCTCCTCGGCCGCGGTCCTCGTGCCGCGGCACCTCTGTGCTTATACGGGACGGGCTTGGCCCGCGTCAACCGTCTTGCCGTTGCGCGCAGCCGGGCTTGCGTGGCGGCGCTCCGCACACGGGGCGCCCGTCACCTCGGCCAACCGCGCCCGGTAGGGTCGCCGCGACACCTGACCGAGGAGACGCGATGGCGAGCTTTGTGTTGGTCCACGGGGCGATGGGCGGAGCGTGGTGTTGGGATCCCGTGCTGCCCAGGCTGCGGGCCGCCGGGCACGATGCCCGCGCCATCGACCTGCCGTTTGCCGGCACCGACACCACCCCGCTGCCCGAGGTGACCCTGTATCGCTACGCCGAGGCGGTCTGTGAGGCCGTCGCTGGCGACGAGCCGACCCTGCTCGCCGGCCACAGCATGGGCGGCATGGCGATCACCCAGGCCGCCGCCACCTGCGCGGAGCGCCTGGCGGGGCTCATCTACATCTCGGCCTTCCTCCCCCAGCCGGGCCAGAGCCTGCTCGACATCACCCGGCTGCCCGAGGCCGCCGGCGACGCGGTCCAGGCCAACATCGTCGTCGACGGCGACCCACCGACGGCGATGATGCCCCCCGAGGCCGCCCCGGAGGCCCTGTATCACTGCTGTACACCGGCCCAGGTCGCATGGGCGCTGCCGCTGCGCGGGCGCCAACCGGTCGTCCCGTTCACCCAACCGTTTGAGCCCGGCGAGGACACGACCGCGTTTGACGCGCTTCCCCGCGCCTACATCTCCTGCCTGCAGGACCGCGCAATCCGGCCGCCGCTCCAGCGCCGCATGTACAGCGCCGCCGGCTGTGACCCGGTTATCGAGATCGACACCGACCACTCGCCCTGGCTGTCGGCGACCGCCGAGCTGGTGACGGCGCTGGACCAGATCGCCGCCCGGTTCACCTGACGCCGGCCGCGCCCGCCTCAAGCAGATCCGCAGCGCGCTGATCGGCAAGAAGCCCTGCGCTGCCGGACTGGACGACGGCTGCGCCACGGCGTAGCGTCATCCCCGTCTCCTGCAACGAGGGAAGGAGCGAGGGGTGGCCGAGACGGAGCTGATCGCCTGCTATTGGACGGTGAGCGGGCCGGTTGACGTGCACTACGGCCGGGAGTGGAGCCTGTTTGAGTGGGCAGACCGTTGTGAGCAGGCCGCCCGCGCCGGCTTTGCGGGTCTGGGTCTGTGGCACGCCGATGTGGCGCACCAGCTCCAGACGCGCAGTCTCGCCGAGATGAAGCGGATCTTCGACGATGCCGGGCTGCGCTATCTGGAGGTCGAGTTCCTCGCGGACTTCTTCGCGGCGCCCGGGACACCGGAGCGCGCAGCCTCCGATGCGCTGAAGCCGCTGCTACTGCAGACCGCCGCCGCGTTCGGCGCCCATCACATCAAGGTCGGCAACATCCCGGGGACGCCGTGCGAGCCCGAACGGCTGACCGGGGAGTTTGCGGCGCTGTGCGATGAGACGGCGCAGCACACGGATGCGCGGGTCGCCTACGAGTTCATGCCGTTCGACGTCAACGTCAACACGCTCGACAGCGCGGTGAAGCTCGTCACCGACGCCGGACGCCGCAACGGCGGCCTGGCGATCGACACCTGGCACATGAGCAAGCTCGCGATCGCACCGTCCACCATGGAGCGCATCCCCAGCGAGTACCTGGCCTGGGTCGAGCTCTCCGACGGGCACTACGCCGACATGGAGGACCCGGTCGACGAGGTGATCAACCACCGCAACCTGCCCGGGGAGGGCGAGTTCGACATCCCCGGATATGTGGCGGCGCTGCGCGAAGCCGGCTATGACCAGCCGTGGGGTGTCGAAGTGCTGTCGGCGGAGCTGCGCAGCCTGCCGATCGACCAGGAGTTCGAACGGGCATACGAGACCGCCGCGACGCAGCTTGCTGCCGGCGTGGCGTGAGAGGAGCGAGGATGAGCACCGCGCAACTGAGCGACGAGCGACTGATCTGGATCTTTGATCAGATGGTCCGCATCCGGGAGTTTGAGGAGCGCGTCAAGCGCACGTTCGAGGAGCACCCCGGAGTGATTCGCGGCCACACCCACCTCGCTGACGGCGCCGAGGCTTCGATCGTCGGCTCGCTGGCCACGATGGAGCCCGGAGATCAGATGATGGCGACCTACCGCTGTCACGGCTACCCGATCGCACTCGGCACCGACACGAAGGCGATGATGGCCGAGATCTATGGCCGCACCGACGGTCTGTGCGGCGGCTACGGCGGCTCGATGCACCTCGTCGACCCCGAGGTCGGCTTCATGGGCACGTCGGGAATCGTCGGGCAGGGCATCCCCCAGGCCACCGGGGTCGCGTTCGCCGCGCAGATCCGAAAGCAGGGACAGGTCGTCCTGTGCTTCTTCGGCGACGGAGCCTCCAAGCAGGGCGCATTCCACGAGTCGCTCAACCTGGCCTCGCTGTGGAAGCTGCCGGTCGTCTACGTGATGGAGAACAACAACTACAACGTCGCGACGCGCTCTGACCAGGAGGACGCCAACGCGGCTGCCGGCGAGCCGTTGTCGGTGAAGGCCAAGGCCTACAGCATGCCCGGCGTCACCATCGACGGCGGTGATCCCGTCGCCGTGTATGAGACGGTTGGCACGGCGGTGCAGCGGGCCCGCCGCGGCGACGGGCCCACGTTGGTGGAGTCAAAGGTGTACCGGCTGTCGGCCCACGGCAACCTGATCGCGCCGCCCGGAGTGCCCCTCCATTACCCCGAGCACGAGGCGATCACGGTGTTCGGCAACCGCGAGGAGTACGAGGCCGCGCTGCGCGGCGACCCGGTCCCCCGGTTCCGCGCCCGCCTGGTCAAGGACGGCACGCTCGATGCGCAACGGGCCGACGAGATCGCCGCGGCGGCGCGCGATGAGATGGAGGCGGCCGTGCAGTTCGGGCTCGACAGCCCATTCCCCGAGCCGGAAGCGGCCCTCAACCACGTCTACGCGTAACGCCCGGAGGAGCACAACGATGGCACGAGAGATTCCCTACATCGCCGCGGTCAACGAGGCGATCCAGCAGGAGATGGCCCGGGACGAGACCGTCCTGTTCTACGGCCAGGACGTCGCCCCCAGTGACGAGGATCCGCTCGTCAAGGCGTTCGGCCGGGATCGCATCCGGGTGTCGCCGATCTCCGAGACCGCTGAGATCGGCATGGCCGTCGGCGCGGCGCTGTCCGGCTACCGGCCGGTGGTCGAGCTCCTCATGTCCGAGTTCATGCTGGTGGCGATGAACCAGGTCGTCAACGAGGCCCCGCGCCTGCGCTACATGAGCGGCGGTCGGGTCAAGGTCCCCCTGGTGCTCAAGGCCGGATACGGATTCACCGCGGGGTGGGCCGGTCAGCACACCGGCTCGATCTACACGATGTTCTGCGGGATCCCCGGCCTCAAGGTCGTGCTGCCCTCGACGCCCGCCGACGCCAAGGGCCTGATGGCCTCGGCGGTCCGCGACGACAACCCGGTCGTCTACCTCATGCACTACCTGCTCGTGCTCGAGCACGGCGACGTGCCGGAGGGCGAGTACCTCGTGCCCCTGGGCGAGGCGGCGATCCGCCGCCCCGGCGCCGACGTGACGATCGTCGCCACCGGCTGGACGGTCGGCAAGGCGCTGCAGGCCGCCGAGACGCTCGCCGCCGAGGGGATCGACGC
>JBAWFG010000064.1:0-4362 GCA_049591655.1 Solirubrobacteraceae bacterium
TCAAGGTGATCCGGGCCGTCGGGGTCGAAACCGGCGGCTCCAACGTCCAGTTCGCGGTCAACTCAGAGACCGACGAGATCGTCATCATCGAGATGAACCCACGGGTGTCGCGCTCCAGCGCCCTGGCGAGCAAGGCGACCGGCTTCCCGATCGCCAAGATCGCCGCTCGGCTGGCCGTCGGCTACACGCTGCAGGAGATCCCCAACGACATCACGCGGGCCACGCCCGCCAGCTTTGAGCCGGCGATCGACTACTGCGTCGTCAAGTGGCCGCGGTTCGCGTTTGAGAAGTTCCCCGGCGCCCAGTCCGACTTGACGACCCACATGAAGTCGGTTGGCGAGGCGATGGCCCTCGGGCGCACGTTCAAGCAGGCGTTCGCCAAGGCGCTGCGGTCCCGGGAGCTCGACACCCGGGCGGTGTCACCGGCCGATGACGAGGCGCTGCTGACGCTGTTGGAGATGGGCGGGGCCGAGCGCTTCGATCACCTCCTGGAGGCGCTGCGCCGCGGCACGTCGATTGAGGAGGTCCACCGGCGGACGAGCATCGACCGGTGGTTCCTCTCCGAGCTGGCCGAGCTGGTCGCCGATCCGGACGCCGCCTTCTCCGGCGAGCGGACGTACAAGGCGGTTGACACCTGCGCGGCCGAGTTCGCCGCCGAGACGCCGTACTTCTACTCCGCCTGGGAGCGCCCCCAGAACACGAACCCGCCCACCCCCCGCCACGAGGTGACCGGCGTCGGCCCGGACGCGGCGCGGCGCAGCGTCGTCATCCTCGGCTCGGGGCCCAACCGGATCGGTCAGGGGATCGAGTTCGACTACTGCTGCGTGCACGCCGCCCAGACGGTGCGGGAGCTCGGCCGGGATGCGGTCATGGTCAACTGCAACCCCGAGACGGTCTCCTCCGACTACGACACCTCGGACCGGCTCTACTTCGAGCCGCTGACGCTCGAGGATGTGCTCGCGGTGTGCGAGCTCGAGCAGCCCGAGGGGGTCGTCGTGCAGTTCGGCGGCCAGACCCCGCTCAAGCTCGCCTCGGGCCTGGATGCCGCCGGCGTGCGGATCCTCGGCACGAGCATCGACGCGATCGACCTCGCCGAGGACCGGTCGCGGTTCGGCGCGCTGCTCGACGAGCTCGGCTACGCGGCGCCGCCCTACGCCACCGCGTCAAGCGCCGCGGAGGCGCTCGCCCGCGCGCCCGAGGTCGGCTTCCCGCTGCTCGTGCGGCCCAGCTACGTGCTCGGCGGCCGGGCGATGGAGATCGTCTACAGCGTCGACGGCCTGCAGGATTACCTGGAGCGTGTCGGGGCGCCGACCGGCACCACCATTTATCTCGATCGGTTCCTGGAGGACTCGATCGAGGTCGACGTCGACGCGCTGTGCGACGGCGAGGAGGTCTGGATCGCCGGGATCATGCAGCACGTCGAGGAGGCCGGGATCCACTCCGGGGACTCCGCCTGCGTGCTGCCCCCGCACACACTCGGCGGCGACATGCTGGAGCGCATCCGTGAGCAGACAACGGGGATCGCCCGCGCCCTCGGCGTCGTCGGCCTGCTCAACGTGCAGTTCGCGATCCGCGGCGATGACCGCCTGTACGTGATCGAGGCCAACCCGCGGGCCTCGCGGACGGTGCCCTTCGTGTCCAAGGCGATCGGCCGGCCCCTGGCCAAGCTGGCCTGCCGGCTGATGCTCGGCGAGCGGATCGCCGACCTCGATCTGCCCGCGGAGGGCACCTGCCGCCACGTGTGCGTCAAGGAGGCGGTGCTGCCGTTCAACCGCTTCGCCGGCGCCGACGCACTGCTCGGCCCTGAGATGCGCTCCACCGGCGAGGTCATGGGCATCGCCCCCGACTTCCCGACCGCGTTCGCCAAGGCCCAGGCGGCCGCCGGGGCCCAGCTCCCCAACGAGGGCACGGTGTTCCTCACCGTCGCTGACAAGGACAAGCCGGCGGCGATAGCCATCGCCAGCCTCCTGCACGACCTGGGCTTCGAGATCATCGCCACCCGCGGCACCCAGCAGGCGCTGCGGCGGATGGGGATCCCGGCGATCCGGATCAACAAGCTCAACGAGGGCTCAAACCACGTCGTGGACTGGATCGAGCGCGGGGCCGTCGACCTCGTCATCAACACCCCGGTCGGGACCGGGGCGCGGACCGACGGTTACGAGATCCGCTCGGCCGCGATCGCCCGCGGGATCCCGTGCATCACCACGATGTCCGGCGGCCTGGCCGCGGCCCGCGCGATCATCTCCGGACGCCGCGGCGAGCCCACGGTGGTCTCCCTGCAGGAGCTGCACCGCACGCCGCCGGTCAGCCCGGGATCCCGTGTCAGCTGAGCCGGAGGCGCCGCACCGCCGCAGCGGCGCCGCCGGCGCCGTCGCCGACCGGGTCCAGGCACCGTTCGGAGCCCGCACCGTCGCGGTCACGGCCCGTGAGCGCCACGGTGCCTACACCGTGCTGCGGTGCGCCGATCCGGCGGGGCCGCGGCCCGAGGCCGGGCAGTTCTACATGCTGCGCGCGAGCGAGCGGTGGGGGGGAGGCGACGGCCAGCGCCCATACCTGCCGCGGGCGTTCAGCGTCCTGCGCGCGCCCGCTGAGAGCGAGGAGCTGCAGTTCCTGATCGAGGACGTCGGCCCGGGCACCGATCGCCTCTGTGAGCTGCAGGAGGGCTCTGAGCTGGTGATCCTGGGCCCGCTCGGCGTCGGCTTTGCGCCGGCGCGGGACCGACGGCGGCCCGTGCTCGTCGGCGGCGGGGTGGGGATCGCGCCACTGGCCATCCTGGCCGACTCCGACGCGTCAGCCACGACCGTGCTGCTCGGCTTCCGTGACGCCGTCCACGTCGCTGGAGCGGGGCTCATCCCGGGTGCCCGCGTCGCCACCGACGACGGCAGCGCCGGCCACCACGGCCTGGTCACCGACCTGCTCGCCGCCGAGCTTGACGCCGACGCGCACGCCGAGGTCTATGCCTGCGGGCCGCCGCCGATGCTCGAGGCGATCCGGGCGCTGTGCGCCGAGCGCGGCGTCCCGGCCCAGCTCGCGCTGGAGTCCGGGATGGCGTGCGGCTACGGAGCGTGCTTCGGCTGCGTGGTGCCGACGGTCGACGGCTACATCCGGCTGTGCGTCGACGGTCCCGTGGTCGACGCCGCCCGTCTGGAGACGGCGCTCACTCCGGGGGCGGGACATTGAGGCGCCCGGTCGACTTCTGCGGGATCGAGCTCGCCCACCCCGTGATCAATGCATCGGGCACCTTCGACGCGATCGCCGCTCGCCGCGCGTTCGGTGACGCTCTGACCGAGCGCTTCCCGTTCGCCGCCTTCGTCTCAAAGACCGTGACGGTCGAGCCGCGGCAGGGCAACCCGCCGCCGCGGCTGTGGGAGCTGCCCGCCGGACTGATGAACTCCATCGGGCTGCCGAACAAGGGACTGGACGGATATATGAGCCACGACCTGCCCGAGTTGGCTGCGCTCCCGGTTCCGCTGATCGTCAACGTGATGGGGTTCAGCCGCGACGAGGTCGCCCGGCTGGTGTCGGCGTTCTCACAGCGCGACGAGGTGGCGGCACTGGAGCTCAACGTGTCGTGCCCCAACGTCGAGACCGGGATGGTCATGGGTGCCGATCCGGGCGAGGTGGCGCGGCTGCTGCAGGCGGTGCGCGGGCTCACCGACCGGCCGCTGATCGTCAAGCTGACCCCCAATGCCTCCGACGTGCCGGCGGTGGCGCTGGCCGCCGAGCAGGCGGGCGCCGATGCGATCTCGCTGATCAACACGCTGCGCGGCATGGCGCTCGATCCCCGGACCGGCCGGCCGTGGCTGGGCGGGAGCACCGGCGGCGTGTCGGGCCCCGCGGTGCGGGCGATCGCGCTCGCCCAGGTGCAGTCGGTTGCAGCCGCGGTCGCGATTCCGGTGGTGGCGATGGGCGGAGTGGCGAGCGGTCGGGATGCCCACGACCTCCTGACCGCCGGAGCCACGCTGGTGGCGGTCGGAACCGAGAGCTTCCGCGACCCCGCTGCGGGGGCTCGGATCGCCGCAGAACTGGCGGCTCTCCCTGCTACGAACAACATTCCGGTGCAAGCGCCATCGACCCTCGTGCACCAGTCTCAACGTTTTGGGATTACCGGATAAAAGAGCCTGCAAACACAGGACATTGTCGAAACCAGGCTCGATAATGCTGAAGCTCAAGTTGAGCTTGAGTCGAATTGGGCGGTCTGGGGTTGATCGCCCCGCTCCACGATGTATAGTCGCCGCCCATGCCGCCGGTCAGTGAATCGTTCTCCAAGCCGCTTGCCGCGCCGGAGCGCTCCCTCGTGCAACGGATGGAGGCGCTTCAGCGCGCCAACGACATTCGCAGCCGGCGGGCCCAGCTCAAGCG
>JBAWFG010000065.1:0-8887 GCA_049591655.1 Solirubrobacteraceae bacterium
GGACCTGCCAGCCGAGCTTGTGGGGGCGAAAGACGACGATCGGCTTACCGGTCCGGATCGCGTGGCCGGGGTTGTAGCCGACGTTGCCGACGTTCATGTGCAACTCCCACGCGATCGTGCTCTGGTAGCCGATCTGGGAGACCGGCTGGCCGCAGGAGCGGATCCGGCGGGCGCCCCCGTCGCGGTCGATGACGTCCTGCAGGCGGTCGATGCGCCGCGCCGAGACGCGGGCGCGGACGATCTCGGCATGGGTGGCCCGCACCCGCGTGCGGGCGGCCGGGGCAAGCGTGACCAGCAGCACGAGTACCGCGGCCGGTCCCAGCCAGCGCAGGGCGATGGGCCGCGGGACGGCGGCGAGCAGCCAGCCGACGGCGGCTCCGGCGATCACGACCATCACCGCAGCCGGCTCGATCATGTAGCGGGCGACCGCCGACCAGCCGTGGAAGGCGAACGCGATCTCGATCACCACCCACGCGACCGCGGCCCCGGCGACCGCCAGGGTCACCCGGTCCCGGCGCCAGACCGCGATCGCGATCCCGCACAGCACCGCCAACTGCATCGGCAGCTCATAGAGGCTGCGCAGCCGGCTGATCACCCCCGCGATCTTGTTGCCGTGGATGGCGGTCGCCTGGTTGAGCGCCAGGTCGCCGGAGATGAACCAGCTATGGGAGGTGAGCGCCGGGATCGCGAACCAGAACGCCGGGATGAGCGCCAGGCCGAGCACGACCATGATCCGGATGCCGGGCACCGCGCGCCACGCCCACACGGCATAGAGCCCGGCGAACGCCCACGCCTCCGGCCGCCCCAGCGAGGCGAGCACGAGCATCGCGAACGCCCACCGAGGACGCCCGCTGAGGTGCATGTCGATCGCCCCCAGACACAGCGCGACGATCAGCGGATCGGAGTTGGCGATCAGGACCAGATGCGAATAGGTGCCGATCCCCAGCACCGCCACCCCGGCGAACACGCCGGCAACGTAGGGCGCCCAGGCCCGGCGCGGCGCCGGGCCGGTGAGCCGGAACGCGACGCGGGCCGCGAACACGGCGCCGCCGACCGCTCCGGCGACCGCGGTCACCATCCACAGCCACATCTGGATCTGACCCGCCACCGCATACGGCAGCGTGAACAGGAACGGCAGCGGCTTCCAGCTCGGGGCACCGTCGGTGTTGAGCTTCCAGTGCAGGACCTGGCGGCCCCACACCAGGAAGCCGTAGCCGTCATAGGACGGGCGGATGCCGGTCAGCACGACGATCAGCGCCGACACCGCCAGCACGGCGGCGGTGAGCAGGGCGACCAACCCCCAGCCGCGGCTGAGCCGTGGCCGCCGGGCACGGTGGAGGCGACGGTGCGCCGGCACGCCGACGCTCACGCCCACTACAGAAGCTCTCCCAGCGCGCTCACAAAGCGCCGGTTCTCGGCGTCGGTGCCGATCGTCACCCGGAGCGAGCGGGCGCGCCCGAGCGCGGTCCCGGCCCGGACCAGCACGCCCCGTGCGGCCAGGCCCTGGATCACCTCCGCCTCGTCGGCGTCCTCGGGCAGGTGGGTCCAGATGAAGTTGGCGTCAGACTCGGCGACCCACAGGCCGAGCTCGCGCAGGCCCGTGCTCATCTGCACCCGGGCGGCGACGGTGTGGGTGACCCGGCGCTCGACCTCGTCCTGATGGCGCAGCGCCTCGACCGCGGCGGCCTGGGCGGCCATGTTGAGATAGAACGGCTGGCGCACCTGGTCGACGGCGGCGCGGAACTCCTCGCTGCCAGACAGCGCGTAGCCGACCCGCAGCCCGGCGAGCCCGTAGGCCTTGGAGAACGTCCGCAGCAGCACGAGGTTGGGGAAGCGGCGCAGCAGGTCGACCGACGCGTAGGTGTCCCCGAGCGCCAGCGCGAACTCGCAGTAGGCCTCGTCGAGGATCACGCACACATGGCGCGGCACCCGCTCCAAGAACGCCGCGACCGCCTCGAGCGACAGGGAGGTCGAGGTGGGGTTGTTGGGATTGCAGACGAGCACCAGGCGCGTGGCGACGGTGATCTCGGCCGCCATCGCATCAAGGTCGTGACGATCCTCGTCATCGAGCGCCACCTCGATCGCTCGCGCCCCCGAGGCGGCGGCCAGGTGCGGGTAGACGCTGAACGCCGGCCACGCGTAGACGATCTCGCTGCCGGGGTCCAGCAGCGCCTCGCCGGCCGACAGCAGGATGTCGCAGGAGCCGTTGCCGATCGCGATGTGCTCCCGCGGCACCCCGTAGCGATCAGACAGCGCACCGCGCAATGCGCTGTAGGACGGGTCGGGATAGCGGTGCACGCCGCCGAGCGCGCGCTGGGCGGCGGCGATGACCTCCGCCGGGGGCCCGAAGCACGACTCATTGGACGCCAGCATCGCCATGTCGGCGCCCAGGTCGTAGCCCGCGGCCAGCGGGTACGACGGGATCCGGCGGATGCGCTCTCCGAACTCGATCGCCATAGCGGTCTATTGTGCCGCGTCGAGGTCGGAGCGGAGCGCCCGGGCCGCGCCGAGGTAGACGTGGTTGGGCTCGTGGTCCTCAGTGGCGTAGTAGTGGAGCATCAGCCGGATGACCCGTGGCAGCGAGCCGGCGACCGGGATCTCCCGGGCGCACAGCAGCGGTACGCGGTCCATGCCCAGGCGCCGGGCGGCGACCGCCGGAAACTCGGCGTCGAGGTCGTCGGTGAGCGTGAAGATGCAGCTCACCATCGCCTCCGGCGTGAGGGAGTTGCGGTCGATGAGCTCACGGATGAGCGCGGTGGTGGACTCCAGGATCGCGCTCGCCTCGTTGGCCTCGACGCTATTGGCGCCTCGGAGCGCGAACAACCGCATGGGGTGGCAATTCTGCCAGAGGTCCCTCCGGCGCGGACGCCGACCCCAGCTCGTAGACGGTCGCGCAGCCGAAGTGGCGGATGTCGGTGATCATCGGGGCGAGCTTGTCGGTGAGGTCGACGACCTGCTTGCTGCAGCTCTCCAGCAGGAAGCGGGCGCCGCTCTGGCGCACGAACCGCTGCGACGCTGCCTTGGAGAGTTGGCCCTCGAACAGCGCGTCGGCGGTGAGCGATCGCGGCATGCAGGCTGGTTCGGACCACAGGCAGTCACCGACGAATGTGCGGCGCCCGGTGCGCGCGGGGATCACCTCGCCGAGGTAGAACTGCGCCATCACGCCGCCGGGGTCCTTGTCGCGGGCCAGGTAGGTGAGCGCGGCGCGCTCGTCCTTGGTGATGAAGTTGGCGTTGCCGAGGGTTGGGTTGACGTAGATGTGGGCGCTGGACAGGGCGTAGACGTTGGCCGGGATCACCCCCACCGCGATCGCCGCGGCGGCGATCCAGCGACCGCCCGGGATCAGGCGCAGGCGGGTGCGCTCCACGCCCTTGACCGCCAGGACCGCGAGCGGGATCGTGATCCCGTTAAAAGCGTGCAGCGGAGTGGCGCTCAGCCCGGTCGCCGACAGGACGTAGATGAGCAGCGCGGCCGGCGTCCAGACGCGCAGCGTCAGTTCCAGAAAGCTCTCCGAGCGCCCCCGGTACCCGAGGATGGCCAGGATCGCCAGCGGCGCCGCGCCGAGCGCGATCGAGCTGAGCGCGAACGCGTGCTTGCTCGCCTGGCGGGCCAGCGTCCAGGATAGGTCGAGGTGGCCGAGCAGCAGGTAATAGAGCAGCGGGAGGCTGGTGAGGACGACGGTCAGCACCGGCAGCGCCAGCCGGCGCCACTGGCGGGTGCGCCACCACAGCGCCAGCTCCCGCCAGTGCATGAGCTCGGCGCCGAGCACGAGCAGGATCAGCGTCTCGCCCTGCCACGGGTGCAGCGTGCTGGCCAGCGCACCGAGCAGGCCCGGGACCCAGTCCGGGCGTCCCTCCGCGCGCGAGCGGTCGTAGCGCAGCAGCGAGAACACGATCACCGCCACCGCGATCAGCCCGAACGGGTAGCCCCACGACAGCCAGGTCGGCATCATGTCGCCGACGATCCCGAACGTGCCGTAGACGACACTGAAGGAGCCGAACAGGACGCCGAGGGTCAACGCGGCGCGGCGCTGCCAGACGTCGACGAAGCAGCGGTTCACGACACCGCGCATCGCCAGGAAGGTTGCGATCACGGCGACCGGCTTCCACAGCAGCAATGCCAGCCACGGCGCCACGCCGAGCGCGCTGATCAGCCCGGAGATGAGGATCGCCGGCTGGAAGTAGTCAGACGGCGTGTCGCGCAGCACGAACAGGTTGGAGACGAGCAGGTGATGGGCCGCGGACTGGATCCAGGCCAGGTACTGCATCTGGTCGACGATGAAGAAGCCGTCGGTCCCGGTCCACACCAGACCGTGGGCGTGGGCGTGGATGAGGTCGAGCGCGACGATCCACATCGAGAACGCGCCGAACACCGCGAGCAGGCCGATCTCGAACCAGTCCAGCCGCCGTGTCCGCGGCGCAGACCCCGTCACCGGAGCGGGACCGGCGGCAGGCACTACCAGCGGAGACAGGAGACGCACGGGCCCGAAGCTAAGCAGAGCTCGATAAAACCGGGCTCTGCGCTAGTTGGCGAGCTTATTCTGAAGTGACGAGGCCGCGTTGCCGGCCGGGGTGTTGAGCAGGTTGATGTTGTGGTCAGACATGTAGATGCTCGTCCACGGCATGAACATCAGAACCAGGTAGACGGTGAGCGCCACCGCCACCTGTCGCAGGCGCACCCCCGCCACCAGTCCGGCCAGCGGCAGCAGCCACACGACGTACCACGGCATCAGCCAGCCGAGACTGGCGATGAGCGCCAGCGTCGCCCAACCGGCACCAGCGATCCAGTCCCGGTTGCGCAGGCACTGGTGGGCCACCACCGCCGCCACCCCGAGCGCGCACAGCTTGAGGAACAGCGGGGTCGCACCGCCGATGCCGATGATCAGACCGGCGACGTTGGACAGGCTGGTCCCGGTGAGCACGGCGCTCTGCTGGGCGAGGTTGGGCAGCGTCAGCCCGAACAGCGAGATGCTGAGCGCGGCCATCACCACCGCCCCGGTGCCGGCGCCGGTGAGCACGTTGATGATCCGCCGGCGGGTGCGGGCCCCGACGAGCAGGAACGGCAGCAACACGATGATCGTGAACTTCACTGCCACGCCGAGCATGAGCACCGCCCCGGCGCTGCGGTCACGACGGGCCAGCAGCAGCGAGATCGCGCCCATCGACGGGACGAGCATGAAGAAGTCGTTGTGGAAGGCCCCGACCTCGTAGATGAGGAAGATGGGATTGAACGCCACGAATGCCACCGGCAGCCGCGGGTCGCGGTGCAGCTGGCGCGCGCACTGCCAGACGAGCGCCACGAAGCCGAGGCTGAGTGCAACCGTGACGACCTTGATCGTCCAGTAGGCGAGCGGCAGCGGCACGAACGCCAGCGGGTAGGTGATCGCCGTGAACAGCGGCCCGTACGGACTGCGCAGGTTGTGCCAGCTGGAGAACGTGTACACCGGGTCGAACATCTCCCGGCGGATCGTGTGCGTGTACGGGTTGAGGTGGTGCAGCGCCCCGAGCCGCGCGTACCCGAGGTAGTTGAAGATGTCGGTGAGCTGCATCGGCGGGCTGAGCAGCAGGATGAGGTGCAGCACGACGACGGCGATCACGATCAGGCGCATCGACAGCGACCGCCAGGCGGCGAGCGCAGCGCCGTAGGCGAGGATCATTGCCAGCAGCATCCCGCTGAATGCGTAGCCCAGCGTGCGGCGGTCGCCGAGCAGCTGGTGACTGATGAGGCGCAGCGGGCCCGCCTCCCAGGAGGGGAACAGCTGTCCCGCGCGGGGCACGAGGACCGATGGGCCCGATGAGGCCTGGGAGACGATGATCAGCGTGCCGAGGATGAGCGCCGCAACCGCGACCCGGCCCGCCCGCGGACCGAGTTCGACGTGCAGTTGGGGCAACCGCCGGCGCGGCGTTGCCGGCAGCGACGGCAGCGCCACGGGCGCGTCAACGGGGGCAAGCGTCGAGCCGCTCAGGGTGCCGGAAGCGGCAACCGCGACGGGCACGTCGGATGGACGGGGCGGCTCGCGCATGTGCTGAAGATAGTGGCGGGCGTACCTGGTCTGACGTTTTCCCGGGGAATTGCGATCCGGTTAAGGGCCCGCGGGGGCGCTCATTGCCCCGCGCGGCTGAGCGCTTTCACCTCGGCGTCGGTGAGGCGCCGGTGCGCGCCGGGCGCAAGGTCGCCGAGCGCCAGCGGCCCGAATGACACCCGGCTCAACCGTCGCACGGGATGGCCGACCGCCTCGCACATCCGCTTGACCTGACGCTTGCGGCCCTCGTGGATCGTCAGCTCGATCGTGTCCGGCGCGACCCGGCGCGCGCGGGCGGGCGCGGTCAGGCCATCCTCCAGGCGCACCCCCTCACGCAGGGAGCGCAGCGCCCGGTCACGTACCGGCGGGCGGCTGAGGACGGCGCGGTAGGTCCGCGGCACCTCGAAGCTGGGGTGGGTGAGCCGGTGGGCGAGGTCGCCATCGTTGGTGAGCAGGATCAGCCCGGTGGTGTCGATGTCCAGCCGGCCGACCGGGTAGAGCCGCGCCGGCGACGGCACCAGCGAGACGACGGTTCGCCGCCGCTGGGGGTCGTGGGCGGTCGAGACGACCCCGGCCGGCTTGTTGACGAGATACACCGCGCGCTCGGCGCCGCTGCGGACCGCCACGCCGTCGACGGTGACCGCGTCCTGCTCGGTGACGTCACGGGCCGGATCGGTGATCGTCTCGCCGTTGACCGCGACCCGCTCGGAGCGCACGATCTCCTCGGCGGCACGGCGTGATGCGACGCCGGAGACGGCGAGGAATTTCGCGAGTCGCATCGCGATGGCACCATAGAGGGCATGGATCTCAACCTGCTGAGCACGACGCTGGCCGATCTCGGCCAGCCCGCCTACCGCGAACGGCAGGTCTGGCGCTGGGCCGCCCAGGGCGCCGAGGGCTTCGATGACATGACCGATCTGCCGCTGGCGCTGCGCTCGGCGCTGGCCGACGCGGTCCCGTTCTCGTCGCTGACGCTGGAGCATGAGGCGCACGCATCCGACGGGACCGTCAAGGCGCTGTTCACGACCGCCGACGGGCGCCCGGTGGAGGCCGTGCTGATGCGCTACCGCGACGGGCGCCGGTCGCTGTGCCTGTCCTCGCAGTCGGGCTGCCCGCTGACCTGCACGTTTTGCGCCACCGGGCAGATGCGCTTCGGGCGCAACCTGACCGCCTCGGAGATCCTTGACCAGGCGTTGCATTTCCGGCGCATGGGCGACGTCGACCATGCGGTGTTCATGGGCATGGGCGAGCCGATGATGAACCTCGACAACGTGCTCGCTGCGTGCGAGCGCCTCCCCCAGCTCGGGATCGGCAACCGCCACACCGCGGTCTCGACGGTCGGCTGGATCCCGGGGATCGACCGCCTGGCCGCCCAGCCGATGCCGATCCGCCTGGCGCTGTCGCTGCACGCCGCCGACGACGCGCTGCGCTCGGAGATCATGCCGGTCAACGACCGCTACCCGCTCGCCGACGTGCTCGCCGCGTGCCGCAACCACTACGAGCGCAAGCGCCGGATGGTGTTCGTCGAATACGTGATGCTCGCCGGCGTCAACGACTCCTACGCCCAGGCGCGCCAGCTCGCCGACGTGCTCGACCCGCGCATGTTCAAGGTCAACCTGATCCCCTACAACCCGACCGATTCGCCGTATGAGGGCTCAAGCCCCAAGGCGATCGAAGCCTTCCGGGAGGAACTGGAGAGCCACGGGGTCGGGGCGACGGTCCGCCTGACCCGCGGCCGTGACATCGCCGCCGCCTGCGGTCAGCTCGCCGCGCAGGCCGCGGGGTGACAGAGCGCCGGGTGACAGGGCGCGGTGGCCCCGCGGCGGTCCACGCCCGGCGGCTGACCGCGCAACTGCTCGCCGGCCGGCGCGCCGGTGACCCGGCGGCGGTGGCTGAACGGCTGCTGGCGATCCAGGCCCAGGACCCGCGCGCGGCGCGATTGGCGATCCGGGCCCGCACCAGCGGTGTGACCGCGGCCGACGTCGACCATGAACTGACCGAACGCCGCTCGCTGGTGATCACGACGCTCAATCGCGGCACGCTGCACCTCGTGCGCACCGAGGACTATGCGCTGCTGCAGTCGCTGACCACGCCGCCGCTGATGACGACCTCGACCACCCGGCTCGGTCAGGAGGGACTGACGCCCGATCAGGCTCGCCGGGGCGTGGACGTGATCGAGCGCGCGATCGCCGACCGCGGGCCGCAGACCCGCGGCGCGCTGCGCGACGCGCTGGAGCGCGCCGGGATCCCGGTCGCCGGCCAGACGTTCATCCACCTCATCTTCCGCGCATCGATCGAGGGGCGGATCGTCCGCGGGCCGATGGCCGGGCGTGAGCACGCGTTCGCGCTCGTGCGCGACTGGCTGCCGGCTTCGGCAACCGCGGTCCCACCACGGGAGGCCGCGCTGGCCGAGCTCGCCCGGCGCTACCTCGCCGGTCACGGTCCGGCGTGCGACGCCGACCTCGCGCGCTGGTCCGGGCTGGCGTTGCGCGATGCCCGCGCCGGACTGGAGGCCATCGCCTCCCGCCTGGAGCAGCTGCCCGGCGGTCTCGTCGACCTGGCGGGACGCCCGCCGGCCGCCCGGCTGCCCCCGCCGCGACTGCTCGGCGCCTTTGAGCCGCTGCTGCTCGGCTGGACTTCCCGCGACGACGTGCTCGGTGACGGTGAACCGGCCGTTGTCAGCGGGGGCGTGTTCCGCGGCTTCGGGCTCGTGCGCGGACGGGCCGCCGCGGGGTGGCGGTACTCCGGGCACCAGATCGAGGTGACACCGTTTCCCGGGTTGGCGAAGGCCGACGCCGCCGCGCTTGAGCGTGACGCGGTGGCGCTGCGGCGCTTCCTCGGGTGGGCGCGTCGGTGAGTTCGACA
>JBAWFG010000066.1:0-5903 GCA_049591655.1 Solirubrobacteraceae bacterium
GTCCCGGTGGCGGTCGCGGTCCCGGCGGTGGCGGTCGTGGCCCCGGTGGCCAGGGCGGCGGCGGTCGTGGTCCCGGCGGTGGCGGCGGTCGTGGTCCGGGTGGTCCCGGTGGCGGTCGCGGTCCCGGCGGTGGCGGTCGTGGCCCCGGTGGCCAGGGCGGCGGCGGTCGTGGTCCCGGCGGTGGCGGCGGTCGTGGTCCCGGTGGCCAGGGCGGTGCCCAGGGTGGTGGCCGCTGATGCTGTCCCCCAAACGTGTCAAGCACCGCAAGCAGCATCGCGGCCGGCGGGCCGGGCTCTCGCGCGGGCAGGTCAAGGTGCAGTTCGGCGAATACGGCCTGAAGTCGATGGACGCCGGCTGGCTGACCAACCGTCAGATCGAAGCTGCCCGTATCGCGATGACCCGCAAGATCCGTCGTGGCGGCAAGGTGTGGATCAACGTCTATCCGGACAAGCCCTTCACCAAGAAACCCGCTGAGACGCGCATGGGTTCCGGTAAGGGGTCGCCTGAGGGCTGGGTCGCCGTGGTCAAGCCCGGCCGAGTGATGTTCGAGCTCGCGGGCGTGCCTGAGGATCTTGCCCGTGAGGCGATGCGCCTCGCCGGCCACAAGCTGCCCGTGCGCACCAAGTTCGTCCTGCGAGAGGATGCGTGATGAGAGCTTCGGACCTGCGTGATCTCTCCGACACGGAGCTGAGCGAGCACATCGCCACCGCGCGGCGCGAGCTGTTCGGTCTGCGCTTCCAGCACGCCACCGGTGAGCTGGACAACACCGCCGGCCTTCGGCGCGCCAAGCGCGAGGTCGCCCGCGCCCTCACCGTGGCGCGCCTACGAGACATTGACGCCCAGAGTTAGACAGGAACATGGCTGAAGACGAGACAACCCAGAACGTTCAGGAGACCGACGCCGCGCAGAGCGAGGCGCCTGCGGCTGCCCCTGCGCCGGCTGCGGAGCCCGATGTCGTGCTCCCTCCCAAGGAGCGCCGCCAGCGCGCCCGCGCGGCCAAGGCCGCCAAGGTTGGGACACGGACGGCGCGCACTCCGCAGGAGCGCCACGACGAGCGTCAGACGCAGCGCGCCGCCAAGGCCAAGGAGCGCCAGGCGGGCCGCGTGAAGGCGCGGGCCAAGGCCGCCGCTCGGCCGAGTGCTGAGCCGACCCCTGCGCGCGACCATGTGGCCGGCACCCAGAAGGTGCGCCAGGGCGTCGTCGTATCCGACAAGGCCGACAAGACGATCACCGTGCGCATCGACGTGGCCCGGCGCCACCGTCGCTACGAGAAGATCGTCCGGACCTCGCAGACCCTGCACGCCCATGACGAGCGCAACGACGCGCACACCGGCGACACCGTCACCGTGCGTGAGGCGCGTCCGTTGTCGCGCACCAAGCGCTGGCGCCTGGTTGAAGTGCTGGAGCGCGCGAAATGATTCAAAACGAGACTCGGCTGCGCGTCGCCGACAACAGCGGCGCCCGTGAGATCCTCGTGATCCGCGTCCGTGGCGGCTCTCGCCGTCGGTACGCGGGCGTCGGCGACACGATCACTGCGACCGTCAAGACCGCCAGCCCCCAGGGCTCGGTCAAGAAGGGCGAGGTCGTGACCGCCGTCGTCGTGCGCACCAAGAAGTCCTACGGGCGTGAGGACGGCACATACATCGCCTTCGACGAGAACGCCGCCGTGCTGATCGACGCCCAGAACAATCCGCGCGGGACCCGCATCTTCGGTCCCGTGGCCCGTGAGCTGCGCGACCGCAACTTCATGAAGATCGTCTCGCTCGCCCCGGAGGTGCTGTGATGCCCGCTCGCATTCGCCGAGACGACGAGGTCATCGTGATCAGCGGCAAGGACCGCGGCAAGCGCGGCAAGGTGCTGCGCGTGGAGCCCAAGAAGGAACGCATCTACGTCGAGGGCCTCAATATCGTCAAGCGCCACCAGCGGCCGACCCAGACCGCGGCCGGCCAGCAGGCCGGCGGGGTGATCGAGCGCGAGGGGTCGATCCACGTCTCCAACGTGATGCTGATCGACCCCAAGGATGGCAAGCCGACCCGGATCGGCATCGAGATCGAGGACGGAAAGCGTCTGCGCGTCGCCAAGCGCAGCGGCGCCCGACTGGACTAGGACAGACCGCATGGCAACTGCACCCACTCAAACCGCACGACTGAAGACTCGATACCTCGAGCAGATCCGGCCTGCGCTCGTGCAGCGCTTCGGATACTCGAGCGTCATGCAGGCCCCGCGGATCGTCAAGGTGACGGTCAACATGGGCTGCGGCGACGCCAAACAGGACTCCAAGGTCCTCGACGCCGCCACCGAGCAGCTCGGCACGATCACCGGCCAGAAGCCCAGCATCCGCCGGGCCCGCAAGTCGATCGCCCAGTTCAAGGTCCGCGAGGGCATGCCGGTCGGCGTCGCCGTCACGCTGCGCAACGAGCGCGCCTATGAGTTCCTGGACCGCCTGATGTCGGTGGCGATCCCCCGGATCCGCGACTTCCGCGGGCTGAACCCGCGCGCCTTCGATGGGCGCGGCAACTACTCGATGGGCGTCCGGGAGCAGATCATCTTCCCGGAGATCGATTACGACGAGATCGATCAGGTCCGTGGGCTGGACATCACCATCACGACGACCGCCGCCAGCGACGAGGAATCGTTCGCGCTGCTGGAGGCGCTCGGGATGCCGTTTTCGAAGGAAGGCAGGGCCCCGGCCGCGCGGACGGTCGCCGAGCCCGCCGTGACCCAGGCTTAAAGGAGCACTAGTGGCAAAGACTTCCCAACGCGTCCGCCAGCAGCGGACACCCAAATACAAGACCCGGGGCTACACCCGGTGCCGGCGATGCGGTCGCGCCCGCGCGGTCTACCGCAAGTTCGGCCTCTGCCGGATCTGCCTGCGCGAGCTGGCCCACAACGGCTACGTCCCCGGCATGACCAAGTCGAGCTGGTAGGTCGATCATGTCCATGACCGACCCCGTCGCCGACTTCCTGACGCGGCTGCGCAATGCAGCCAACGCGCAGCATCACGACGTCGCGATCCCCTCCTCCAAGCTCAAGCGTGAGCTGGCCCGGATCCTCAAGGAGCAGGGCTACATCGACGGCTACGAGATCCAGCCGCCGGTGCCCGGGCGCCCCGGTGAGCAGATCACGATCGTGCTCAAGTACACCGACAACCGCAAGCCGGTGATCTCGGGGATCAAGCGCATCTCGCGCCCCGGCCAGCGCAGGTACGTCGACCATGCCCACATTCCCCGGATCCAGGGCGGCATGGGCACCGCCATCATCTCCACGTCCCGGGGCGTCATGACCGGCCACGAAGCCCGCCAGCAGGGCGTCGGGGGCGAAGTCGTGGCCCAGGTCTGGTAACCCTTAGGAACACGATGTCCAGGATTGGCAGACAACCCATCACCGTCCCCGCCGGAGTGACGATCGCGATCGAGCCCGAGCGCGTCACCGTCAACGGCCCCAAGGGCGAGCTCTCGGAGCGCATCCAGCGCGCCATGAAGGTCGAGCACGTCGACGAGCAGATTCTCGTCTCGCGGCCGACCGACCGTGGCGAGCACCGCTCGCTCCACGGGCTGACACGCACGCTCATCGCCAACATGGTCCAGGGCGTGACCGACGGCTTCGAGAAGCGCCTGGAGATTCAGGGCGTCGGCTACCGCGCTCAGCTGCGCGGTCGTGACCTCGAGCTGGCGCTCGGCTACTCCCATCCGGTGTCGATCAAGGCCCCGGACGGCATCGAATTTGAGGTTCCCCAGCCCACCCGGATCACCGTGCGTGGTGCGTCCAAGCAGCAGGTGGGCGAGATCGCGGCCATCATCCGCAAGCAGCGCAAGCCCGAGCCCTACAAGGGCAAGGGCATCCGCTACGAGGGTGAGTACGTCGCCAGGAAGGTCGGTAAGCGAGCATGACGGTCGTCACCAAGCCCCAGGCGAGGCTCAAGCGCCGCCGCCGGGTCCGCGCCAAGGTGTCGGGCAGCGCGGAGCGTCCGCGGATTTCCGTGTTCCGTTCCAACCGCGGCATCTTCGCCCAGCTCATCGATGACGACGCCGGCCGCACGCTGGCGGCGGTCAACTGGACCGAGGCCGACCTGCGTGACCTCAGCGGTACCGCCCAGGCCAAGCGCGTCGGTGAGCTGCTTGCGCAGCGCGCTGTCGCAGCGGGCGTGCAGACCGCGGTGTTCGACCGCGGCGGGTACCAGTACCACGGACGAGTCAAGGCGCTGGCGGAGGGCGCACGGGAGGGCGGACTGCGGCTCTAGGGCTGCACCGAGCCGCTAGTCTCAGACGAAATCATGGCCGATCGCACAGTCTCAGCAGCAGGTCTGGACCTTCAGGAGCGCGTGGTGGAGATCAACCGCGTCGCCAAGGTCGTCAAGGGCGGTCGTCGCTTCTCGTTCACCGCATTGGTGGTCGTGGGCGATGAGCGCGACGTCGTTGGAATCGGGTACGGGAAGGCCAACGAGGTCCCCGTGGCGATTCAGAAGGGCGTCGAGCGCGCCAAGAAGAACCTCTATCGCGTGCCCAAGCACGGTTCGACGATCACCCATCAGACGACCGGCATCTTCGGCGCCGGCCGGGTGTTCCTCAAGCCGGCCGCGCCCGGTACCGGCGTCATCGCCGGTGGCGGCGTCCGTGCCGTGCTCGAGCTCGCCGGCATCCACGACATCCTTTCCAAGAGCCTCGGCTCCCAGAATCCGATCAACCTCGTCAAGGCGACGATGGCCGGGCTGGAGTCGCTGCGCACGCCCGAGGAGGTCGCGGCGCTCCGCGGGCTCTCGATCAATGAGGTGCTCGGGCTGACCGACAAGGCCGCCGACGGGTCGGCCACGGTCGCCGACGCTCCCGGCGAGGCGCCGGAGCCGGATACGGCGGGCGTCTCATGAGCGAGATCAAGCTCACCCAGCGCAAGTCACGCAACGGCTGTGACAAGCGCCAGCTTGCCACTCTGCGCTCACTCGGACTGCGCCGGATCGGTCAGACCGTCGAGGTCTCGGACTCTCCGCAGATCCGCGGGATGATCGCCAAGGTCGCTCACCTCGTCGAGGTGGAGAACTGATGGCGCCCGTGCGTGAGGAAGAAGAGCGGATCGGCCTGCACAACCTCAAGCCGTCGCCCGGATCCCGGCGCCCGCGCAAGCGCGTCGGTCGCGGCGAGGGATCGGGTACCGGCAAGACCTCGGGCCGCGGTCAGAAGGGCGCGGGCTCACGCTCGGGCTCCAAGTCACGGGCGCGCTTCGAGGGCGGCCAGAACCCGATCCACATGCGGATGCGCAAGCTGCGCGGCCCGAACATGAAGAAGTCGATGCCGTTCGAGCCGTTCCGGACCCACACCCAGCCGGTCAATCTGGCCGACCTGGAGGCGCGGTTCGATGCCGGTGCCTCGGTGACCGTTGAGGCGCTGCAGGCCAAGGGCCTCGCCACCCGCAAGGGCGTGCCGGTCAAGATCCTGGCCAAGGGCGACATTTCCAAGGCGCTGACGATCCACGCGCACGGATTCAGTAAGTCCGCCCGCGAGCAGATCGAGGCCGCCGGGGGCACCTGCCAGCTCGTCGAGAGCTGAGAGCCGGCTGAGATGATCACGACGATCCTCGGAGCTTTCAGGGTCGGCGAGATCCGCACCAAGATCCTGTTCACCGCCGGGATCCTGTTGCTGTACCGCCTCGGGACGCACATCCCGGCGCCGGGGATCAATACGGCGGCGGTTGCTCAGATTCAGAAGCAGCTGGGCGGCAACAGCATCCTCGGCCTGCTGAACCTGTTCTCCGGCGGCGGCCTGGGCCGAATCGCCATCTTCGCACTGGGCATCATGCCCTACATCACCGCGTCGATCATTCTGCAGCTGCTGCAGGTCGTCGTCCCCTCGCTGGAGAAGCTCTCCAAGGAGGGCGAGGTCGGGCAGGCGCGGATCACCCAGTACACGCGC
>JBAWFG010000067.1:0-3309 GCA_049591655.1 Solirubrobacteraceae bacterium
CAGCGGGGCCGCGCGCCCGGCACCCGGGCGGAGACGACCCGGCGGCCGAAACCGCGCGGGTTGGCGGCCAGCTGGCCGGCATAGGCGGAGAGGGTTGCGGCGTCGATCGGCTCGGCGAAGCGTCGCACCACCCCGATGCACGGCGGATGCCGGCGCCGGCTGGCGGCGACATACATGGCGGCGTGGCCGTCGAGCGGAACGCTCGTCATCCAACCACCTCGTCAAGCCCCCAGCCGGCCAGTTCCTCGGCGAACCATGACCGCAGGTCGGCGGCCGGTCCGAGGCGAACCGGATCGGTCATGACGGTGACGGCGACCTGATCCCGATAGCGGGCGAGCCCGGTGAGCGTCTCGTTGCCGATCGGAAAGCCGAGCATCGCGAGGTCGTCGGCGATGTGCGGCCCCAACCGCAGCATTCCGGGGGGGATGGCGCCCACGTTTGAGGCACAGCCGTCGATTCGTAGCGCCGCCTGTGCGGCGGCGCGGAAGGTCAGAGCCTCGGGCAGCAGTCGCATCACATCGCCGGCCCCGCGGACAGTGGGCGCTTGGGCGCTGTCGCGGATGAACGCCGCCTTCATCCGCGCGCGCAGCGTGGCGAGCTCGCGGTGGACGGGAGGACCGCCTTCCAGGACGACCTCTGCGGTGGTCAGCTCCATGGAGGGTCCCGATGTGCGCTGAGCGACCCGCGCGACGTCACGGTCGGTGAGATCGATCGGAAGCAGCAGTCGCAGCGTGCGATCCGGGGATCCACCTCGGGCGATCCGAGCCCGCCGGAGCAGGTTGGCGCACACCGCGGCGAGCAGCGTGGTCCCGCTGCCGCCGTGCTCGGCGGCGCAGGTGTCCCAGGCGGCGGCCGGCATCGTCGCGATCGCCGCGACACGGAGGTTCGACGGCGGGCGTCGCGTCCGGTCACGGCCCCGGGAGGCCTGGACGGGCCGCGGGTCCCGAGGGTCGACCGTCCCGTCAGCGTCGCGCCGCCGGCCCGCCCATGCGGCCGGAATCGAGCGAGCCAGTTGCGCCGTCGCCTGCAGCCCGAGTCCGAACCGCTCCCCGATCGCGCGGGCCTCCCGCCAGACGGTGAAATCGTTCTCCGGCGAGAAACGCGTCTGGGTCGTGCCGACCGCCGGGTCCACGTCGTCGTCGCCATAGAGCGCGTTGACGATTCCCCCTCCGGTGCCGAACAGGTGATGCACGACGATCAGGACGAGCGTCCCGCCGTCGGCGGTGGGGGCGGCGCTCATGCGCCATCCGGCGTCGTGCTCGGGGTCAAGTGGGACGCCGAGCTCCCGGTCAAGCCACGCCGCCTCGGCGTCAGCGCCCTTGAGCGGGTCTGGCCGTAGGTTGACCGGCGGCGGTTGACGCTCCTGACGCCACCGATGGCGTCCGCCGGGCAGCCGCGGGGCCACGATCCGGCGCCCCAGTCCGTACGGGGTCGCCGCCAGGCGCTGCACCTCGGCGGTGAGCGTCGCCTCATCGATCGATTCGCCGAACCGCAACCGCCACGCCATATGCGGCAGGACCGGACCGGTCCGACCGGCCCGCAACGCCAGATTGCCCCAGTCGACGAGTGGGATCTCGACGTCCGGGGCGGTGCCTGCGGCGGGCCTCGTCGCCGCGGATGACGGCTTGGTCAGAGTGCTCATTTCATGCTCCGGGTTCAGGGGGATGGTCACCACGCGGTGGAGGAGATCCCCCACCGCTCGAGCTCGGCGGCGATCCGCTCACGCAAGGGGGGACCGGCGCCGAGCCGGCTCGGGTCGGCGACGGCGCCGATGGCGAGAACGTCGTCGTGGGTGGCAAACCCGATGGCGAGGTCACTGCCGAGCGGGAATGCCATGAGGAACGCGTCGGTGGCAACGTGCTCGCCGATCCGCATGATGCCCGGCGGTAGCGGGCCGACATTTGAGACTGCGCCGTCGTAGTGAGCGTGGACGCCGAACATCACGCGCGAGCTGACGGCATCCGGCAGCAGGCGCATCGCGTCGACGACGCCGGGAGCCACCGGCACCCGCCCGGTCGCCTCGACCTCGGCGACGGCGCGCTGGATCGCGCGGCGCAGTTCCTCGCGCACCTCAGCGAGATCCCCGTAGCGGGGCCGCCCGCCCGGCAGCACAACGGTGGCGCTGGTGAGCATCACCGGTCCGACGGTCGCCGACGCCTTGGGCACCGCTCGGCGATCGGCGAGGTCGACGGGCACGATCAGGCGGATCGGGCGCTCTGCCGGAGTCCCCCGCGTCCTCCTCGCCTCCCGCAGCAGATTCGCCGACGCCGCCAGCTGCAGAGTCGTGCGCGTGCCGCCGTGTCGTGCCGCCGCCGCGTCGAACTCATGGTGCGCGGCGCGCACTGTCGCACCGACCCGGCGCTGCGACGGCCGTCCGCGACTGCGGTCACGATCACGCAGGGCAGCGATCGGCCTGCCGATATCGACCAGGTCGCCGTGATGCGGGCGGCGCACCGGGAACAGCGCGGCGTCACGCGCCAGGCGCAACGTCCCGATCGTTCCCCGCCGCAGGCGAGCGCCGCAGTCGCGGAACTGATCGGCGAGGTCAGACAGCGGAGCTGCACTGGTTGCGCCGTTCTCAGGGCTGATGACCTGCTCGCCGCCGTACAGCGTTGCGGCGATGTCCCGGCCGGTACCGAAGAGGTGGTTGAGGGTCAGGGCCACCACCGTCGAGCCGTCGACGTCACGGGTCGCCGCCAGGCGCCAGCCGGCCCCCCGCTCGGGATCGTGACGAACGCTCAACTCGTCCGCCAGCCACCCACCAAGGTCACGCGCGCTGGCGCGGGGTGAAGCCAGGGCGACCGGTGGCGGCTGGGCCTCGGCCACCCAACGGGGACGGGCCCCCGGCACCAGCGGCGCTCGCAGGCGCCGTCCGAGCCCGAACGGGGAGGAGGCGAGGCGCTCGGCCTCGGACTCCAACTCAGCCTGTGTCACTGCCCCAGGAAAGCGCAGCACAAGACCCATATTTGGAAGCACAGTTGGGCGCCGGCTCGCTTGAAGCATCAGCGAGCCAAGATCGACCAGGGCGACGTTCATCTGCAACCCCGTGTGTAGGAGAGTGAGGGCCCGGCCCCGGCGGCCAGGATCGCATCTATCAAATATCAGTGCAATGACGATCCTGTGAACGCAGGGGGCGGTTTCCGGGCTCTGTGATGGCAATCACGCTGCCCCTGCCAACCTTGTGCAGGTTTGTCCTGCGATGGTGGCCCTCACGGGGTGTCAGTGACCGTCGTACATGAGGTAACTCTCATCCTTTTCTCAGGAAAGTCCGAGGGAGCCGCCGCCCGTCGGGGGTCACGAGCGCGTCTG
>JBAWFG010000068.1:0-6349 GCA_049591655.1 Solirubrobacteraceae bacterium
CGCCCTGGACCACCCGGCCGGCCGCCACCAGCCGCGCCAGTCCCGCGCCGACCACGGCCACGCCCAGCCCGAGCCGCGTGGCGGGACCGTCGGCGTGGAAAGGCCCGTGGGTGCGGGCGTAGCGCGAGATGAGGTCGCCCAGCGGGTCACGCACCGGCTCGGTGAAGGTCTCCGGCACCCCGACCGGCAGGGCGACCCCCAGGGCATCCCGGACCCGGCCGGCGTCCTCGATCGCCAGCCACCGCTCCTGCCCGGCGATGCGCACCCGGATCGCCCGGCGGTCCGCCTCGAGATCGGCCAGGTCCTGCGGCGTGGCGCCGCGGGCGAGGGCTTCGGCGGTGGTGAGGTCGCCGACCGCACGCAGCAGATCGTGCACTCCGTCCGGGCCGCGGGCGTGGCGGTCCTCGGCCAGGCGGGCCACCTCCCGCTCGACCGCGGCCACCGAGTCGGCGTCGAGAAGCTCGCGCAGGTCCGTGGCGCCCAGCAGTTCGGCCAGCAGCGCCGAGTCGAGCGACAGCGCCTGGGCGCGCCGCTCGGCCAGGGGCGCGTCGCCCTCGTAGACGAACATGCCCAGGTAGCCGAACAGGAGCGAGCGTGCGAACGGTGACGCCGCGGCAGTCTCGACCTCGACGAGCCGGACCCGGCGCCCGGCGAGGTCGCGCATCAGGGCGACGAGCCCGGGCACGTCGAAGACGTCCTGCAGACATTCGCGCATGGCCTCGAGCACGACCGGGAAGTCGCCGAACTCGCCGGCGACCTGGAGCAGTTGATTGGCCCGCTGGCGCTGCTGCCAGAGCGGGGCACGGCGGCGGGGGTCGCGCTTGGGCAGGAGCAGCGAGCGGGCGGCGCACTCGCGGAAGCGCGATGCGAACAGCGCCGAGCCGCCGACCTCGGCGGTGACCAGCGCCTCGATCTCGTCGGGATCGAACACGGCCAGCTCGGCGGTGATCGGCTCGGCATCGGTGTCGGGAAGGCGCAGCACGATGCCGTCGTCGGAGTGCATCGAGGCCACGTCGAGGCCGTAGCGCTCGCGCAGCCGGGCCGCGATGGCCAGCGCCCACGGTGCGTTGACCGGCGCCCCGAAGGGAGAGTGCACCACCAGCCGCCAGTCGCCGAGCTCGTCGCGGAACCGCTCGACCAGGATGGTGCGGTCGTCGGGCAGTTGGCCGGTGGCTGCGCGCTGCTCGCCGAGGTAGGCGAGCAGGTTGGCCGCGCCCCACTCGTCCAGCCCGGCCGCCTTCGCCCGCTGCATCGCCGCCGCGGGCTCGGCCGCGGCGATCTCACGGAGGAAGGCCCCGAGCGCCCGGCCCAGCTCCGCCGGGCGGCCGGGGCTGTCGCCCTTCCAGAACGGCATGCGTCCGGCCTCGCCGGGAGCGGGCGTGACGAGGACCCGGTCGTGGGTGATGTCCTGGATGCGCCAGGAGGAGGACCCCAGCAGGAAGACGTCGCCGACCCGGGACTCGTAGACCATCTCCTCATCGAGCTCGCCGACCCGCCGCCCCGGTCCCTCGGCTCCGGCCAGGAACACCCCGAACAACCCGCGGTCGGGGATGGTGCCGCCGCTGGTGACCGCCAGCCGCTGCGCGCCGCCGCGCGGGGTCAGCTCGCCGCTGACGCGATCCCACACCAGCCTCGGCCGCAGTTCGGCGAACGCGTCGGACGGGTAGCGCCCGGCGAGCATGTCCAGCACAGCCTCCAGGGCGGAGCGCGGTAGCCCGGCGAACGGGGCGGCCCTGCGCACGAGCTCCTCCACCTCGTCGACGGTGCGCGTGTCCAGGGCCACCATCGCCACGATGTGCTGGGCCAGCACGTCCAGGGGATTGCGCGGGTAGTGCATCGATTCGATGGCGCCCTGGCGCATTCGTTCGGCGACCACGGCGCACTCGACCAGGTCGCCGCGGAACTTCGGGAAGATCACCCCGCGGGAGACGGCGCCGACCTGGTGCCCGGCCCGCCCGACCCGCTGCAGTCCTGAGGCCACCGACGGCGGGGACTCGACCTGCACGACCAGATCGACGGCGCCCATGTCGATCCCGAGCTCCAGGGAGGACGTCGCGACGACCGCCGGCAGCCGCCCCGCCTTGAGCTCCTCCTCCACCACGGCGCGCTGCTCGCGGGACACCGACCCGTGGTGGGCGCGCGCGACGACCACGTCGCCTACGGGGCGGCCGGAGCCGGACTGCCCGATGGCCTCGGCCGGCATCCGGTCGGGCTCGTCGAGGGACAGGCCGGCCCGTTCGGAGGCCAACTCGTTCAGCCGCGCGGTCAACCGCTCGGCCAGGCGGCGGGAGTTGGCGAAGACGATGGTGGAGCGGTGCGCCTGCACCAGGTCGAGCACCCGCTCCTCCACGTGCGGCCAGATGGAGGTGCGGCGCTGGGCGCCGGCCGCGGCTCCGCTGAGGTCGTCGGTGGGCTCGCCCAGCGCGGACATGTCCTCGACCGGGACCACCACCTGCAGGTCGAAGACCTTCTCGACGGGTGGCTGCACGACCGTCACCGGGCGTCCGCCGGCCAGAAAGGTCGCCACCTCCTCGACCGGGCGGACCGTCGCCGACAGCCCGATGCGCTGCGCGGGCGCGTCGAGCAGCGCGTCCAGGCGTTCGAGGGACAGCGCCAGGTGGGCCCCGCGCTTGGTGGCGCAGACGGCATGGACCTCGTCGACGATCACCGTGTCGATACCGCGCAGGGCCTCGCGCGCCGCCGAGGTGAGCAGCAGAAACAACGATTCCGGCGTGGTGATGAGGATGTCCGACGGGCGCCGGGCGAAGGCGCGCCGCTCGTCGGCCGGGGTGTCGCCCGACCGCATCGCCACACCGACGTCCGGAGCCGACAGCCCCAGGCGCGCGGCCGCCTGCCTTATCCCCGCCAGCGGCGAGCGCAGGTTGCGCTCCACGTCCACCGCCAGCGCCTTCAGCGGACTGATGTAGAGCACCCGGCAGCGGCGCATCGGGTCCGGCGGGATCGGCTGCGCGGCCAGCCGGTCCAGGGCGGACAGGAACGCGGCCAGCGTCTTACCGGAGCCGGTCGGGGCGACGACCAGGGTGTGCTCACCGCGGGCGATGGCATCCCACGCGCCCACCTGGGCCGCCGTCGGCGCGAGGAACGCGCCGTCCAGCCAGGCCTGGGTGGCGGGGGAGAACCGGGTCATGACTCCAGTCTGCCCGCCTCCTCTGACAGAGGCGGGGCACCGGGTGTGCGGTCAGCCGTCCAGGGTGGGCTCTGACTCCGGCGCCCGGGCAGGTGGCCGGCCCGCGATGGCGCGGTCAGCCGGCCGCCAGTCGCGCGGTCAACCGGTCCCGGACGCCCGGCCAGTCGTCATCGGTCATCGAGTACTGCACCGTCGTGCGCCAGGATCCGTCGCGGCGAATGCGGTGCTTACGCAGCTCGCCCTCCCGCCTGGCGCCGAGGCGGGCGATGGCGGTCTGGGAGCGCTGGTTGTTGATGTCGGTGTGCCACACGACGCGGGCGGCGCCGAGGGTGTCGAAGGCGTGCGTCAGCAGCAGCAGCTTGGACTCGGTGTTGTGCCCGGCCCGCCACCACCGCGAGCCCAGCCAGGTGTGGCCGATCGCGAGGGTGCGCAGCGGCGGGTGGACGTCGTAGATCGAGGTCGCGCCGATCACCGCTCCGGTGGCCGCGTCGAGCTGGGCGTAGGGCAGGCGCTCGCGGCGCGCGCGTGCCGCGAGCGAGGCAGCGATCTGCTCGCGTGCCTCGTCGAGCGTCGCCGGGGCTGAGACCGTCATCCACCGGAAGGTCTCCTCCGCCGCCTGGCCGCTTCCCGCGGCGGCCAGGTAGCCGGGCGCGTGGTCGGCGGCGAGAGGCTCCAGACGGACGAGCCGGCCGCTCAGGACGGGCTGGACGTACCAGTCGGCGGACGTGCGCATCGCGGCAGCGTGGCACATGCCTAGGCTGGTCGTCGTGCGACTTACCGAGTTCTGGCGCCGGATGGAGACGCGCTTCGGCCACAGCTATGCCCACAGCGTCGCTGCGGACTACCGGCTGCCGACTCTCGGCTCGACGATCGACGACGCCTTGTCGCGAGGGGTCGACGTCAAGGAGATCTGGCACGCGGTGTGCCAGGAATTCGACGTGCCGGGTCAGCTGCGCTGAGCTCGGTGCGGGCCCTGCGGGAGCGCCTGGGAACGCCGCGCGTGAGGCGCCACGACACGCCGTCGCCCATCCTCCCTGTCGAACAGTTGTTCGTCTAGGCTGCTGTCCACAGAGGGATCGGTCGTCCACAACGACACCGCAATCACGGGTTCTGTCGGTGGCCGGTCCTAACGTCGCCAGCAATCGGGTACGTCGGACGACCGCCCGCACGACTCACGAAGAGGTGTCCGCAATGGCAGCAGGCTTCGACCGGGAGAAGGCGCTTGACGTCGCCCTGGCGCAGATCGACAAGCAGCACGGCAAGGGCGCGGTGATGCGTCTGGGCGATCGGGTTTCCGCCCCCATCGAGGTGATCCCCACCGGTTCGATCGCCCTCGACATCGCCCTCGGTATCGGCGGCCTGCCGCGAGGGCGCGTCATCGAGATCTACGGCCCGGAGAGTTCGGGCAAGACGACGGTGGCGTTGCACGCGGTGGCCAACGCCCAGGCGGCCGGTGGCATCGCGGCCTTCATCGACGCCGAGCACGCCCTGGACCCGGACTACGCCAAGGCGCTGGGTGTCGACACCGACGCGCTGCTGGTCAGCCAGCCCGACACCGGTGAGCAGGCGCTCGAGATCGCCGACATGCTCATCCGCTCCGGCGCGGTGGATGTCATCGTCATCGACTCGGTGGCTGCCCTGGTGCCGCGCGCCGAGATCGAGGGCGAGATGGGCGACAGTCACGTGGGTCTGCAGGCGCGGTTGATGAGCCAGGCGCTGCGCAAGATCACCGGCGCGCTCAGCAACACCGGCACGACGGCCATCTTCATCAATCAGTTGCGCGAGAAGATCGGTGTCATGTTCGGCTCGCCGGAGACCACCACCGGTGGCAAGGCGCTGAAGTTCTACGCCTCGGTGCGCCTGGACGTACGACGAATCGAGACCCTCAAGGACGGCGGCGAGGCGGTGGGCAACCGCACCCGCGTCAAGGTGGTCAAGAACAAGGTGGCGCCGCCGTTCAAGCAGGCGGAGTTCGACATCGTCTACGGCCAGGGCATCAGCCGCGAGGGCTCGCTGATCGATGTCGGTGTGGAGCAGGGCCTGATCAAGAAGTCCGGCGCCTGGTACACCTACGAGTCCGACCAGCTGGGTCAGGGCAAGGAGAACGTCCGCAGCTTCTTGCGGGACAACCCCGACCTGGCCAACGAGCTCGAGAAGAAGATCAAGGAAAAGCTGGGTGTCGGCGCCAAGGTGGACGAGGGCGCACCCATCGACGTCCTGCCTGCTCCGGTCGACTTCTGAGTCATGGCCGCTGAGGTCCCCCCGGAGGAGGAACTGACTCCCCCGGGGGATCCCGAGTCAGTTGCGCGCGCGATCTGCCTGCGCGCACTCACCCAGCGCGCACGAACCCGTGCCGAGTTGGCTGCCACCCTGCAGCGCAAGGGCATACCGGACGAGGCGGCGCGCAGCGTTCTCGACCGGTTCACCGAGGTGGGCCTCATCGACGACGAGGCGTTGGCTGACACGTTCGCGATAGCTGCGCATCGAGAGCGCGGTCTGGCCGGGCGGGCGGTGGCCACCAAGCTCAGGCAGCGCGGGGTGGCCGAGCCCACCGTGCAGGCCGCGGTCGGCCAGATCGATCCCGAGAGTGAACGTTCGGCGGCGCGGGCCCTGGTGGAACGGCGGCTGCGGTCGCTGCGCGGAGTCGACCCGTCGGCTCAGGCCCGCCGGCTGGTGAACCTGCTGGCCCGCCGCGGCTACCCGCCCGGATTGGCCTACCAGGTGGTGCGCGAGGCGCTTGCGGGCAGCGGGCTGACCGATCCGGCCGAGCCGCTGGACTGACCCGAGGGCGCAACGTCTCGTATGTCATGATCCGTCCGGTGCTTGCTGCGGGCAGCGCTCATCGGTCAACACGCCGTGACGTTCCAGCGGCTCGGCGATGGCCAGCGGGTTACTTGCTTTGGTCGGCTCCCGTTCCTACTGTCAGGTCCACCAGGAGAAACGCTCTCGCCTCTCGTTGTCGGCATTTGGTGCGGCGGCAGGAGGAGACATAGCTACCGTCCCAACCCAGAGAAAGGCATAACGGACCCGGTTCGGCGGGCCGCGCAGCGCTGAGGGTGCTGTGTGGCGGGCAGCCCGTCGCTCGGCGCATCCGCGTTTTCCTGGCCACCATTGGTGCGCGGGAAGGAGGCGGCGATGCAGGGGGTCTGGTACGCGGCGGTCGGGGCGGTATTCGTCCTTGGTCTGCTGTTCGTGTACGTC
>JBAWFG010000069.1:0-4940 GCA_049591655.1 Solirubrobacteraceae bacterium
GATCGAGACCTTCACCGAGCGGGGTCTGCTCCTGCGCTCCGGGGCCGAACTGGACGCGGACGTCATCGTCACCGCCACCGGGCTGAACCTCCAGATCTTCGGCGGCGCCCAGCTGGACGTCGACGGCGAGCCGGTCTCGCTGCCCGACACGCTGGCCTACAAGGGAATGATGCTCAGCGGCGTTCCGAACTTCGCGTTCGCGATCGGATACACGAACTCGTCGTGGACACTGAAGGTGGACCTCGTCTGTGAGCACCTCTGCCGGCTGCTGGCCCACATGGACGCCCGCGGGCTCGACCAGGCGGTCCCCGTCAACGACGACCCGACGATGGACACCCGGCCGCTGCTGGACTTCTCGGCCGGATACGTGCAGCGGTCGATCGACCAACTCCCGCGCCAGGGCGCGCGCTCGCCCTGGCACCTGGCGATGAGCTACTACGAGGACGTCAAGCACCTCAGACGCGGGCCGGTCGACGACCCGGCGATGCGGTTCTCGCGCCGCTCGGCGATCGCCACCACGGCGCCTTTCGAGGCCGCGGCATGAGCGGGATACGCGGAAAGGTCTGCGCCGTCACCGGCGCCGGCTCGGGCATCGGGCGCGCGCTCGCCCTTGTCCTCGCCCAGCGCGGCGCACGCCTGGCGCTCGCCGACCGTGACGAGGTCGGCCTCCAGGCCACGGCCGAAGCCGCTCGAGCCGCCGGCGTCGAGGTCCACGCCCAGCCACTCGATGTCAGCGACCGTGACGCCGTCGTCGCCTGGGCGGACGCCGTCGCCGCACAGTTCGGCGTCGTGCACCAGATCTACAACAACGCGGGGATCGCGTTCTCCCGGACGGTCCTGGAGTCCGAATGGGCCGACTACGAGCGCGTCTTTGCCGTCAACCTGTGGGGCGTCATCCACGGCACCAAGGCGTTCCTGCCTCACGTCATCGCCTCCGGCGATGGGCACGTGATCAACATCTCCAGCCTCAACGGCTACCTCGCCCAGCGTGAGATGAGCCACTACTGCACCTCCAAGTTCGCCGTGCGCGGATTCACCGAGACGCTCCGGACCGAGATGCTCGACGCCGGCCATCCTGTCGGCGTCACCGTGGTCCACCCCGGCGGCATCCGGACGAGCATCGCCGACAACGCCCTGGAGGCCGCCCGGGCGCTCGGGCAACCGATCACCGATGCCGACGAGGCCCGGCGGCGGATGTACAACGACAAGCTCCTGCGGATGGATCCTGCCGACGCCGCGCAGACGATTGTCAAGGGGGTCGAGTCCGGCAGCTCCCGGGTCCGGGTCGGCAACGACGCCAAGGTGGTCGATCTCATCGTCCGCGCGTTGCCCGCGGTCTACCCCCGGCTGATGGTCGCCTTCGAGAAGCGATTCAGGCGCTAGTCCGGTCGCGGGGCGGTCGGACGGCCCCGCCCCGGACCACAACGCCACGCCGACCAACCCGCGTTCGACCACAGCCACGAGATTTGATATGAAATCTCTCAGGTAGTGGGACGGTGTTTTAACCGGAGGGGGATCGTGGACCAGGGTACGCGGGCAGTCCTGACCATCGCTCGGGGCGTTCTGGCCGACCTTGATGTCGAGTTGGTTCTTGAGCGGGTGCTGGCGTCGGCGCGTGAACTGACGGGTGCCCGCTACGCGGCGCTGGGCGTTCTGGACGAGGCCGGCGCGGAGCTCTCGCAGTTTCTGACGCTGGGAATCGATGACGCCAAGCGACGGCGGATCGGGCCGCTGCCGACCGGCCAGGGTGTGCTCGGCGAGCTGATCCGCACCCCAACGCCGCTGCGGATTCCCGACGTCGGCAGCCATCCACAGTCCTATGGCTATCCGGTCGGGCACCCCCCGATGACGTCCTTCCTCGGCGTTCCGATCATGGTTGCCGGGCGCCCCTACGGCAACCTGTACCTAACCGATAAGCACGACGCTCTGGAGTTCACCCAGGAGGACGAGGACGCGGCTGTGCTGCTGGCGGAGTTCGCCGGGGTGGCGATCGATCACGCCCGCCGCTATTCACACGCCGAGAAGCAGCGAGCAGAGTTGCAGCGTGCCGTCACGGCGCTGGATGCCACGATCCAGATCGCCCGGGCGCTGGGCGGCCAGACCGACCTGGGCGCCATCCTTGAACTGGTGGCCAAGCGGGGACGCGCGCTCGTGTCCGCCCGGACGCTGGTGATCGAGCTCTGCGCGGGTGATGAACTGACGGTGGCCGCCGGCGCCGGTGACCTGCCGGATGGCGTGATCGGCCGGCGGGTCAGCCTCACCGACACCGTCGCCAGCGCAGCGCTGCGCTCACGACGCGCACAGCGGCTGACTGACGAACTCAACCGCTCCCGGTTTGAACAGCACGGCCTGGGTCAGCTCGGACTGCAGGCCCACGATGCTCTGGTCGTCCCGCTCGTGTTTCGCAACGTCGCCTACGGCGTCCTCGTCGCGGTCGATCAACTTGATGAGGGTGGGTTCACGGCTGAACACGAGCGGCTTCTCGAGGCGTTCGCTGCCAGCGCCGCGACGGCAGTGGCCACGGCCCAATCGGTGGCCGACGATCGACGCCGGCAGCGGACAGCAGCCGCCGAGGCCGAGCGCGCCCGCTGGGCGCGAGAGTTGCACGACGAGACGCTGCAGGGGCTGGGCAGTCTGCGTCTGCTGCTGGCCGCCGCGGAGCGCAACGGCGAGCCAGAGGCGATCGCCGACGCCACCCGTCAGGCCATCAGCCAACTCGAGACGGATATCGCCAACCTCCGCGCGCTGATCACGGACCTGCGACCCGCCGCGCTGGATGAGTTGGGCACCGAGGCGGCCATCCAGACCCTCGTTGAGCGTCTCGGCCGCAACGGCCTGGAGAGCGACGTATCGATCGACCTCGCCTGGGAGCACGGGCGGGCGCCGGATCGTCACCTCCCGGAGATGGAAACGGCGATCTACCGAATCGTCCAGGAGGCGCTCACCAACGCCACCAAACACGGCCAGGCCAGTCACGCGGTGGTCGAGGTAACCGAGGACGAAGATGCCGTGCGCATCACCATCCGTGACAACGGGCGTGGCTTCGACCCCGACGCCCAGACCCATGGCTTCGGACTACTCGGCATGCGCGAGCGCGCCGAACTGCTCCACGGCACCGTCAGCATCGACTCCGCCCCCAGCGAGGGCACCACCGTCACCGCCGTTCTTCCGGGACGCCACCACGGCGATGAGACGGCGCTCTCCCACGCGCTGGGCTGACCGGAGGGCCACCGGCCGCCGAGCGCCGGTCCGGTCGGCTCTGCAAACGTCCTCTTCCGCGCGCGCACAGGCGGCGAGTGGACGTTGACGGCCACCCACGCGGCAAACGTCAACCGCCCCGCGGAGGCGCTCCGGGGATGAACGTTTGCGGCCTCCCAAGCCGCAAACGCCCACCGGCGTCGGCGCCGCGGTCAAGAGTTGACGTTTGCAGCTGCCTGACCCCGGCGACACCGACAGGTCGGCCCGCGGCAGGTCAGGTCGGCCCGCGGCAGGCGGGGCACCCGTAGTTCCTACCGGCCAGGCACGGACAATGGCTCTCCGCCGGACCCGGGATGGGCGTAGGGTGGCCGTATCGCCATAAACCAACACACTCCGCCGTTTCAGTCCGACAGCTCAGGAGACCGGGAGCTCGCCCACGTGCTCGCGTTGCTCGAAGACGCACCGGGCGGCGGGATGACCGTCGCCGAACTGCGTGCGCGCGGCGTCAGAGCCCCTGCCCAAGCGGTCTACACCCTCCAGCTCGCCGGATATCCCATCGATCACACCGACTGGACCGACGGACGGGGGCACCGAGCGCAGGGGTATCGGATCCAGGAGGTCGACGCGTGGGAAGGCCGAATGGCCGAGACGTTTGACCGCCCCTGAGAGGCTGTCTCCTGCTGCACTCGCTCGACGACGTCTCTGCGGCCAATCACCGCTTGGCCGCGCACAGTCCGCCGCGGCTTCGACACGCAGGTATTCCAGCGATTGCGGAGGACTACCGGTGAGACCGGGGGATTGACGCCGAGGTGAGGCCCGCACCCGGCCGGTAGCTTCGACCCCGGTATGAGCGGACCCGTGATCTGTGTGGTTGGAGCCGGGACCGCCGGCTTGGAGGGATTGCTGTACGCGCGTGAGGCGCTGGGCCCGGACGCGGAGCTCCGGTTGATCGCGCCCGATCGTGACTTCCGCTACCGGCCGATGAGCGAGGACTCCCTGTTTCGCCCCGCGGCGGAGCGACGGCTCGCGGTCGCCGACGTCGTCTCGCATGCCGGCGCCACCTGGATCGTGGACCGCGCCGAGGTGATCCGCGAGTCAGAGCGCAGCGTGCTCACCCGGAATGGCGACACGGTGGGGTTCGACTACCTGCTGCTGACCCCCGGGGCACGACAGGTCCCGGCGCTCCGTCAGGGCCACGTGTGGCAGCGCGGTGGCGATCCCGGGTTCCTTGACCAGATCATCTCCGGGCTCAGAGCCGGCACGGCCCACACCGTCGCCGTTGTCGTACCTGAGGGCGCACGCTGGCCGCTGCCCGCGTACGAGCTGGCCCTCGTCCTGGCCTGGACGGCAGCGGGCACCGGTGCCCGGATCACGCTCCTGACCGCCGAGCAACGACCGTTGGGCGTGCTCGGTGCCGAGGCGACCCGTGTGGTCACCGAGGAGCTCGACGACGCCGGGGTGACGTTCATCAGCGGGACGGCCGTGGCCGACGACCCGGCCGGCGCGCCGCCTGACCGCATCCGCGTGCACTGCGGAGCGGGCTCACCGGTCGCGTTTGACCAGCTGATCTCGCTCCCCACCGTCCTCGGCCCCCACATCACGGGCGTGGCGACTGACGCCGCGGGCTTCATCGAGGTCGACGGGTCGCTCCTGGTCTGTGGAAGCGAACGGGTGTGGGCCGCCGGCGACTGCGTCGCCTCGGCGCTTGACCACAGCGCGCTCGCCGCCCGGCAGGCCGATGC
>JBAWFG010000070.1:0-2278 GCA_049591655.1 Solirubrobacteraceae bacterium
GGGATCCCAGCGCAGCGCAGTCGCTACGCGCTCTGGAAGATGACGTCGACGCGACCATCGACGAGGTACGTTCGCTGGCCCGCGGCATCTATCCCCCCCTGCTGGCTCGCACCGGGCTCAGGCAGGCTCTGAGCGCGGCAGCACGGACGGCGGCAGTCCCGACAACGGTGTCTGCCGACGGCCTCGGCCGCTATCCGGCCGAGGTCGAGACCACCGTGTACTTCTCGTGCTCTGAGGCGCTGCAGAACGCCGCCAAGCACGCCGGAGCCGACACCCACGTGATGATCTCGGTGTGGCAGGACCGAGACCTCCATTTCGAGGTCTCCGACGACGGATCGGGCTTCGACGTCGACGCGACGCCCCCTGGCACGGGTCTGCAAAATCTCAAGGATCGCCTGGCGGCGGTGGGCGGCACGTTCACGATCCGGTCGGTCCGCGGTCGGGGGACAGTGCTGGGTGGCTCGATCCCGCTGCCAGCACAGTGGCGCGTGCAGCCGGAGCGATCGGCAGCACCGCCGGGACCGCCGGTGTGACGACGACCACCGTTCCGGCGACCAGGTCGAACATGGTCCGGCGGCGCGGGGTCCAGAGCATCGGAACGTACCCCCAGAAGAAGGGAATCGACAGCACCATCCAGACGAGCCGCACGAGCGCGCGGCGAATCCCGACCCGTGTCGTCCCGTCCACACCCGTGACCCGGATCTGCATGACCCGGCTGCCGGGTGTCTGTCCGGTGGTCGTCCAGAACAGGACGAAGTAACCCACCACCCACGCCGCGAAGAGGACGCTCCCGATCGTCACCGCCAGCCCATGGTGTCCGTTCGGAAACTTGAAGATCGAGCGCAGCAGCAGCACCGCCCCGCTCACCGCGATCGCAGCTGCGTTGATGAGCAGCGCGTCGATCACGATCGCGATCGCCCGCGTCACCATGCCGCCGTAGGGGGCGCGGGAGTCCATCACGAACCCGGGGCCGGCTCGCCGCTCGGCGGGGGCGCGGTCCGTGGGACCCGGCGGGTCAGCCGGGCGGCGAGACGCTCCAGCCGATCGTCGGCGGTGCGGGATCGCTCACGCGCCGCGCCGGCCACCTGATTGGCAAAGCCCACACCCTGGTGACTGATCGCCGCCGTCACCGACGGGCTGCGGGCCACCTCGTCGACGAGAACCCAGAGGCCATCGCTCTCCAGCAGCCGCGCGACAATCAGGTCAAGGAGACGGCTGTCGATCACCCTGGCCAGGGCCAGGTCGACGAGCGGACTGTCGATCAACCGCCCGAGCAGGCGCTCCACCTCGGCGCTGTCGACCGTCTGCACGACGAGCCGCTCGACCTCCGGGCTCTCGATCGTCTGCGCCACCAGCCGCGGCAGCACATCGTCGGCCAGCGGGCTGGCCACGACCCGGGCCAGCGCGTCCCGTGCCAGTGCCGAACTCAGCACCCCGTCCGCCGCCGACAGCGTGACATCGACGGCCGAGAGCACAACCCAACGCGTGGGTTCCGACAGTGCCTGCTGGGCTCGCCGAGCTGCCAGCCCCGCCAGCCGGCGCCCGGGAAGAGGAGGACTCATCTCAGCCGCATGACCGCGGCGTCAGCTCGCCAGCAGTCGCTCCTTCTGGGTCGCAAACTCGTCATCGGTGAGGATTCCCTGGTCGTGAAGCGTCCCGAGTTCCTTGAGCTTTGCCATCGCGTCTGAGCTGATGCCCCCGCTCGAGGCCGGCGGCGGCGCCTGCTGACTCTCCTGGTCGCCGATCGGCTGGTTCTGGTCGGCCTCCTCCTGCTGGCCTGCAGCATGATGCTTGCCCATCATGTATGCCCCACCGCCCACCGCGGCAGCGCGGAGCAGCGGTCGGCGCCGTCTCAACAGGGGGGACATCTACTCCACGCCTTCCGGCAGCGAGAGCCCGAGCGCAAGCATGACCTCGGGGGCGGCGGCGACGACGCGCGGCCCTCCAACCTGCGGCGCGACGGCGACGAGGACGGCGAGGATCTCCTCGGCGGTGGCGCCGTCACCCAGCGCGTTGGCGACCTGCCACGCGTACGATGCCGGCGGCGCGTCGAGCGCGATCAGGGCAGCGATCTTCACCAGGGCGAACGTACGCGAATCAAGCGCGGATGCCTGGATGGTCTGCTCACGCAGGCCGAGCATCTCGTCGAGCATGCTCACGTCGCCGGTCGCGATGCCCGACAGCGTCTGGTGGGTATCGGCTCCTACTACTGCCATGGTGGTCTCCTTCCGGAGCTCGGGACGAATGGGTCCCGACGGACTATCAGCGCGATGGGATC
>JBAWFG010000071.1:0-4708 GCA_049591655.1 Solirubrobacteraceae bacterium
CGACGGCGGTGCGCCCGTAGGTCATCTGCACCGGAGTGTCGTAGCGGAGCAGCTCCTCCACCGCCGAGCGGGCCAGCTCCGGGGCCCGGCGCAGCCGCTCGGCCTCGGCGGGATGGGCGAGCAGGGCGACGAGACCGTTGGCGAGCAGGCCGGTCGTGGTCTCAAAGCCAGCGGCGAGGATGAGCGCGACGGTGCGGACGAGCTCCTCGTTGGTCAGCCCCGGCTCATCGCCGTTGCCGTCGGAGTTGCCGTTGCCGGCGCCGGCCAGAGCTGAGATGAGATCATCGGCGGGGGCCGCACGGCGGCGGTTCGCCAGTGCGGTGAAATAGTCGATGATCGCTTCGGCCGCCGCGTCGGCCTGATCGACCGCGGGCGGGTTGAGGATCTCCAGCACGCGTGACCAGTCGTCGACCAGCCTGCGGAACATCGGGCGGTCGGCCTCGGGCACGCCGAGCAGTTCGCCGATCACCGTGACCGGGAACGGGAACGCCACCGCATCGACGAAGTCGACCGCGGCCCCGGCCGCCCCGCGCTCGGTCAGATCATCCAGCAGCCGGTCGGCGATCAGCTGCACCGCCGGACGCATCGCCGACACCCGCCGCGCCGTGAACACTCCGGCGACGAGCCGGCGCACCCGGGTGTGCTCGGGCGGGTTGAGCATCAGCATGCTGCGGAACATGAGGGCCAGGGACGGGTGCTGCTCCCAGTCGGGGTAGCCGGAGGCGACGAGCAGCCGGCCGGGGTTCTTGCGCAGCCGCGGCTCGCGCAGCAGTGCCGAGCAGTGGCGGTACCCGGTCACGATCAGCGAGTCATCGGGGCCGGGCAGCGGATCGCCGAGCTCGCGCAGACGTTCGTACACGGGATAGGGGTCGGCTTCCCCGGCGGGGGTGGCCAGTTCGGCCATGAGCGCCGGAACGGTCGGAGCGGCAAGTGGTGGGGAGGTTTCACGCATGGTGTTCGCCTTGGTGGAGGTGGAGGGCTCTTCGGGCTGACGACACCAATCAGCGTGACGCTAAACGGCGCCGCGCACATCCTCCGTTTCACTCGTTTGCCGCGCCGGGGGTTTTAGGTTCGTTGGCCTGGGATTTAGATCTGGCCCGGAACGTTTAGAAGTTGCACCGCGTCTTTAGAATGCGTCGCTGGGGTGGCTCGCGGAGGACAGCGACCGACGGCGAGCCGATCTGCGTGACCGCACACGAGCAAATCGACCGTGAACGTGCCGACGAGCCGGATGCCGAACTCGGCAACCTTCCCGTGCAGTTCACCGAGCTCGTCGGGCGCAGTGCGGCGCTGGCCGAGCTCGGCGCGCTGCTGGCCGGAACCCGGCTGCTGACGTTGGCCGGCCCGGGAGGGGTCGGCAAGTCCCGGCTGGCGGCGGCGCTGGCCTCTGCGGTGCGCGCCGAGTTCCCCGGCGGGGTGTGGTGGAGCGACCTCGCCGACGGCATCGACGACCAGCGGGTGCCGGGAACGGTGGCCAGCGTGATCCTGCCCGACGAGCAGCTCAACGACCCGGCGACGGCCCTTGCGCGGGCGCTGGCGCAGGCGTCACTGCTGGTGCTCGACAACTGCGAGCAGGTCGTGCCCGGCACCGCCCGGTTCGTCGTGGACCTGCTGGCCCGCGCCCCGACGCTGCGCGTGATCGTCACCAGCCGCCAGCCCCTCGGCATCCCGGGCGAGCAGGTGTGGCGGGTCCCGGGCCTGATCACCGAGGACGGGGCGGCGGGCAACGGCGCCGAGCCGGGGGCGACGGCGCTGTTCGTGCAGCGGGCGCGTGAGAGCGCCGGAAGCTTTGACCTCCACGCGCCGGGGAGCTCGGAGGCGGTGCGGCGGATCTGCGAGCTGCTCGACGGGCTGCCGCTGGCGATCGAGCTCGCCGCCGCCCGCGTGGCGGTGCTCAGCGTCGACCAGATCGCCGAACGGCTGGAGCGCGACACGTCGCTGCTCCGCCAGACCAACCGGGCGGCTCCGGGCCGCCACCGGACGCTGCAGGACACGCTGGAGTGGAGTCATCAGCTCCTCTCGGGAGCCGAGCAGCGGCTGTTTCGCCGCCTCGGGGCGTTCCGCGGGCCGTTCTCGCTGCGCGCCGCCGAGACCGTCTGTGCCGATGAGCTGCTGCCCGAGGAGGAGATCCTGGATCTCCTCAGCCTGCTCATCGACCAATCGCTCGTCCAGGTGCTCGACAGTCCGAGCCTGCCCCGCTACCGGCTGCTCGGAACGCTGCGCCGCTACGCGCTGCGCAAGCTCGAGGCAGCCGGCGAGCTCGAGGCGGTCCTCGCGCGCCACGCCGCTCACTTCCGCGCGCTCGCTCCGGAGATCCGCTCCGGGCTGGCCGGTCCGGAGCAGGTGATGTGGGTGGAGGGGCTCGAGCGTGACCGAGACAACCTCGCCGACGCGCTGGAGCGGCTGTTCGCCGAGGCGCCCGCGGACGCGATTGAGCTCGCGTCGGCCCTGTGGCCGTTCTACTACCAGCGGGGCTACTACGACGAGGCCCGCGGGTGGTATGAGCGCGCGCTCGCCGTCGAGGCGCAGCTGCCGGTGGCGGGCGTCATCGACGCGCTGCTGAAGGCCGGCGAGGTCGCGTTCCTGCAGTGCGACTACGCGGTGGCGATCGATTATCTGCAGCGGACGCTGGAGCTCGCCGGCGGCGGCGAGCCCGACCGCCGGGCCGAGGCGGTCGCCCGCCAGCGGCTCGGCTCGATCGCCCGGGAGCAGGGCCGCTACGAGCAGGCGCGGGAGTGCCACCGGCAGGCGCGGGAGATCTGGTTTGAGCTCGGCGACTCCGACGGCGTCGCGGCGTCGGAGAACTATCTCGGGTTCGTCGCCTGGCTCGCGGGTGACTTCGCGCAGACCGATCCGGTGTCGCTGACGGCGCTGGCCGAGTTCCGGCGCCTGGGCAACGAGCGCGACGTTGCCGCAACCCTGATCAGTCTCGGCGCCGCCGCGCTGTACCGGGGCGAGTCCGACCTTGCTGCCGAGCGGCTTGGTGAGGCCCTGGCCATCTCCCGGCGCCTGGGGTTCCAGGAGGGCGTGGCCTGGTCCTTGCATGAACTGGCGGTTCTGTCACGCCGCCGGCGCCGTCCCACGGGGGAGGCGGGCATCATGCTGCGCGATGCGCTGCTCGTCCACCAGGGTCTCGGCGATCGCTGGCGGATGGCCAGCGTGCTTGAGGAGGTCGCCGGCTCTGTGCTCGCCCGCCGCGACGCGGCCCTGGCAGTCCGCCTGCTGGCGTGCGCCGCGACGCTGCGCGAGCAGATCGGGACGCCGGTGGCGCCCGCCGAGTTACCGGACCGCGACGCGGCGCTCGGCCGCCTGCGCCGGCATCTGACGCCGGCCGCGTTTGAGTCGGCCTGGGCCGAGGGCGCCGCGATGGCGGTCGCTCAGGCAGTCGATCACGTGGTCGCCTGCACCGACGGGACGGGCGACGGTGACGGCGAGCATTCCGGTGCCGAGATCGCCCCGATCCTCACCCCGCGGGAGCTGGCCGTGCTCGAGCTGCTCGCGGCCGGCCACACCAACCGTGAGATCGCTGCAGCGCTGTACATCAGCCCCAGTACCGCGGGGGTGCACGTGTCCAACATCCTGCGCAAGCTGCGGGCAAAGCGCCGGGTCGACGCCGCCGGGCGCGCGCACACGCTCGGACTGCTCGCCGCCGGTTGACGCCGCGGGAGCGGGGTAGGGGGCTGGAGTGAGCGCCGATCCCCGTCGCCGCCGCTTGACCCGCGCCGCCGCGCTCGGCGGCGTATCCGGCCTGCGGACATTCACCGCGCCCGCGGTGCTCGCGGCGCGCGGACGATGGGGGCGCGGGCCGGTGTCGTGGCTCGTGCTACTGGCCGGAGGGGGCGAACTGATCGCCGACAAGCTGCCGATGGTGCCCGCCCGGAGTGAGGCCCCGTCGCTGCTCGGACGGATCCTGAGCGGCACCGCCGGGGGTGCGGAGGTCGGCGCTGCCGGCGGGGCCGGAGTCGGCGCTGCGAGCGCTGCGGCCACGACGTATGCGTCGCAGCGGTTGCGCGCCGAGCTGCATCGGCGCACCGGGCTGCCGGATCCCGTGCTCGGCCTCGCCGAGGATGCGGTCGCGGTGGCAATCGCCTACGCCGCTTCACGTCCGGACCCGGAGCCCGCCCCGCAGACTGAGACCCAGGCGCAGACGCCTGAGCCGCCCCGCCTGTCGCCGGCCGGCGCCGCCATCCGCGGCCTCGCCGCGGCGGCTGTCGGGACCGCAGCCATGACCTCGGTGCAGATGGCCTACCTGCAGGCAAGCGGGGCGTCACCGAGCGGCGCGCCGGGGGAGGCGGGACGACGGGTGATCGAGGGGGTGGCCCATCACCGGGTGTCACGCCGGCGCCGGGGCGAGCTCAACGAGGCGATGCACGTGCTGTACGGGACCGCCTGGGGGCTGCCGCTGGGCCTGGTGGCCGCGTCGCTGCCGCGCCGCCCCAATCCGATCGCGCTCGGCGGCGCGCTGACCGCGGTCGTATGGGGGGCCGGGCTCGTCGGCCTGCCCGCGCTTGACCTGGCTCCGCCGGTGACCGAACAGTCCGCCGCCTTGGTCGGCGCCGACCTTGCCATGCATCTCGCCTACGGCGCGGCGACCAGCGCCGCCTGGGCGGTTCTCAGCGCCTGACCGCGCGTTGCGGCGCCCCGGTGCTCGCAGCCCGCAGCGACAGCACGAGCGGCCGGCCGGCGCCGCGGAGTGTCAGCCGACCGG
>JBAWFG010000072.1:0-3369 GCA_049591655.1 Solirubrobacteraceae bacterium
GGCCCGGGGCGCGCGCGGCCAGGCGCCCTGATCAGCGGCTGCGCGCCGTCTCCGGCGCGCCGGCTCCATCGCCATCGTCGAGCAGCGCGGTGGGATCGGCGGGAATTCCGGGAAGGCGCAGCGTGAACACCGCGCCGCCGTCGGCGGCATTGGTGACCGACACGCTGCCGCCGTGCTGCTCGGTCACCTGGCGCACGATCGACAGGCCCAGGCCGCTGCCCTGTCGCCCGCGGGCGCTGCGCCCGCGATAGAAGCGGTCGAACACGTAGGGCTGGTCCTCACGGTCGACGCCGGGTCCGTGATCACGCACCTGGACGCCGGCGGGCGAGACCCGCAGCTGGACCGGGCCGCCCGGCGGCGAGTGGCGGGCGGCGTTGTCGAGCAGGTTGTTGATGGCGCGCCCGAGCCGCTCGGGGACGCCGTCGATCAGCGTCGGGGTCAGCTCGGCCTCAAACTCGATGTGGGGCGCGTTGCGCCGGGCGCGGGCCAGCGACTCCTCGGCGATGCCGTCCAGACGCACATCCTCGGTATCGGGCAGCGGTTGGTCGCCGCGGGCGAGCTCGATCAGGTCCCCGACCAGCGTGCTCAGCTCCTCTGACTGCTCGACGACGTCGGCGAGCAGCCGACGGCGATCCTCGGCCTCCAGCTCACCGCCCTCCAGCAGCACCTCGATGTTCGTGCGCAGGCTCGTCACCGGCGTGCGCAGCTCATGGGAGGCGTCGGCGATCAGCTGGCGCTGGGAGCGCACCGAGTGATCCAGCGCGGCCCGGGAGCCCTCGAGGCGGTCGAGCATCGTGTTGAAGCGCCGGGCGAGCTGGCCGACCTCGTCGTCGGCATGGACGCGGATGCGCCCGGTGAGATCGTCGGTCTCCCCGATGTGCCGAGCGGCCTCGGCGACCTCGCCGAGCGGCGCCAGCACCCGGCGGGCGGCGAGACGTCCAAGCGCCGCCGCCACCGCGATTCCGCCTGCGAACAGCAGCAGGAAGATGAGCCGCAGGCTGGAGAGGATCGAGTCGACGCCGTTGAGCGGACGGGCGAGCTGAACGGCGGCATTGAACGTCGAGCCGTCGGCGGGGTTGCGGAGGGTCACACCGAACGTCAGCACGCGCAGATGGGTCTCACCGACGAACTCGTCGGTGATCATCTGGCCGTTGCCCGAGGAGGCGATCCGGCTGGTTGCCGCACCGGTCGGTAGCCGCAGGTTGCCGAGGACGGGAATGCTGGTGCCACCGGCCGCCACCACGTCGACGTACTGGGCGGGGCCGCCCGCCCGGGCCGGGATGCTCGGGATCGCCTGGCCCAGCGCGTGGAAGCCCCCGTTCTGGAACGCCTGAGCCTGTTGGTTGAGCGACGTGTCGACCTGGCTGCGCAGCTGGCTGCGGACGACCATGTAACAGACGACGACGGCGATCAGAACCGCGACCGCCACCGAGGCTCCGGCGATCACCGATAGACGCTTGCGCAGGGACACGGTGCCCGGCCGTCCCGCTAGTCCCGCAACACGTAGCCGACGCCGCGCACGGTGTGCAGCAGGCGCGATTCGCCGCCGGCCTCGGTCTTGCGCCGCAGATAGCCCATGTAGACCCCGAGCGCGTTGGACGTCGGCCCGAAGTCATAGCCCCACACGTTCTCGAAGATCGTCGAGCGGGTGAGGACCTGGCGGGGATGGCGCAGGAACAACTCGAGCAGGAGGAACTCGGTGCGTGACAGCTCAACGAGCCGGTCGCCGCGGTGGACCTCGTGGGCGACCGGGTCGAGCACGAGGTCGCCGTAGCGCAGGATCTCGCCGTCGGCGCCGTCGCCGGAGCGGCGCAGCAGCGCCCGTAGGCGCGCCTGCAGTTCGCGCAGCGCAAACGGCTTGACGAGGTAGTCATCGGCGCCGACGTCCAGCCCCTCGACGCGGTCGTCGATCGCGTCCCGGGCAGTGAGCATCAGCACCGGCGTGCGGTCGCCGGCCTTGCGCAGCCGACGGCACACCTCGAGGCCGTCGAGCTTGGGCATCAGGATGTCGAGGATGACCGCGTCCGTCGCCCCCGAGGCGAGTACGTCGAGCGCCTCCTCGCCGTCCCCGGCGAGGGTCACATCGTGATGCTCGAGTCGCAGGGCACGCTCGAGCGCCCGCTGGACAGCGGGCTCGTCGTCAACCACCAGTACGCGCGCCATGTCGGGAATGATCGCGCGTACGCGTAAACGTTGCAGAAGAACGCCGTCAGGTAGCGTGCGCGGGGTGAGTTTGAGCGGACGCATGTTCGCTGCCTGGTACCCGCGCCTGATGGCCAAGACCGAGGATGCCGGACAGCGGGAGACCCGTGCCGAACTGCTGGCTGACGCCCGCGGCCGGACGCTGGAGATCGGTGCGGGTAGTGGGGCCAACCTGCCCCACTACGGGCCTGCGGTGACCGAGCTGACGCTCACCGAGCCCAACCCCCACATGCTGACGCGCCTGCTGGCGGCGGTGGACGACGCCGAGCCGTCGGCGCGGCCCAGAGCTCGGGTACTGGAGGCCGGGCTGCCGCGGCTGCCGTTCGCCGATGGGTCGTTCGACACCGTCGTGTCCACGCTCGTGCTGTGCTCGGTCGCCGATCTGCCGGCCGCGCTTGAGGAGATAGCGCGGGTGCTCGCTCCCGGCGGTCAGTTGTTGTTCCTGGAGCATGTCCGGGCGCCGGAGGACAGCCGCCTGGGGCGCGTGCAGGATCTCCTGGAGCGCCCGCATCGGGCGCTGGGCGACGGTTGTCACCCCAACCGCCGCACCGAGCAGGCGATCACCGGCTCGCCGCTGAGGATCGACCGGATCCACCGCATCGACCAGCCGATGTCGATGCCGACGGTGCGTCCGGCGATCGTGGGGTCAGCCCGCGCCGTCGGCGAGGTCGACCAGCAGCGGAGCGTGGTCTGAGGGCTTGGTGCCCTTGCGGTAGTCACGCTCGATGCCGCAGTGGCGCAGCCGGGGCGCCAGTTTTGAGGAGAGGAGCGCCAGGTCGATGCGCAGCCCGAGCCCCTTGTGGAAGTGCCCGGCGCGGTAGTCCCACCACGTGTACTGAACCTCGGAGGGATGCAGCCGGCGGTAGGCGTCGATCAGACCGAGGTCGAGCAGATGCTCCAGGCGGCCGCGCTCCTCGCCGGTCACGTGGGTGGAGCCCGCGAACCCGGCGGGGTCATAGACGTCGATGTCGGCGGGGGCGATGTTGAAGTCGCCGGCGAGCACGATCGGGCGGCCGTCGAGCTGGGCCACGCGCTCAGCAGCGGCATCGAGGAATGCCAGCTTGCGCGGGAACTCGGGGCTGTCCAGCGCCCGGCCGTTGGGGGCATAGACGCTGATGAAGCGGATCCCGGCGATCGTCGCCTCACACCAGCGGGCCTCCTCGGGCA
>JBAWFG010000073.1:0-7462 GCA_049591655.1 Solirubrobacteraceae bacterium
CAAGCATCGACGCCGGTATCGACGCCCCGTCGGTCGACCGTCAGCTTCCCCCAGATACGCGGACGAACGTCCAGTTTTCGGTGGAGCACGCAGCCACGCAGCCACGCAGCGACCAGAGCGCTGGAGGTCCTCGCCGCCCTTTCGTAATTGGCCGCCCGGTGAGTCAGGTCCGGGCGCCGTCGGACTCACCGGTGACGGCGCCTCGTGAGGCGAGCGGGCGTGGCGCCGTGACGCGTGACGCCGCGCCGCGGATGACGGACTCGCACCGTGGCGATCGATGCGGTCAGGGTCCGGCGCCGGCCGGTGTGGGTCCGGCGGACCGGTCGATGCGGCTTCTGGTTCGAGCCGGTGGGGGACGGTGCGGCCGCGGGCGTCGTTGCCGGCGGGGTGAGCCCCGGCACAGTGACCGTGACCGGGGCGGTGGGGGTGGGGCTCACGGTTGTGGGTGCGGTGAGCGCCGGCGAGGACGACGGTGTCAGCGGTGCGCTGACCGGTGGCGGCGCTGAGGGCGTCGTCGTGGTGTCAGAGCTGCCGGTGGTGGTGGTCTGGCCGGCGGTCGAGGACCCGCCGCTGACGCTGGACCCGTCCGTCCCGGGGTCGGTGGGGCCGGTTGCGGTGGGGCAGGTGCCTTGTTGGACGCAGGGGTCGATGACTTGGAGTTTGTTGGTGGGGATGGGGGTGTTGGAGGTGATGGTGCCGTTTTGTCCGCCGAGGCTGTTGATGGTGTTGTCCCAGGCGTTGGGTTGTCCGAGGCTGGTCCAGGAGATGGGGTCCTGGGTTTCGATGTAGATGCCTTCGTTGTGCCAGTTGCCTTCGGTGTCTTCGGCGTAGACGCCGTAGTGGGCCATCGCGGTCATGATCGTCTGTTCCCAGGCGGGGGCGCCGGAGGCGGCGATCTGGGCGTCGGTCATGTTGAGCTTGAACAGCTGGCCGATGTTGGGGGCGCCGGTGGTGGATTCGTTCCAGTATTGGCCGCAGTACTCGCCCCAGCCGCCGGCGGCGGGCCAGCTGTAGCCGGTGGTCGGGCTGGTGGCGTTGGTGCAGGGGATGGTGGCCACGAGCGCGTGGTTGATGTGTCCGGATGCCAGTTCTGAGGGGCGCAGGAGCCCGGCGGTGAGCGCGAAGTTGGCGGCGTCGCCGTTGTCGCGGGTTCCGTTGGTGGTGTTGATGTTCTCGACCGCGCCGGTGCCGGCGGTGAGGGTTGATCCGGAGATCGAGGCGTGCCAGAGGTCGTATTCGAGGCCGGTGTCGGTCTCGACGATGATCATGTGGGCATCCCAGTTGTTGCCCGCGCGGGCGCCGGCGGGGACGTGGATCTGCGCGCCGTTGACGTCGATGCCGTTGTAGCCCTGGCAGGTGTTGGGGCCTTCCTCGTTGGTGCAGTCGATGGTGACCAGTGGGTCGGAGGGGGTGGCGAAGTAGATCGGACGGGTGCCGTTGTCGCTGAGCGAGAAGCCGGTGGTCGAGTAGCCCATCGTCCAGCCGTAGGTGGTCATGTGCGCGGTGACCGCGGCGTTGTTGGCGGCGAGCTTGGGGTTGGCCGGCAGCGGGGTGTTGAACGGGCTGTTTGCGGTGAAGGGCGTCCAGCAGGCGGGCTGGTTGGTGGAGGAGAGGGTGGAGAGCGAGCTGCAGGTGGCGGCCGCGGCGGGAGCCGCGGTGATACCCAGAGCGACCGCGCCCGCAGCGATCAGGCCGAGGAGCCGGGGAGTGCGGTGATGGCGGGAGGAGCGGACCGAGCGGGCAAGCATCGACGCCGGTATCGACGCCCCGTCGGTCGACCGTCAGCTTCCCCCAGATACGCGGACGAACGTCGGCGGTGTGTGTCTAGGACAGGTCGTCGGCCGTGGCCGTAGCGGCCCTGGGCTGCACGCTCAGGGACGGGGCGAAGACCGCATCGAGTGGAGCGTCAAGCGCGTCGCCGAGTCTGCCCAGACCGACCGCGCGCGTCAGCGCGGCCAGCGGCAACCCGGCACGCGTGATGGCGCGGAGCATTCCCACCCCGAAGGCGAAATGCATCGTGCCGAGGGCGACGGGGACGAGCACCGCGTCCTGCGGCTCCTCGGCCGCCGGCAGCGATCGGACCCCGACGGCCAGCAGGACCAGGAGGTGGGCAACCGCTGCCGCCCGCGCCGCCGCACGCAGGCGGCCGGGTCCGACGACGGCGACCACGCCGTTGAACACCACGAGTGCCGGCAGCAGATGCGACCGGCGCAACGACCGTGGATGACGCCTGGCGGTGCGCACCCGGTATTCGCCGTATCCGAGGTACTGGCGCCAGAGCCCCGGCAACGAGTCACGGGGGACGTATCGCGCCGCCATCGCGGGGAGGCAGACCAGGCGCTCGCCATTTCGGAGGAACCGGGCTGCCATCTCCGAGTCGGAATTCCGCGCCCAGCGCTCGTCCCAGCCCCCGTACTCGAGCAGAGTCGTCTTCTCCCAGACGCCGCAGAAGATGCCGGAATCCAACTCGAACTCTGGAAGTTCCTCCTCGCCACTGCGTCCCCATTTGCGGGAGCCCCCGCGCCCGAACGAGGTCGACAGCGCGAGTGCGACTGCTCGCGAGACGCGGTCGTGTCCCCGAGGGGACTGAGGGCCGCTGACCCATCGGGTCCCGCCCTGCAGGAGACGGTTCACCCCGGAGGTGATGTAGTCGTCCGGATAGACGGTGTGGGCGTCCATGCGCACGATCCACCGGCCGCGAGCGTTCCTCAGCGCGACGTTGAGACCGCTGGACACCGTTCGCGCCGGATTGTCGAACACCCTGATCCGCGGGTCCCGCTCGGCGAGCCCGGTGAGGATCTCCCGTGTCGCATCGGTCGACCCGCCATCCGCGAACACGAACTCCACGGTGCCGTCAACGCGCTGACGCTGCATCGCCGCGATGCTCGCTCGAATGTGGCGCTCCTCGTTATAGACCGGGACGAGGACCGAGCAGTCGACGACCTCAGCCATGGCGGCACCGTATCGGATGGGGCTGTGAGCCGACCGGGCGAGCCTGACGGACCGGTGGATAGGATTGCGTCGGTGTGTGGAATAGCGGGCGTGGCCGGCGGGGCCCCTGATCGCAGGTCGGCTCTTCGGCAGGCGATGTCAGACGCCCTTCGTCACCGTGGTCCGGACGAGGCCGGAGCCTATGAGGATGAATGCGTCGCCCTCGCGATCCGCCGCCTCGCGGTCATTGACGTCGCCCACGGACATCAGCCGTACACCAACGAGGATGGCACCGTCCACGTTGTGTTCAACGGCGAGATCTACGGCTTCATGGACCTCCGCGACCGGCTTGAGCGTCTCGGCCACCGCTTTGCGTCAGGCGCTGACGGAGAGGTGATCGCCCACGCATACGAGGAATTCGGAGCGGACTTCGTCGCCCAGCTCGATGGGATGTTCGCAATCGCGCTGTGGGACAGCGTGCAGCGCCGGCTATTCCTGGCCCGTGATCGCCTTGGCAAGAAGCCCTTGTACGTCTGGCATCGACCCGACGGATCGCTGAGCTTCGCCTCCGAGTTGGCGGCTCTGATGCTTGACGATCGTCTCCACCGCCAGCTCGATCCCGTCGCACTCTCTGAGTACCTTCAGTACGGCTATGTCCCATCACCACGGTCGATCCTGCAGGGTGTCGAGAAGCTGGAGCCCGGGACGTCGCTGACCTGGACGGCTGACGGAAAGGTGAGTCGGAGCCGCTACTGGTCACTGGATTTCGAGCCCAAGCTGACACTCTCCTACGCCGAGGCACTTGACGAATTCGAGGCACGCGCCCAGGCTGCGGTTCGCGCTCGGCTGATCTCCGACGTGCCGCTCGGTCTGTTCCTCAGTGGCGGTGTCGACTCAAGTTATGTCCTGGCACAGATGATCGCTGCCGGCGCCAGTGACGTCCAGACGTTCGCAATCGGCTTTGCCGACGTCGCCTATAACGAGAGTGAGCATGCTCGCCGGATCGCCCAGCACCTCGGCAGCGTGCACCATGAGGCGATCGTCGAGCCTGACGATCTCGTGGAGCTCCTGCCGAGCCTCGTGGCGCACTATGGCGAGCCATTTGCCGACGGGTCGGCGATCCCCACCTTCTACGTCGCTCGCTGGGCCAGGCGGGAGATCACCGTCGCTCTGACCGGAGAAGGCGGCGATGAGCTGTTCGGCGGGTATTACCGCCACCAGGCTGCACGGGTGGCCGCGGGCGCCGACCGCCTGCCCGCCGTGACACGCAAGGTGGCCGGCCTGGGGGCACGTCGGGTCGGAAGTGAGTTGGCACATCCGATGTCGACCCGCCACAAGCTCTACCGCTTCCTGAGGGCGATCGAGCTCGAGCCAGGTGAGCGCTACGCAGAGTGGACGGCGGTCCTCACTCCCGATGAGCGCTCCGGCCTGTCCGGGAATCCGGCGCGGGCGCCGCGCTACCAGCCTCCGGGCCGCGCCACCGATCCCCTCGACCGTGCGTTGGCCGTGGATCTGACCCGCTCGCTTCCTGACCAGCTCCTGTTCAAGATGGACATCGCCACGATGGCCAGCTCTCTGGAGGCACGTGCGCCCCTACTCGATTATCGGTTGGTTGAGTGGGCCGCCCGATTGCCCACCAGCTACAAACAGCGAGGGCGAACGCGCAAGCGTCTGCTCGTTGACGCTCTGGCCCGCCACGTGCCGCCGGAACTGTTCCGGCGGCCCAAGATGGGCTTTACCGCTCCGATCTCCGTCTGGCTGCGGCGTGAGCTGTACGAGTTGACCACCGACACCCTCCTGAGCGAGGCCAGCCGTCAGCGCGGGATCGTTGACAGCGCTTCCGTGGAGCGGCTGCTCACGGAGCATCGTGATGGCATCGACCACACCAAAGGCCTGTGGACGTTGCTGATGCTGGAGCTCTTCTGTCAAATGTTCATTAACGGATCACCGCCGCCGAGCGACGGGCGTGCCCCGGCGTTCGGCCAACCCGTGACGCACTGAGCGCTCGGAGGTGCGCCGGCCCGCGGCTCAGGCGCGCGCGAGGAACGCCACCAGCCGAGCGGCCTCGCTTTCAAGCGAGTGGGCTTCGGCCAGCGCACTGCCGTGCTCGACCAGGGCGGAACGCAGATCTCCGTCGGCAGCGATCCGCTCCACTGCCCGCACCGCCGCCGCCGCGTCTCCGGGTTCGATCAGGAGCCCGGATCCGTCGACGAGGGCGGGAACGCCGCCGACCGCGGTCGCGACGACCGGCAGCCGCAGCGCGAACGCCTCCAGGATCACCTGCGGCATGCCCTCGGTCCACGAGACGTGAAGGAGGACGTGGCTGCGCGCGTAGAGCTCGATCAATCCTCCATCGATCGGCACGTTCCCGTGGAGAATCGCACGGTCGGAGACCCCGAGCGCCCGCAGGCGGTCGGCAAGGGCATCGGCAAGTGTCCCCTCGCCGCAGACATCCAGCCGCCACCGAGGGTCTCTGGCCACGGCAGCCGCGAAGGCATCGGCAAGCAGCAGCGGATTCTTCTCCGGATCGAGCCGGCCGACGCTGAGGATTCGCAGTTCGTCACCGTCGTACCGGCGCTCGTCGTCGCCGGGGGCCATGATGTCCTCACGGCGCACGAGTGAGATCATCAGGTCGTGCAGCGATCTGGCCCGACGGTAGCGCCGGGCCAGATCAGGTCCGACGACGACCACCGCACAACGTCTGGACAGCAGGCGAAACGAGCACTCCAGGAGGTCGGCTCCCAGGGCCAGGATACGCCGCTCCGGACGGCGACGGCGAAACAGGCGGGGTAGATCCTGCCGGACGCCGAGAGCCAGTCGGCGCCCGCGCATGACCGTGAGCAGCGCGAAGAGCACCGAGAGCGGTGTTGGACCGAGTAGCCAGACGACATCGACGCTGTCGAGCATCTGCCAGAACCGGGCAATGCCGCGGGGGAGCGATTTGACGAGCGCCCAGGGATCGGCGCCGCTGGCGTAGTAGGGGAGTCCGACGAACTCGACGCCGGTCAATTCGTAGGGGAATCGTCCCGGACTCGGGTCGAATCGGCCGGCGAGTGTGACCCGTTCGCAATGGGGAGCGAGCGCGGCCAGGAAGAGGCCCACGGGGAGCTCGGCGAACAGGCGCCCGTCCTGGATCCGGTAGGAGTAGTCGCAATAGACGGCGAGCCGCATCCGACCGTCCCGTCAGTGCGCTGCGGTGGCCAGGGCGTCAGGCAGCACGGTGCCGGTCTCTGCGATGAGCATCTCATACAGCTCGGAGAACCGGCCCACTGACGTGTCGATGCCGATATCGGGATGGGCGCGTAGCGCGGCCTCGACGAGACGTCGGCGAAGGGCTGGGTCACGCAGGAGTTCGATGAGCGCCTGTGCCAGTGCGTCCGGGTTTCGCCGTGGGACCAGACGACCGGTCTCACCGTCGACGATGATGTCAGGTAGCCCACCGACGGCAGTGGCGACGAGCGGCGTTCTATTGGCGATGCATTCATAGGCCACCAACGGAGTGCCCTCGAAGTCCGAGGACATGACCGCGATATCGCCGCAGCGCAGGATGCCGTCGACGTCGTCGCGCCGCCCCAGAAAGTGCACCGCCTGCGAGATACCGGTCGCCGAGGCCTGCTGTTCCAGAGCCAGGCGGCATTCTCCGTCCCCCGCGATGACCAGATGCACATCCGGAATCGCCGCCCGGACGGTGACAAAAGCCTCCAATAGCACTGAAAGGGCCTTCTGGGGGCGAAGCTGGGCGACAACCACGAGGAGCGGGGCATCCGGCGGGGTGCCCAGCTCACGCCGCAGGTTGGTGTCGGCCGATGTGGGGCGCGGGACGTAGCCGTTCGGGATCATCGTGACCTTCGCCGGTGAAACACCCTCGATGGTGACCATGCGCTCCGCGTCCCGAGTCGAGACGGCGATGAACCGGGTGGCCCACCGGCCGATGACGTGCCCGTCCAGCCAGCGCCGCAGCGGCTCCCCTTCGTAGGACCACGTCTGCTCGTGGGCGACGATGACCGGAACCCGGCATAGCCTGCCGATCACCGTCCCCCATAGGTTGGAGCCGAACATATGGGCATGGAGGACGTCGAAGCGATGGGTCCGCAGCAGCCGAACAAGCCCCCACAGCCGGTACACGTCCAGCTTGGCGCGCCGGCCGAGGTTGACGTGGCGAACGCCCGCGTTCGCCAGCAACTCGAGCGCCGCGGGTTCGGCCGTGCGGGTTGAGCAGACCCACAATTCGAATCGCTCGGACGGGAGGTTGGTGGCAAGCCCCAGCGCGAATCGCTCGGCCCCGCCGGTGGTGATCATGTGATCGATGAGATAGAGAACTCTGAGTCGACGCATCGATCTAACCGACGATCGCATCCCGCTCGGCGTCAGCGAGCTTCAGGAGCACCGGACCGAACGCGAACACCAGCCACAGCTGTTTGGAGACCAGTTCTGAGGCGAAGAAGTCAGCGGCGAGGAAGGCGAGCAACGCCAGCGCTACGCAGCGCGAGGTCAGCTCCAGTTCCGCATCACCGAGGCGCTCGAAGATGTG
>JBAWFG010000074.1:0-4717 GCA_049591655.1 Solirubrobacteraceae bacterium
GGTGGCTGGACGGGTCGGAATCATCGCTGATGCCCTGATCGCTCCCGCTCGTCAGGGCGATGTAGTTGGGCAGGCTCGGATGGGAGATCCCGGAGTAGTTGGTCGCCAGGCCATAGCGGTGGGCCAGACGGTTGATATACGGAGCCTGACCGGAACCGACCACGGACGAATAGTTCTTGTTCTCCATGAGGATCCACACCACGTGCTGGACCTTGTGTCGCGGCCGCTGGTCTCGCGCCGCGACGGGACCCGCGGCGCCGACGAGACAGAGCACGATCGCCAGCCCCGCGGTGGTCGCCAGTCGTCTCACGGTGCCACCCGTGATCGTGCCGTGACGTCGCTCGGCCCGCATACTCAAAAGCCGAACTTGCCGAGCATCGAGTTCGCGGAGGCGGCGTTGCCGAGCAGGGGGAGTCCGAGCAGCTCCTCCGTCGTTCGCAACAGCGAGTAGTGCGTGTAGGGCGTGCCGTCCTTGACGCCCTGCGTGTAGGGCGAGATCACAATGCACGGAACCTGGTTGCCGCTCGAGCCTGAGTTCTCGTCCCAGGTGACGAAGATCGCCGTGCTGCCCGACTGGTACTGCGGCGTGGCCATGAGAGCGGGGACGAAGCTTTTCAGGAAATTGTCTCCGTCGGCGATCGTCCCATCGTGCATGTCGTTGATCAGGTTCGGGGTCACGAAGGTGAAACGGGCACTGAGATCCGGGGCGGCGCCGAGAGGAACGTCATAGCTGGCGCAGTCCGAGCCGAGGTTCGTGTAGTACGCCTCCGGGTTGTGCCGCACCGCGTACTCGCCGGAGTTGCCCTTGGCACAGGCCGACGACATCCCCTGCTCCAGCGACCGCGACCCACCCCCCGGCAACTGGCTGAAGATGCTCGGCACGTTCAACGGGTGGCTGGACGGGTCGGAATCATCGCTGATGCCCTGATCGCTCCCGCTCGTCAGGGCGATGTAGTTGGGCAGGCTCGGATGGGAGATCCCGGAGTAGTTGGTCGCCAGGCCATAGGTGCTGGCGAGGCTGTTGATGTAGGGAGCCGAGCTGGAGCCGACGATGGAGCCGAAGTTCTGGTTCTCCATGAGAATCCACACAACATGCTGGATCTTGGCCGTGTTGGACACGGGCGGGACGGCGGGCGGGGTGGGCGCGGCGGGCTGCGCCTTCACGGCGATGGTCGGGCGCTTGTGCTTGCGATGATGAACATGCCGGCGGTGTCGGCGGTGATGGCGCCTGCGAGCGGAGTGACGACGCTGGTGGCGGGCGGCCGGACGTGCATGCTGCGAGCGCTTGGGGGCGGGCGCCGTGCTCGCCCAAGCGGTGGCTGCTGCGGCGATAACGCCGGAAACGACGAGGCATACGAGAATCAGGGAACGTCTCACGGGATGGATCCCTCCTTATGTCCGTGCGGGTCTCGCACGTCGTCCTTCTCGCTGGACTTGCTATCGGCCGGACTCCGATGACGGATTAGAGCGCGCGACGCTGACGTCGGCGACCAGACGAGAGTTGACGAACTTCCCCCTGAAGTCGGCACGACTGATAGCCGTTTGTCACGGCGGCGGGCACGATAGCACCCGTCGCCATCGACGCGTCGGCGCACTACTTCGGCATCGGTCCCTTTCGGTTGCTGCGTGCGCGTTACTGCGTGAGCGTGGTGGCGATGAAGAGCAGACCTCTTCTACCCGACTGCGCAGATTCCTACTCGCGTGCGCGCATTGCTATTCGCCTACGCCGGCGCCGCGCTACGCCGGCGCCGCGGCATTCACCTGGCGGACGGTACGTGCGGACGGCCCTGTGCGGGCTCGCCCGGCGGCGATCAGCCCACGGGGCCCGTCCCGATCCACACCCACTTCATGTAGACGTGGCCGGAATCGCGATCGTTGGGAACGGGGCCCATCGAGCCCGTTGGCTCGACCTGCAACTGCCAACGCTCTGGCCCGGCCCACACCTCGTGCCTGGTGGTGCCCACCAGCCGACCATCCACAAAGTAGGACCGGAAGCCCGGACCCCACGTCTGTGTATAGACATGCCACTTCCGGGTGTCGAAGCGCGGCGTCATCGCCCTGATGTCGAAGATGTCCTGCGCTCCGGCCCCGCCGTGGTGTGAGTAACCGGCGAAGTCGAACGTGTTGAGGTTCTGCTCGGGGTAGTCGGATTCCGCCCGCAGCCAGTCACGGAAGTTGAGTGGCCATAGGAGGACCGCCTGATGAAAGTCGGCGAGATTGTGGCGATCAGCCGGCGCCACTCGCTCACAGAGTGACCAGGCGCCGTAGGTTTGATAACGATTGCCGGCCGGCAACGGCGACGGGTTCGCCCCGACAGGGTGGCCCTTGGAATCGTTGTGCAGGTGAAAATCAAGCATGCCGTCATGTACCGACAGGACGGTCGAGGGCTGATAGCCCTCGGTGTGACCGGAGAATGTGGATGGCCAGCCATCGGGATATCCAGTCCACTGCAACCCATGATCACCGGTATAGACGATGACATTGGCCTTGCGCTGGGCGAACGACCCCAGCGACGCATCCTTGGTGAACGTATCCACGCCTTCACGCGCGTAGGTCCTGTGACCGAGCGCCAATGTCTGGCCTGGGACTGCGGGGCATTGAGCCGCGTTGGCCTCGCCGCGTCGCGCCGCCTTCGCGTGCCCCAGGATGCTCGTCGCCTGGTGACCTGCTCCTGTGCGCTTCGTGAAGGCAGTCCCGGCCGATGTCGCTCCGGCAACCACGGCTCCACCCGCGATCAGGCTGAGCGCGGCGAGCCCCGCGACCAACCGCGGGCGGCCGACTGAGAGAGCAGCCCTCATGTCAAGCGCCATCGCGCTCATCAGCGGCCCTGGTCGCCAGCCGCGACAGGTCGGCTCATGACCGCCTCGCGACCCGATCGCTCACCCCGGCGGTAGCCGGCAGCAGCCTGGACGCTCGAATGACGCCACTTGGCGCCACCGCGGACCGTCGGGACGCCTTCGTCGTTGAGCTGGTCGGCGATGGCCTGGAGGGTCATTCCCTCAGACCGCATCGCCGCGATCCGCTGGCTGAGCCCCGGGTCATCCGCAACTGCTGGACGACCGACGGAACGGCCGTCCATGCGAGCAACCTGGAGGCCATGCCGGGTCCGCTCACTGATCCTCTTCCGCTGCCATCCGGACACCGAGACCAGCAGGCCGGCGGCCAGCCGGCCACCGTCGGTGTGGGTGTCAAGCGCATCGACGGATGCGATCAGGCGCACGTCGCGGTCAAGTAGCCACTGGATGGTCCTCCCAAGCTCTGTCACCGAGTGGGTGAGGCGAGAGAGTTCGACAACCACCAACCCCGCCGCTGCACCAGAGTCGATTCGGTCGAGCGCGTACTCCAACCCTGGGCGGCTGCTCGCCCTGCCCCCCTTCGGACTGTGCTCGCCCACAACCTCCAGCAACTCGAGGCCGCGACGCTTGCACTCGCTCGCTATCACCTCGGCCTGCTGCTTGATCTCGATCGCGGCAGCACTGCCGGGGAGGGCGCAGCTTGCATAGCCGATTGCCTTCGCCGGCGACGATCTGCGCCGTGATTCTCCCCCGCCTCTGCTCTCCAACTGTTTGTTCACGTCCATCGTTTGCCCTCGTCTGAAGTACCCGGTTCGATCGCGATTCGTCTGATCTGCTCTCGCTCGCAATCGAACTGCTCTGCCCCGGCTTCCAGCCGAGGCCGTGCGTGCGTGACGGCTGAAGCCGTCCGCGGGGTTATCCAGGCCGCTCCAGCCGATGGGTGACGGGAAACTGAAGGTGAATGGTCTCGCCGGTGACACCGGCGAGCCAACTCGCCGCCACGCGTGCGAATCCAACCCTGACCATCAGGGAGCTCGGGGCGCCCATCCCTCCGGGCCCTGCGACACCGACGGCGCGGGTCGGTCGCCCTCCGTGATCCGTGGCGGAGAGATCGGCACGTGGGGGGCCAACAGCCGCGGGCGATGAGTCGTCGTGGCGTCGCGGCATGCCACGAGCCCGCGACCTCTGCAGCGACGAGCCGGCCTGTGACGCGCGCACGATCCGATCGCCCGCCGACCAGGTCGTGGAAATCCCCGTCGCGCTCGCACCGACGACATGTGTCACCAGCGGAGTACCGCCCGCGCCGTTCACATCCCCCAGCCGATACGGAGAGCGCGCGCCCCACGACGCTTTGCCAGACCACTGCAGGGCTCTCCGCGGCGACCCGGCGTGGCGCCGGCTCGCCCCGCCGATCTTGCGGGGCGGGAACGTCGTAAGCAGGCGCACGCCGGCCTCGCCGCCGTGAGACGCCAGTGGTGTGTGCGTCCGTGCCGCGTACGTTGGAAAGCTGCTGGTCGAGGGTGGTGTCAACTTCGTCGCCGGCGCCGCCGCCCCGCCCGTAGTGGCTGCTTGAGGTGGCTGTGACGAGGCCGGGTCACTATGACCGGCGGCATCCCCGGTGACGACGGCACCAGTGCTCACCGTCGCGCCCGCTGGCTGGACGGCCGGCGCCGGCGTTCCACATGAGGGGGTCGCGCCGGCGGTCGGCGGCGCTGAGGTTGCTGCCGCGGGCACCGACGCTCCCGCCGGTGCGCTCACGACCACCAATCCGCCGGTCGCTCCGTTGGTCGACACACCCGTGCACGGTGGGGTGACGGGGGGCACAGCCGGAGTTGGGGCGGCGGGAACGGACGTCGCCGGCGGGTTCGGCGTGCCCGCTGTCCCAGCCGGTGGCGAAGCGCCGGCGGTGGGCGGCGTGGTGC
>JBAWFG010000075.1:0-28158 GCA_049591655.1 Solirubrobacteraceae bacterium
ATAACAGGAGGCTGAGAGGCGTGACCGAACTGCTGCTGGGGACAAAGAAGGGGCTGTTCCTGCTCGAAGGGGAGCCAGGTGAGGGCTTTGAGATCACGACGCGCGCGTTTGCCGGCCAGCCGGTCGACTTCGCCACGCGGGACCCACGCAGCGGGCGGCTGCTGGCAACGGTGACCTCACCCTTCTATGGGCCGAAGATCTTCTACACCGACGGCGATCCGAATGAGGAGTGGGAGCAGGCCGACGGCATCGCCCTGCCGCAGGGTGGCGATCAGGCGCTGGAGCGGATCTGGGTCATCGCCCGCGGCGAGGGCGACGGCACGCTGTACGCCGGTGGAGATCCGGGAGTGCTGTTTCAGAGCCACGACGGCGGGACGAACTGGGAGATCAACGCCGGCCTGTGGGAGCAACCGTCACGCGCGCAGTGGCAGCCGGGCGGCGGTGGGCTGTGCCTGCACTCGATCTGCACCTGGCCGGGAGATCCCAACCGGCTGGCCGTCGCGGTCTCGGCGGCGGGCATGTGGCTGACCGAGGACGGCGGACGCACCTGGCGGCGGGGCAACGAGGGACTCAACCCCCGCTACCTGCCGGCCGAAGCGCTCAAGGACGAGAACGCGGGCCGGTGTGTGCATCACGTCGAGCGCGCGCCCAAGCACCCTGACCGGATGTTCATGCAGTTCCACGGCGGGGTCTACCGCTCCGATGATGCGGGCGGAAGCTGGACCGATATCGGCGGCGGTGGTCTCCCCTCGGACTTCGGCTTCCCGCTGACCGTCGATCCGGCCGATCCCGACAGCGCCTACCTGATTCCGCTCGTCGCCGACATGGATCGGGTCACCCCTGACGGGCGGGTCCGCGTGTATGAGACGCGTGACGCGGGCGCGACCTGGAGGCCGCGGGGGGACGGCCTGCCGGCGGAGCATGCCTACCTGACCGTCCTGCGACAGGCGTTCAGCCGCGCGGCGGAGGGCGACGAGCTGCAGCTCTACTTCGGCGCGACGTCGGGCGATGTATTCGGCTCCGGCGATGCCGGAGCCACCTGGGACGCGGTGGCGACACGGTTGCCGCCCGTGTTCTCGGTCGTCGCCGTGTAGTCGCGAATGCCAACGTGAGGTCGTACCGTGGGGTGCACCCAACCCCCGAGGAGGACCGTGTATGGCCGACCGGGCGCTCCATGTGTATCTGAACGACCACCTGGCGGGAGCCATGGTGGGAAGTGATCTGGCCGATCGGATCCGCCGCCAGCACGAGGGCACCCCGCTCGGCGACGTGATGGGGCAGATCGCCCCCCAGATCGAGGAGGACCGCCAGACCCTGCTCATGCTCATGGAGCGGATGGGTGCCTCCAAGAACCCCATCAAGCAGGCCACGGGCTGGGCGGCCGAAAAGGCGGGTCACGTCAAGTTCAGCGGCATGCTCACCGGCGAGCCCGAACACGGGGCGTTCATGGCTCTGGAGAGCGTGGCCCTCGGGGTCGAGGGCAAGGCCGGCCTGTGGAGAGCGCTCAAAGAGGTCGCCGATGAGTACCCAGAGCTACGTGCGACCGACCTCGACGATCTGATCCGGCGAGCGGAGGTCCAGCGCGCGACGCTCGAGCGCGAGCGTCTGGCGGCGGGGCGGCGCGCGCTGACCCACGACCGCTAGACCGACCCGGAGGCCGAGCGGTTCCTCAGCGAGCGGCGGGTATCGTGCGGAACATGAGCGAGAGCGAGCCCCGGCCGGACGAGGGCACCGCCGCCTGGCACCGGCGGCTGCATCACACCGGTCGTGATCAGCTGAGCGAGGAGACCGCGCAGACCCCGGGAATGCGGCGCTATGAGGCGATCTCGGGCGCTCGCAACGGGTCACGCAAGATCTGGATGGGCGAGACCCACGTCGCCCCCGGCATGATCTCCGGCGATCACCACCATGGCGAGGCTGAAACCGGCATCTACGTCGTCAGCGGACACCCGGTGTTCGTGTTCCTCCAGGCCGGCGTGGAGCGGCGCGTCGAGACCACCCCCGGCGACTACGTCTACGTCCCGCCCTACGTGCCTCATCGCGAGGAGAATCCGTCTCCCGACGAGCCGGCGGTCGTCGTCATCGCCCGCAGCACCCAGGAGGGCATCGTCGTCAATCTGGAGAGCCTGCGCGCCGAGGTCCCGGAGCTCGATCGCCTGATCGCCGACCTGGCGGCGCAGGACGCCAAGTGAAGGCCCGGGACCTCTCGTTCTGACGGGAGTGCAGGCTCCGGAGGATGTGCGGCGCTACCTCGAGCGCCTCGCGAACGAGCTCCAGACTGTCCTGCGCAGCCGGCTCCGAGGGCTGTATGCGCTCGGCGGACTGGCGCTCGGTGACTACCGACCCGGCCGATCGGACATCGACGTCTACGGCGTCGTCGATGAGCCACTCGACGACGAACGCAAGCTCGCGGTCGCCGAGGCCTGCCGTCACCGGACCATCCCGTGTCCGGCGCGGAAGCTGGAGCTCGTGATCGTCAGCGCCGGCGTCGCCGCCGCACCGGGATCTGCCCCCGATTGGGAGCTCAACCTCAACACGGGGGCCGCCGAGCCCGACCACATCGGCCTGAACCCAGCCGCCGAGGCCCGGCACTGGTTCGTTATCGACCTCGCCATCGCGCATCAGCACGGCCTCCGGCTGTTTGGCCCAGCCGCGCCTGAGTTGATCGGCGCACCCGACCCCGCCGTCATCCAAGCGGCTCAATCACAGGCGATCGTCTGGTTCGCCCGCCACGGCCGGGAGTCCGATGCCGCCGCAACGGCGTGCCGGGCGTGGTTCTGGCACGAGACCGGGACATTTACGACCAAGCGCCAGGCGATCCGATGGGCCGCTCAGCGCCTGTGACCCGGCGGGGCTATTCGAGGTTGTCCACGATCTCGGTGGCTCGCGACCACTGGTCCGGCGGGACGACGAGATAGATGTCGCCTCGCCCAAACCGATCCAGCGGCCGGTCGGCCACACAACTGGCGTCGAGACCCATCGCGCGGAGTTGGTCGCGCCACGCCACCGCCGTCTTTGTCTCCTCGAACGTGCTCACCGTCTCCCAGCCATCCAGGCGCGGGTCGCCGATCGTCACCGGCTGCTCCTTGACGACTCGACCCTTTAACAACCGTGTGATCCGCACCCCCGGAGCGTACGGGGTCCCCACCGGGCGTGGGTCCGGCCGACGAACATTGTCACTGCGTTACGACGCGCGATTCCGCTGCCGCGCCGGGCGATACTCCCGCGGTGCTGGAGGAACTCCATCCACAGTCAGGTGGCCGGAATGTGGCGCGCTGGATGTCGGCGACGGGGGCCCGTCTGTCTCCCGACACGTGGGCGCTGCTGGCGATCACGCTCGCCGTTCTCGCCGCCAATCTCCCCTATTTGCTGGGGTTCTTTCACCCCAATCCGCTTGATTACCGCGCCGGGTTGACGAGCTCGATCACGCACGGGTTGCTCGGCGGCAAGCCGACGATCGACCCCAGCGTCGGGTTTACCTCCCAGGCAATCGGGCACCTCGCGGCGGTCGACCTGTTGCATCTGCGGCTGCCCTGGTGGAACCCCTACGAGGCCACCGGGATGCCGCTGCTCGGCGAGACCCAGGCCGCCGCGCTGTTCCCGCCCACGCTGCTGACCGCGTTCTCCAACGGTCAGCTCTACGAGCACATCCTGCTCGAGCTGATCGCCGGGTGGTGCACCTATCGGCTGCTGCGACGTATCGGGATCACGCGCACCGCCGCCGTTGCCGGGGGGATCGCGTTTGCGCTCAACGGCAAGTTCGCATGGTTCTCCGATGCCGGGGTCAATCCCCTGCCGTTCCTGCCGATGCTGCTGCTCGGCATCGAGCGGGCGGTCGCCGCAACCCGCGCCGGCCGACCCGGTGGCTGGAGGCTGATTGCCGTCGCCGGAGCACTGTCGGTGTACGCGGGGTTTCCCGAGGTCGCCTATGTCGACGCGTTGCTGGGCGTGTGCTGGTTCGGCTGGCGCTGCGGCTGTCTCGAGCGCCGCCAGCTCCGCTCGTTTATCGCCAAGACGGCGCTGGGAGGCGCCGCCGGCACGCTGCTCGCCGCCCCCATGCTGCTCGCCATGGCGACCTACCTGACCCACGCCGACCTCGGCGTCCACGCGGGGACGCATCTGGGCACGGCGCACCTTGACTTCAACGCGGTGCCGCAGCTGCTGATGCCCTACGTGTACGGCCAGGTCAACGCCGATCCCCACTCCGCCATCTGGCTCCGGGTGGGGGGATATCTGTCGGCGATCCTGCTCCTGTTTGCATTGCTGGGTGCCCTGGCGCCGGGCCGTCGCGGACTCCGGCTCGTCCTACTCGGGTGGACATTGCTCGTGTTCGCTCGGATGTACGGCGAGCCGCCACTGCTCGGCCACATCCTCGGTGTACTGCCCGACATGTCACGGATCCAGTTCTATCGCTACGGCACCGCCACGCTCGAACTGCCGGTGATCGTGCTCGCCGCCCTCGGACTCGACGACCTGGCGCGTGTGCCCGAACACCGGCGCCGGCTGCTGTGGGGAGCGCTGGCAGCGATGGCCGCCATCCTCGCCGCCGCCCTCTCCGCACGGCCGGTCATCCGCTCGCTCGCACACGCATTTCCGCATAACGCCTACTTCCGCGCATCGATCGTCTGGGGGACGCTGAGCGTCGTATCGGTGGCAGCGGTGGCGCTGCTGCGGCAAGCACACGCGCGCGCCGTCGTGCTCGCAACGCTGGTGGCGGTCGATGCGGTTGTGATGTTCGCGGTGCCGGAGTTTGCGGCGCCACGGGCGACGACCGTCGACCTCGCCCCGGTGGCCTACCTGCGCACCCACCTCGGCCAATCGCGATTCTTCACGCTCGGCCCAATTCAGCCCAACTATGGCTCCTACTTCGGTCTCGCCGAGATCGGCGTCGATGACTTTCCCCCGAAGGCCTATACCGCCTACGTCCACGCGCACCTTGACCCGGTGGTCGGGTTCACCGGCTTCCGCCCGCCGGGACCTTCGGCCGAGCAGGAACTGCTGCGTCACCTCCGCGGGTATCGGTCCGCCGCCGTGCGCTACGTGCTCGCGCCGGCCGGGTACCCGCTGCCGCAGAGCCCGACCCGGTTGCGGCTGGTCTTCCGCAGTCCGTCCACCTGGATCTACCGGCTGTCGCGCGCCTCACCCTACTTCGGTGCGGCCGGCTGCCGGGTGACCTCCAGCAGCCGCGACGCGGCGCACCTGCACTGCCTCCAACCGACGACCCTGATCCGCCGTGAGACCTGGCTCACCGGCTGGAGCGCTCAGGTCGACGGTCATGTGACACCCATCCGCCGCGTCGATCGGCTGTTTCAAGCCGTCCGGGTGCCGGCCGGATCGCATTCGGTGACGTTCAGCTTCGCGCCGCCGGGGATGACCTGGGCGTTCCTCGGCCTGCTGGGCGGATGCCTACTCATGTGTGTACCCAACCTCGCAGCCCGCGGGTCAACAAATAGAGCGTCGCCACGAGCAGCAGCGGCGCCAGCGTCAGGCTCGGGATGACGTCGCCGTGACCGATGCCCGACGACGCGATCGCAATGACCATCGTCGTCGCCAGCAGGACACAGACCGGTGCAACGCACCGACGCCACACCAGCAGAACCCCGCCGGCCATCTCGAGGATTCCGGCGAAGATCTCCAGGGCCGACGGCCACGGCAGCCCGAAGCTTTCAAACGCGTGCAGCTCCCAGTGGTGAAACACGAACTTCACCAACCCGGCAAAGATGAAGATGACTCCGGCCACGACCGCGACCCGATTCGCCTGGCGATCGCGCCGCACCAGTTCATCGGGCGCATCGATGCACGATCGCGCGAGGTCCGCGACATTCATGTTCGGGCCGCGCCCGACACCCTCATCGCCGTCATCGCCGCCGGGACGCGGCGGGGCGACGGTGGGAATCAGCGCACCGCAGGCACAACACGGCATCAGGCAGGGCGCGCAGCCGCCCGGGCGGGATCGGCTCGCCGCAGACGTCACACATCCCATAGCTGCCGTCATCGAGCTTGGCGATGGCGCGCTCCGTCCGCTCCAGCACGCGCTCCAGCGAATCTCCGACGCCGATGTCGGTCAGCCGGCCCACCGCTTCGGTGGTCCCGTCCCCCACCCGTTTGCCGAACCCCAGCGCGCTCCCGCGCTCAGGGCGTTTGGCCAGCGCCGCCACGCGCTCACGGGTGACCTCACGGCGAGCCTCGAGTTCGTGGCGGATCGCCTCCAGATCCAGGTCATCGCGAGAATGCGTCATCCATCTCCCCTACCCCCGTTTGATCCCAGCACGCGTGGGCGCCGGGATCGTCATCGCTGTCGCGTTCTCTCGCCGGCGGCCCGTCGCGCCTGGCGCCGCTCGCGCTTGGTCGGGCGGCCGCCGACATCGATGGGCCCAGCGAGGCGCCGCAGCTCGGCGTGGCGCTCTCGCTCGGACACACTCTCGGCGGTCTCCTCATAGAGGTGTGCCGCCTCGGCGGCCGACACCCGGCGCTCGGACGCGCCACGCACGATCACCGTCCGCCGCAGCGTGCCGATGGTGACCTGGAGCTCGTCGCCCGGCCCGACCTCCCGGCTCGGCTTGACGGCCACGCCATCGACATGCACACGGCCGCCCCGGACGGCGCCCGCCGCCAGCGCACGGGTCTTGAACAACCGAGCCGTCCACAGCCATTTATCGACGCGCATCAGCCTCCGGCCAGGACGGGCGCGTACCCCTCGGATTTGAGGACCTCGACCACCACGTCGCGGTGATCGCCCTGGATCTCGATCACGCCGCCCTTTACCGAGCCGCCGACACCGCACCGCTTCTTGAGCTTGCCCGCCAACTGCTTGAGCCCCGCGTCGTCGATCGGCACCCCTGAGACAGTGGTCACAGCCTTGCCCCGACGACCGGCGACCTCCCGCCGGACCTTGACGCGATCGCCGTCGGCGCGGCGTTCGGCGAGCTGGGGGTCACGGGCCTTGCGCAAGTCGCCATCGGTGGTGGAGTAGACGACCCGGGAGTCGCGTTTCATGGCTCCGACGGTACCGGCTGTCCAGCGCGGGCACCACCCGACGGGCGAGCCCTTGACCCCCAGCCGGCGTCGTGGGAGTGTCCACTCGACCATTCCAACGAAGGGGGTGCGGTATGGCACGGTTCCTCGTCAAGGCGTCCTATACCACGGAGGGCGCCAAGGGCGTCCAGAGCGCTGGTGGAACGAGTAGACGTGACGTCGTGGCCAAGATGGCCGAAGGCCTCGGGGGAAAGCTCGAGAGCTTCTACTTCGCATTCGGTGAGACCGATGCGTACGTTGTCCTGGACCTCCCGGACAACCGCAGTGCGGCAGCGGCGTCGATCGCCGTGAACACGTCCGGAGGAGCGACGTCGGAGGTCGTCGTCCTGCTCACGCCGGAGGACATCGACGCGGCGGCCAAGATCTCAGTCGCGTACCGCCCGCCAGGATCCTGAACAGCCGCCGGGATCGACGACTGGCGGCGGACGGTCACCGCGGCCCGGCCACGCACGTGCGCGGGACCGGGCCGCGTCGGCTGACTGTCAGCGGCGAGGGCCGCGCCGGCTGCAACGCATCAGGGGACCGAGTGCGGGCGTCATTCCGTAGGTGGAGAAGGCGCGAAACCGGCAGAAGGTGTGATGCGCGAGGCCATGAAAGTCTGATGAACCGGTGGTCAGCAGGCCGAGCTCGGCGCAGCGATCGGCCACCAGCCGCGTCTGCGCCTCGCTGTGGGTCACGTAGAACGCCTCCACACCATCCAGGCCCGCCGCCCGGAACTGGTCGATCGCGCGGAGAACGGCATCGGGCGCTGAGATGTCCCAGAACGGGTGCGCCCAGACGGCCACTCCGCCGGCATCGTGGATCAGCGCGATCGCCTCGCGCACCGTCGGTGCCTCACGGGGGCGGAACGCCGGCGTGCCCTCGATCAGGTACCGGACGAGAAAGTCGGTGGGGTCCTGCACGCCTTCGGCCTCGAGACGTGGACGGTTCTCCACCCGGTCGACCACCGCCTGTGCGAGATGTGGACGACCGATCGTCTTGCCCTGCGCCGAACGCTGCGCCAGCGCGGCGTCGTTGAGCTCAAAGCCGAGCTCGCGCAGTGCGTCGGCCATCCGCTCGGCACGGCGTTCGCGGTCGGATCGTGAGTGCGCCAGCACCGTCTCGAGCCCCACATCGGCCGGATCGATCAGATAGCCGAGGACGTGCAGATCGTGACGCTCCTCAAAGCTGGCGGTGATCTCCACCGCACTCACCACGTCGATTCCTGCCACCCTCGCCGCGTCCAGCGCCTCCGGAACACCGGCGGTGGTGTCATGGTCGGTCAGGGCCAGGAGCTCGACGCCGGCCGCCGCGGCCGCCGCGACGACGTCGGCCGGAGCCAGCGCGCCATCGGAGTGCACCGAATGGCTCTGCAGGTCGAAGGTTGGCGCGGCGGTGGCCACCGAGACCGTCTAGCCCTTCGGCGGCGGGTAATCGGTGGCAGCCACGAGACCGTTCAGATACTAATGACCTCCAGGGCCAGGCGATGGTCGCCGATCAAGGCCGGTCGGATCTCCAGCGCCCGTCTGCTTGGTCAGGCGTGACTCATCTCGGTGTCAGCGAACGATCCCTGCCGCTGGGTGTCCGGCCGGCCGGCATAGCCTCCGGCCGCCTGCCAGCGGCGGCGCCGGGGTCCGGCGTACTTCCCGAACGGCGCGTCTGGTGCCACCGGGCCGGCGAAACCTCCAGCTCGCTCGGCACGGAGATCGTGGTAGTGGGTCCAATGCACTACGGCAGCCATGAGAACCTCCTATATCGTGCTCAGATATCGTAGCACGATATCTGCTCCTCAACCGGCCTCGACACTGCGTCGGCGGAGGGCCACCTGCGGACGGAGGACGCGCTCGCGCTGGCGCTCGTAGACGAGATCCCGGAGATGGCCCTGCAGCAGATCCTCCACCGTGATCAGGCCGGCGATCCGCGACGGGTCGGACCGCAGCAGGACGACCGCGGTCGTCAGGTGCGCCGACGCGAACCGCCGCGCGAGCTCACGTAGCGTCTCGTCTCCGAACACGGTGAGAGCCGCGGGCTGGGCGACATCGCTGGCCCGCGCCAGCGCGTCGCCATCGAGATCGATCAGGGCACGCCGCGGGATCACGCCCAGCAGGGCGGCGTCGTCATCGGTCACCGGGTAGAGCCACTGGCGACCGAGATCCGCGCGCTGGCGTAGAGCCGCCAACGGCTCGTCGGCGCCGGCGACGACCGGGGTGCGGTGCATGACCTCGTCGACGAACAGGACCTCAAGCGGGTCGACCGCGTACTCACGGGACAGGTGCAGTCCGCGGCGGGCGATCTTCTCGGTCAGCACCGAGCGCTTGAGCAGTAGCGCCGACACCAGAAAGGCCGTGGTCGACGCGATCAACAACGCCAGCAGCAACGGCCACGCATGGGTCAACTCCAGCGGAAACACGATGCCCGTCAGAGGCGAGCGCATCACCCCGCCGACCACCGCCGAGAGCCCGATCAGCGCCCAGAATCCCGGCGTGACGCCCGGCAGGATGTGGCCTTCCAGCGCGCCGAGGGCTCCGCCGATCATGAACACCGGGGCCAGCACCCCGCCGGAGGTCCCCGACCCAAGCGAAAGCCCCCAGATCAGAGTCTTGACGACGAGGATCCCGATGATCAGCGACAGCCCGGCCCGCCCGGTCAGCAACTGATCGATGACGGCATAGCCGACTCCGAGCGCGCGCGGCTCGATGAGTCCGCCGATCCCGATGACGGCCCCGCCAACCGCGGGCCACCACATCCAATGCAGGGGCAGGCGGGAGAACGCGTCCTCCGACGCGTAGACCAGCCCGGTCGCCGCGATCGCCAGCAGCCCCCCGACCGCGCCCGCGGGAGCACACAGCAATTCGGCAACGCTGGTCAGATGCAGATGACTGAGCGGCATCGGGAACAGTGGCCCAGAACCGATGAGTGGGGCCCGGAGCAGCGTGCTGGTGACGACCGCGGTCACCACCGGAACCAGGCTGCGTGGGCGCCATTCGAACAGCAGCAGCTCAACCGCGAGCAGCACGGACGCCAACGGTGCGTTGAACGTCGCCGCCATCCCGGCCGCCGCGCCCGCAACGAGAAGCGTCTTGCGCTCGTCGGCGCTCATGTGGCGGGTCTGGGCGATCACCGAGCCAACGGCACCGCCCGTCATGATGATCGGCCCCTCGGCGCCGAACGGCCCACCCGTCCCGATGCTCACCGCCGCCGAAATGGGCTTGAGGATCGCCACCCGGGGCTCGACGCGGCTGCCGCGGGTCAGGATCGCCTCGATCGCCTCGGGCATGCCGTGGCCACGGATCTTCTCCGACCCGTACCGCGCCATCAGGCCGACGATCAGGCCGCCCGCGATCGGGGCCAGGAGGATGAGCGCCGCATGATGGTGGCCGGCGCCGGGCGCGGTCAGCCGCGTACTGAGCTGCTGGTAGAAGACGAGGTTGGTCAGCAGCCCGATGAGGCGCAGCAGCGCCAGTGCCGCGAGGGCACCGGCGGCGCCGATCGGCACCGCCCAGGCGACGATCCGCAGCACGCCCGGGCGCAGCGTGAAATCGCCCAGATGGACAACCTTCTCCCGGGTCACGTCGGTCAAGGCTCGGGGAAGAACGCGTGCTGCTCGCCGTCACCAACCGCCGCCCACAGCGCGCGCATCGTCGGCGCGAGCTGTGCCAGCTCGCGCAGATGCAGCTCCGACAACGACGCCAACTGGGCGGCCCCGAAGTCGGTGAGGCGCAGGCGTACCACGGATGGCTGATCGGCATCACGCTCGCGTTCGATGAGGCCGGCCTCCTGCGCACGGTCGACCAGACCGACGGCGCTGTGATGGCGCACCAGCAGGATGTCGGCCAGATCCCCGACCGTCGGGCCACGCGGATCCCGCCACGCCCGCACCGCCAGCAGCAGCTGGTGCTGAGTCGGCGTCAACCCCACCGCCTTCGCCTGCTCGGCACTCCAACTCAAGAATCGCCGCAGCCCGTACCGCAGCTCGGCCAGCCGTTCGTAGTCACCATCGGTTAGCTGCTGCCCGCCATCAATCATGTCGTGCCACGATATCGCGTCACGACAACTCACGTTCCGCGGCCGCTCAGCGCAGCCGGGGGTGGCCGCGCCGAAGCGCTGCCCAATCCGAGCCGGTTGCGGAGCGCACGTATGTGCCAGACAATGACGCAGTGAGCCGCAGTCACACCGCGATGCGCACCGGCATGAGCGCGACCATTCTGAGCGTCGCGGTCGCCGCGGCGGCCATAGCCCGGCCGGCGCCCCCGGACTCAGGCCTGCGAGGGATCGTCCTGTACGGGCCGACCTGCCCGGTACAGCGTCCCGGGCACATTTGCGAGCGGCCCGTCCAGGCGACGATCGTGGTCAGCCGGACCGGCTCGCGCCTGACCGTCGCTCGCACCCGCAGCGCTCCTGACGGCCGGTTCAGCGTCCGTGTCGGCGCGGGGCGCTACCTGGTCAAGACGTCCACTGGCGCCACCGGATACCGGCGGGCCCAGTCACAGGTGGTCTCCGTAAGCGCTCACCGCTTCACCGAGCTCACGATCCGGATCGACAGCGGGATCCGGTAGCCCGCCGGAGCGGGCTACCGGATCGGATCGCTTACGGGGTCGACACCTGATAGACGCGGGTGCCCCAGTTCCGCTGCCGGTCAGGCGTCTGGCTGGTCTTCGGCGGGATGTACTCGGTGGCCAGCCACACGCTCTTGCCCGACGGGTCGAGTTCAGCCCACGAGTAGTCGCCCCAACGGGTCGCGTTGGGGTCATATGGTCCGGTTCCATTTGCCGCGATGGTCACGGGGCCGAAAGCGGTGGCCCCGGCGTCCATGACGGCATAGGCTGAACTGGGATACCGGGACGATCCGGTGAGCCCGACTGCCATCACGGTCTTGCCGTCCGGTGCGCTCTGGATCGCCGGGTACAACACGTAGTTGCCGGGAACGGTGACATACCCCTGCTGTGTCGTGGCACTGCTGATGACGCCCTTGCTGAGAGTCGGTGTCACCTTGAACCAGGCAGCGCCGGCGCGAGCCGCCGTATCGTTGGGGATCGTGACCGACGTGTCGAGCTCACCCCACACATGACCGGCGATGTACTGGACTTGCTGCATGCGGTCATCACCACTGTCGAGCAGGCTCGTCGAGCCCTTCTGCTCGGCTCCCGGAGGCACCCCATAGGCCTCGGAGGGTAGGACGTAGCTTGACAGGGTCGGCTTGACGCCCTTGTCGATGCCTGCGACGTTTGTCAGCGCCCACACCCCGATGCGCTGGTCGAACGTGCCGTTGGGATCCAGGGCGTTGAGGAAGTACTCGGCGCCGGCGGGGCCCGTTGTCAGCGCGGGCTGGATGGAGGAGGCGATCGCTCCGCCGATGTTGAGGTTGTCGTAGTGGATGAAATGAGCCGGAACGGCGGTCGGACCGGCCATGACGAGATCGGCCTTGGGGATGGCGTAGATCTGTGCCCCGTTGTACTGCGGGCCCTGCAGAGAGAACTCGTTGGTCGTGATGTAGACGTTCGAGGCATCGGTCCCGAGGGTCGGCTGATCGCCGAGGCATGGGCAGCCGGCGTGCTTGGGGCCGGTGCTCCCGCCGATGTCGGTCGTGTCGATCCGGTAGGTCGTCCAGGCCTGGGTCGGGTCGCCCGAGGTGTTGACTGCGAGGTCGACGCGCGACTGGGTGCTGTCGGCGTTGATGTAGAGGATCGATGCGTACCAGGTGTGCGACGCCGCGTCATAGTGGCACCGCGGGTCGCTGGTGAATTCGCTCAGACCCTCGTCAAACGGCCCGTTGACGTTGTAGGGGCCGGTGACCACCGTCCCGTCGGGCTTGTACACGGTATAGGCCGAATTGACCATCTCCACGACATACCCGTTGCCGACGCACAGACCTTGGTCCGGGGGCTCGAACTCCGCGCCGAAGTTGGTCACCGCGCTGTCACGACTGCTCACCCCGTTGAAATTCGCCAGGAGCGGAGCGGTGGTGGTGGCGGCTCGCTGCGCGGACACCGCGGGAGCCGCGACCGCATTGGGGGCAGCAACACCGGCCGGGCGAGGGATCCGCCGCACCCCGTGGAGCTGACTGACCGGTGCGGGGGCCGTCGATGACGTGCCTCCGCTCGACGAACTTGTATACGTGGTGCTCTGGGTCTGGCCCACGGCGATCGGGATGATCGCCAAGAGCAGCGTGACCCCCAGCATCAGCGCCCAGCGGAAACGTCGTCGACTGCTCACGCGCGCCCCTTCATTTAGCTTGACGGATCTTGGTGAGACAGTTTACGGCTGCAGTAAAACCCGCCAGCCAACTGACCTCCGCGTGTCGCCAGCTGAGGTGCGCGGGTTGGGCTGCGGCTTCGGTGTCACAGCCACCGGCGCCAGGCCTCCTCGCGGCGGCGCGGCACTCGGCTCGACCCGCCCGGGAGGCTCAGTGTCCGCGCCAGACGGGTTGGCGCTTCTCGAGGAAGGCGCACATGCCTTCTTGTGCGTCTGCGGTGACGGCGTTGTGGCCCATCACGTCCTGGCAGTGTTCATAGGCGTCGGCAAGGTCGAGGTCGATCTGTTCGTAGTACGCGCGTTTGCCGGTCCGTACGGTCAACGGACTCGCGCCGGCGATCTGCCGGGCCAGGGTATGGGTGCTTTCGGCGAGATCTCGCGGCTCGACGACGCGGTTGACGAGTCCCCAATCAGCGGCGGTCTGCGCATCAATCGGGGCACCGGTCAGCAGCATCTCAAGCGCGCGCTTGCGACCCACGGCGCGGCTGACCTCGACCATCGGGGTGGAGCAGAAGAGGCCGATCTTGACACCGGGGGTCGCGAACTTCGCCCGGCTGCTCGCGACGGCCAAATCGCAGGCCGCGACGAGCTGGCAGCCAGCGGCGGTGGCGATGGCATGCACGCTGGCGATCACGGGCTGGGGCAGCTCATGGATCGCGGTCATCATCTTCGTGCACGTGGCGAACACCTCGCGGTAGCCGTCAAGCTCACGTCCGACCATTTCGCCCAGGTCGTGACCCGCGCAGAACGCCGGGCCATTCGCGCGGAGAATCACGACCCGTATGTCGGGATCGCCGCTGAGTTGCGCCAACGCGTCGATCAGCCGGTTCATCAGCTCCAGCGACAGCGCGTTGCGCTGGTCCGGGCGATTCAGCGTGAGAATCGCAAGCTCAGCGTCACGCTCCATCTTCAGCATTTCGCTCGTGGCAGTCTCCACTGCTCCGCCCTCCTCACCGGTCGACCCTCGGGCGCTCTCCGATGTTACGCCGTGGCTGCGGCACATCCGGGCGGATCGCCGACGTCGCGACCCGGGTTGACTGGTGGAGGTGTGACCGGCGGCGGTAAGCTCGTCACGTGAGGGTGCGGGGAGCACGGGTCGCGATCGTCGGCGCGGGGCCGGGCGGCTTAGCTGCTGCGAAGTACGCGATCGAGGCCGGGCTTGACGCAACGGTCTTCGAGGCCAGCGACGACCTCGGAGGACAGTGGCATACGACCGGTGCCCACAGCGGGATATGGCCGGGTATGCATACCAACACAAGTCGCGCGATGACGGCTTTCTCGGACTTTCCGGCGCCCGCGGACCATCCGCTGCACCCGGCCGCGGAGCAGGTGCACGCCTATCTGCACGCCTACGCGCGTGAGTTCGGCGTGATCGACCGGATCCGCTTCCGCTCGCCGGTCGAGAAGGTGCGGACAGGATGGAAGGTCGACGGGGAACCGTTTGACTGCGTGGTCGTCGCGTCCGGCCGGTTCCGCAAGCCGTCGGTTCCCGATGCCCTGCGACAGTTCGACGGCGAGCTTCTCCACGCCTTCGATTACCCGGGCGCAGAACCATTCCGCGATCGTAAGACGCTCGTGTATGGCAATGGGATCAGCGGCTTGGAGATTGCGTCAGATCTGGCTGGGACCACGCCCGTGGTCTCCGCCTTCCGCAAGCCGAGGTACGTGCTCCAGAAGGTCGTTGACGGGGTCTCGTCGGACTGGCAGTGGTACACGCTCTACGGGGCGCTCGAGCGGCGCTTCCTCAGTTCCGATCAATGGAGCCGGCGTCAACGTGAACGAGTCCTGCGCGTCGCGGGCAATCCCGTTGATTTCGGCGGTCCCGAGCCCGATGCGGACATTCGCACTGCGGGTCTGTCGCTGTGTCAGGACTACCTCGCCCAGATCGGTGACGGCGCCATCACGTGCCGCCCTGCGATCGCGGCGGTCAACGGTAGGGAGGTCAGCTTCGTTGACGGGTCGACCAGCGCCTACGAAGCGATCATCTGTGCCACGGGGTATCAGCTTGATCTTCCCTATCTTGAGCGCGACCTCTGGAGCACGGTTGGCCAAGGTCTCTACCAAAGGACATTGCATCCCGATCTTCCGGGTTTGGGTGTCATTGGCCAGTTCCTGGCCCAAGGGCCATATTTCCCGCTGCTCGAGCTGCAAGCGCGTTGGATCGTCGCGACCTGGACCGGTCAGGTGACCTTGCCCGACGAGGCGAAGATGAGGGCCGTGATCGCCCAGGGTCAGCCACCCCTGGACCCCCATAACTCGCTCGCGCTCACACTTGCCGAGGAACTCGGCGTCGCGCCAAACGCACCGGACTGGCCCGAACTGTCCGAAGCACTGATCTTCGGTCCCCTCCTGCCTCCCCGCTACCGCCTCTCGGGTCCCGGAGCCATGCCGGGTGCCGCCGACCTCTTCGCCGAGCAACTCGCGGCCTCCCCCCGCGCCCCCGTCGACGCAGCCGATCTCCAAGCATTACCGACGTTCGGCCTCGGCACAACGCTCACCCAGCCGTGAGCAGTCCGACCTGCGCGCACCGTCCTCACAGGAAGCCGCAGTAATGGACCCTGCCTCACCTCGGCCACCGCTGATGAGCGCTTACTGTCGTGCTAGATGTGCGCGCAGTTCGGCTTCCGGGTCGTGGATCAGCTCGCCGCTGACGTCGAGGGTGACGCTGTGGAGAGTGCCGGTGAACGTAAACGGGCCTGCGTAGTCGGGGGTGACCGGGGAGCCCGGGTTGGCTCCGCAGGTCAGCGCGCCGGGGTTGAACATGAAGGGCGTGGTGATGGGGGCATCGGCGGTTCCGACGAGACCGTTGTCGATGTAGAGCTGTAGCCTGCCCGGCGCGCCCTTGCCCTGTTGCATGTCGGGTTTGCCGGTTGGCTCGAACTCGAAGCGAAGCTCGTGCTTTCCGGCTGGCACGATGACGTCGGATGTGACCCCGAGGAGTTCGCGGCCGACGTAGTTGTGCACGTACCGGAGCCTGCCGTCCTTGATGAAGAAGGAATACCCGCCCGCGGCAGTGCCCTGGCTGAGTAGCACGCCTTCGGCTCCATCCTCTGGGATTTCGACGTCCGCGGTGATGCTGTGGGGGCGGTTGAGCACTTTTGGCGCCGCGAAGTTCGGTACCGATTGCGTGTTCGGCAGGTAGGTGTAGCGATCACGCGGCAACGCGATCAGCGGCTTCTCCACGACCATCCGGGCAAGACCGCTCCCGTCGATCGGCATGACGTCGTACTTGCCCGCCTCGACATACCACGTGCCGATCATCGCGATCAACCGGTCACGGTTCTCGGCGGCAACGTTGCGGGTCTCGGCGAAGTCCTCGGCCACGTGGTAGAGCTCCCATCCGGTCGAGTCGAGCTTGGAGAGCGTCTCGGAGCTGATCGGTTGTCCAAACGGCATCCCGGCTTCGGCGAACGACGGACCCGGCCACGGGCAGACCGCCCGCCAGCCGTCGTGATAGATCGAGCGGTGTCCGAGCATCTCGAAGTACTGCGTGTGGCGATGGCTGTCCGCATCGGGCGCATCGAGCGTGTGAGCAAAGCTGACGCCGTGCATTGGTGTCTGTTTGACGCCGCGGATCTGGGCGGGTGGCTGGACGCCCAGTAGGTCGAGCACGGTCGGGACCATGTCGATGATGTGCGCGTACTGCGTACGGACCTCGCCCCGTGCCTTCATTCCGGCTGGCCAGGAGAGGATGAACGGATCAGATGCGCCACCGCGATAGGTCTCGCGCTTCCAGCGGCGAAACGGGGTGTTGCCCGCCCACGTCCAGCCCCACGGGTAGTGGTTGAAGTGTTTGGGGCCGCCGATCTCGTCGATCAGCTTCAGACTCTCTTCGATCGGCTCTTGCGCGTTGTTGAAGAACTGCGCTTCGTTGGTTGTGCCGGTCGGACCGCCTTCGGCACTCGCGCCGTTGTCAGAGACGAACATGATCAGCGTGTTCTCGAGCTCGCCCTGGTTCGTCAGGAACTCGAGCAGGCGGCCGACCTGGTGATCTGTGTGGGTGAGAAAGCCGGCGAACACCTCCATCATCCGGCTGTACAGCTGCCGCGCCTCACCGGACAGTGAATCCCAATCGGGGACGTCCGGGTCGTGGCGTGAAAGCTCGGCGTCGGCGGGAACGATGCCGAGCTCCTTCTGGCGTGCGAACGTCTTTTCGCGGTACGCGTCCCACCCGTCGTCGAATGCGCCCTTGTACTTGTCTGCCCACTCCTTCGCCACGTGATGCGGAGCGTGGGTCGCACCGAAACAGAGGTGCAGGTAGAACGGCTTGTTCGGATCAGCCTGCTTGGTATCCGCAATGAACGCGACAGCCTTGTCGACGAGGTCCTCACTGAGGTGATAGCCCTCCTCGGGCTTCTTCGGAGGCTCCACCTGGTGGTTGTCATAGACGAGGTCGGGATACCACTGGCTCGTGTCGCCACCGAGGAAGCCGTAGAACCGCTCGAAGCCCCGCCCCAGGGGCCAGCGATCGTACGGGCCGGCAGCGGTTTCCTGGTTGCTCGGAGTGAGGTGCCACTTGCCGACCATGAACGTGCTGTAACCATGCTCGAGCAGGATCTCTGACAGCATCCCGTTCTCAAACGGCATGACGCCGTCATATCCCGGGAATCCCGTCGCGAGCTCGGTGATGCACGCCATGCCGTTGGCGTGATGGTTCCGGCCAGTCACGATGCACGAGCGGCTCGGCGAGCAGAGCGCGGTCGTATGCATGTTGGTGTACCGGACGCCACTCGCGGCGATCCCGTCGAGGTTGAGGGTCTCGATCGGGCTGCCGTAGCAGCCAAGCTGCCCGAACCCAGTGTCGTCGAGCACGATCATCAGGACATTCGGGGCTCCCTGCTGCGCCCGAACCGGAGCCGGCCAGGCAGGGCTGGACTCCTCAGCAGTGCGACCGATCACCCCTGGAAAAGCCGCTCGAGGGTCGTACTCCACGATCGGCATCACGACACCTCCGCCGTCGGCGTCGACGACGCGCGATTGTCGAACGTCAGCACTCCTAGACGAGCCCCAACCCTCTCCCGCATCGTGGTCGAAGCTGGCTTACCTAACGTCGCACCCATCTCTGGCTGTCTCCCGGTTGGCGTCGAATATGACATCCGCGGCGGCTTCCGCCCCTCGCAGGCGCGGACGCTAACCAACTGGTAGACCGCTCACATCACCCGATTCGGACGACGGACGCGGAAGCTCTGACCCAAGACCCCACCAACCGGTTCGTGTTGGCGCGGTGTGCGCAGGCGATCCCGCAGTGGACATGCTCATCCTCGTCTGGGACAACGACCCAGCGGTGCTTGCGCTGCTCCCAGACCGAGACCTGCGGCGCCGCGAAGAACGGGTCGGCGAACGCGCCGACCGGGATCGCGATCAACTCGGCAGAAGCGCCACTGGCATAGGATCTCGACGGACTCCACCAGCGCCCAGCCAGGCTCCGGAATGAGCTAGTGGGCCGATGTCGGGGTGGGCCTGGCCCCCGCGCTAAGCGCGTGCATGGTCGACTGTCGGCAGATTGATCGCCGTGTCCTCTGGTTGATCTCTAGCTGGTGGAGATCATCATGTTGAGGTGCAGGTCGTGCTCGAGTGGTGCGGCGGCGGGCGATTGTGGATCGCCGTAGCCAAGGCGTAATGTGGGGTTGTAGCTGTCCTCGACCAGTTGGGCATACGCGCTGACGTGACCGTCGTCGCTGTGGGGCCATGGTCGGCCGGTGGCCTCGATCACCGCGGCTTGGAGGCGTTGGAGCATCCAGAGCGTCACTCGCTGGAGGCGCTCGGGGGCCGGGCCGGGCTGGGCGATGATCCAGCTTGGGCGGATCTGGAAGTCTGACTCTGACCGCGAGCCAGGCACCCGGAGGTGGATGTCGCTGCGGGCAGTGCCCCGGATCGTCCAGCCCGCGGGGAGGATCTGCCTGAATCCCGGGGTGAGCGTGCGGATCAGGCTGTCGAACTGGATCCAGGCGAGAACGCCCTCGTCGGCGCCGTGCTCGGGGCCCGGGAGCCCTCGGTGCAACGTCCGCGCCAGGCGCTGGGTGTGCGGGCGGGTGATCGCCATCGTGGTGCGGTCCTGGCTATCGAGCACCGCGAGCAGCAGGTGTCCGGTGCTGATCTGGGGGTGCCCGAGCCGGTAGGCGACCGAGAGCGCGCCCTCGGCGACCACCCGCCGAGCGGTCGGGCTGAAGATGCCGGTTGCCTGGTGAAAGGGATGCGGGCCGTACCGGCACACCAGCTCGATCGCCTCGCCGATCGCTCCGAGCTCGCCGTCCTGCCAGATCGGCGCCAGCACCCGGGCGGCGAAGCTGTCGCGGGCCTGCAGACACCCGATCAGCAGGTGAAACGGGTCGACCTCGCGGTGCTCAAGCAACGCCGCGGTCTCCGCCGCCGCCCGGACCGCCCGCCGCGCGTCGGGCGTAAACCGCTCAAACGCCGGCACCGGCGCCAGCGCCGGCCTCATCTGCTCCGCCAGGGCTGCTCTCACCAGCTCGGCTCGCACCTGCTCATCGCTCAACGACCGGCGGGGCGGCTCACGCCCGTCGACCAGACGCCCAAGCTCGTTGACACCGAGATCGCGCAGGATCGCGCCCACGCGGTCATCGCCGGCCAACGCCAGCAGCACATGCAGACTCCCAGGACGCCGCTCGCCCCGCTCGGCTGCCAGCCCCACCGCTCGCTGCAACACCTCCTCGGAGGCTTTGGACCGCGGAAGGCGACCCAGCACAAGCTCATCCCCGACCCCATCCCCGGCGACCACGGCGGCATGCAGGGCTCCGGCGGTGATGCCCCGATCGCCCAATAGGTCCCCGACTTGTCCTTGCCGGGCGAAGGCCAGCAGCAGATGCACGGGCTCCACCCGTGAGCGTCCGAGCATCCGCGCCTCATCCTCGGCAAGCAGAATCAGATCCGGGGCCGTGTCGCCAAACAGGCTCACCCCACCATCATCGCCGACCCCAGGCCGGCAAGCGCCCGGTCTGTAACCCGGGCGACGGTCACCGCCTGACCGGGATCGCACCGCCGTCGCTGCTTGAGATGAGCACTCTGGAACCGAGCGGGGCGGCGAGATGGAGGGTGACCGTCCGCGGGTATCCGACACTGGCACAGATCGCGCCCGCCGCCGACGGCGTGGTGATCGTCGTGATCGTGAACGCGACAGCGCGGCGATTCGCGACCGCGCTCACTGCATACCGCGCGTCGCAGGGGCCGGTGCCCGCCGGCGCGCCAACGAACGCGATCGTGATCGGTGTCCCCCGGCGGCCCGTCCTGGCGGAGTCCTCGATCGAGTTTCCCGTCCCGGTTGCACCGAGCTGTTGCAGCGGCGCAGGGATGAACAGGCCTCTCGGCGTGAGCGCCAGCACCGACGCCGGCTGTGCGACATCCTTGAATGTGAACTGCCACGCCGGGAACCGTCTCGGTCCGCGGTCAGTGGAGAACGTCGCGAAACCGAGGTGGACCGTGCGGACGACCAGCGGCGCGACCCTGCCCCCTCGTGAGCGGCCCACGCTGCCCAACCTGCGGTAAGCGTCGGCGGCCGAGATCACCCGGAGAGCCCCAACCGTGGCTGGGCCCGTCGGGAGCCGCGCTCGCAGCACGAAGCGACGTTCGAGGTAGGCCTGCTTCGTGCCCTCATCGGGAAAGCCCGAGCCTGGATCAAGCACGACCCCTTCACCGAGCGCGATGATCGGTCGAGGCCGTGCCCGCACCGGGAATCCGCTCCAGAGGTCGAGCGCCACCCAAACGGCTGAGCGGACAATCGTGCTCCCCCCGCAGATCGAGGTGTCAAACGGCTGGCGGCGAGAGCCTGAGTAGATCTTCCAGATCTCCCCGAGCTGCGGCTCGATTCCATCTTCGGCGACGGTGACGCCGTGGTTGGTGATCGTCGCCGCGGTGGTCGCCTTCACCGTTTTCGGCCCGCCGCCCTTGAGGTAGCGCACCACCCGCACCGTCGCCGGGGACCCCAGCACATCCCGCCGGTCAAGCGGCGTCGAGGGCCCAGCAAGCATCTGGCCGACCAACACGACCCGAGCCGCCGCGAACTGCTCGGCTGGTGAAACACCAGCACAACTGGCCGCCACGGCGGTCTGTCTGGCAGGGGCGACCGAAGTCGACGACGCGCTCGACCCGGCACATCCGGCGATCAGCACGCCGGCCGCCACAACGCTGAGACTCAGCCTCACACCAACCTACGACCCAGCCGCCGATTCATCACGGCGCGAGCGTCTCACACCAAGGCCACCGCCAGCAATGATCAAAGGCCGCGAGAGTCGGGCGGCGGCCCGCAGAGCAGGCCGATTCATGCTCGGGCAACGACTCGTCCCGGCGTAGTGCCACGCCGGCCCCGTCTGACGCCGGCGCCCGGTAGTGCTCCTGCACGCACGCTTGGGCTTCCGATCTGCGGTCAACTGCGTGTGTGTATATTGTGCGCATGGCTCGCGTGAACGTCTATCTGCCCGATGACCTCGCTGAGCGCGCCAGGCTCGCCGGCCTGAGCGTGTCCGCGGTCACCCAAGACGCGCTCCGAGGCGCGCTGGCCGCGATCGACACCGACGCATGGCTGGACCGCCTCGACCGCGCGCCCGCAGCCGAAGTGCAACATGAGCGCGTGCTCGCAGCGATCGACGACGCTCGTGACGAGTTCGGTGCCCGACCCGCCAGCTGACACGCTGGTGCTCGACGCCTCGGCGGCCGTCGAGGCGCTGCTGGGAACGACGACCGGCCGAGCCGTCCGGAACCGATTGCGATCAACCCAGCTGCACGCCCCCGCTCACCTCGACGCGGAAGTGCTCTCGGCGCTGGGTCGCCTGCATCGCGCCGGCGACATCCCTGCCACCACCGTGACGGCGGCGCTGACCGAACTGGCCGCGGCCCCCATCACTCGTCATCCCCTGCCCCACCTGCTGACCAGCGCCTGGCAGATGCGCGACCGACTGCGCCTCGTCGATGCGCTGTACATCACGCTCTCTGAACATCTCGGCGTGCAACTGTTGACCACCGATGCACGACTCGCTCGCAGCTCTGAGCTGACTGAACTCATCGCTGCCGCTTCCTGACCCGCTCGGCTCACAGCAGCAACACGCAACCACACCTCGGCTGAGCGCTCTTGGTAGCCGCTCAATCCGTTGACACACTTTCGGCCGCGAGTGCGATTTATCAGCAGTGGGACCTAATTACGCCAACGCACCAGACGCAGAGCTGATCGGCGCAGGCCGCGCTGATGCATTTGCGGTGGTCTACGACCGGCATGCCGCGGCGATCTACAACTGGGCCCGGTCGAGGGTCGGCGGCCACGCCGCCGATCTCACCGCCGAGACGTTCGCCCGCGCCTGGCTCTCCCGCGGCTCGTTCAGGGACGGTGCCGAGGGCTCCGCGTTCCCGTGGCTGCTGGGGATCGCGCAAAACCTGCTGCGCGACTCGCTGCGCAGACAGCGGATCGAGGACAGGGCGAGGGCACGGCTCGGGCTGCCGCGAGAGCTTGCGACCGATGCGGGCTATGAGCTCGTGGAGGAGCGGCTGTCGCTGCCCGCGGCCGCGCTGAAGGCGATCGCCGACCTGCCCGAGGCCGACCGCCGGGTGCTCGACCTCCGCGTCGTCGAGGGACGGCCGTACAGCGAGATAGCGGCGCAGCTGAGCTGCACCAAGGTCGCCGCGCGCCTGCGGGTCTCACGCGCACTACGCCGTCTCAACATCGCAATCGGAGGAAACCAGTGAGAACCGATATCCCCGACGTCCTCGTCACCTACCGCAACCAACTTCACGCCGCGATCGAGCGTGATCTCGCCCGCGGCACCCGCACCGGCCGCATAAAGCGCCGGGCGTTGGCGCTGGGCGTGCCGGCCACAGCGGCGGCCGCCACCACCGCCGCCGTGCTCCTGACCGCCGGCGGTGCCTCCGGGCCGAGCTCGGCGAGCGCCGCGATCATCCGCCACGTCCGTGCCGAGCTGACCGCCCCGCCCGGCCAGATCGTGCACGAGTCCGCCACCGTCACGTTCCCGGATGGTTCCTCGATGCCGTTCGAGCTCTGGGCACAGACCGGCGGGACGGGCGTCTACCGCGTGATCAAGGACGGGCAAGAGGCCAGCCAATCGGCCACCAAGAACGAGACCTACGACGCGTCGACGAACACGGTCACGGTCTCGCCGCTCCCGCCGGCAATCCACCAGCTCGAGGTCTCAAAGGGGGGCGATCCGGCGACCGAGCTGAAGCGGATGGTCGAGTCGGGCCAGGCCACGGCGACGCCGACCACGTACAACGGGACCCCGGCGTACAAACTCAGCGTGAACTCGTCAAGCGACACGCTCCTGAACGGCACCGCGTACGTCGCCCGCAGCGACTACCACCCGCTCGAGCTCGACTCCGCCGCGCATCCCGGCGGGAAGGTCGTGTTCTCGGCGTACCAGTACCTCCCCGCGACCCCGGCCCACGACGCCCTGCTCGCCGTCACGAGCGCTCATCCGGGCGCGACGGTCGTGAACCAGCCGTGAACCAGCCCAGAAACCAGCTGAAGCCGGCGATGCGGCTGACTGCTCCTCCTCGGTCATTCCGTAAGGGGCTAAAATTGGCCGAGCCATGTCCCTCCCCCGTGACCTCTGGCCAGGCCCCGGTAGCTGGCAAATCGGCCCGCCGCCCGAGGAGCACCGCGCTGAGAGGCGACCCGCAAGTCGACAGGCGCCGCAGAACGTTGCGCCGCCAGGGGTCACGCTCCGTCGACGGATGATGTCGCGGCTGCGTGGGAGGCACCGACGCCACGACCGAGGCTAGTCGTCGAGACCAGACTGCCGCTGCCACGCTCCACCAGCCACTCGTCCGTGCGCAGGCCCCCCGGGTGGTGACATAAACACGGGCGTTCAGGTCCACCGCAGCCGTTTTACTCCGGGCCAGTCGGTAGATATCAGCTGGCTCCGCTCTCAATCCGTTGCTTCAGTCGCCGCACATTCTCCGGCATCTCACCGGCAGCCTGGCGACGGACGAGGGGAACGAGCAGCGTCCCGATCCCGTGGCCGGTGAAGTCAAGGTCGATCGTCAGCCGCGACCGAGATCCGTTGTTGAGCTCCTCAACGGTGACGGCGACGATAGCCCGAATTGGACCATCGACGCCCCGGTCAGCCCAGCGTCGCGGTGGGTCGTATTCAGTGATCGTCGTCGTCACCTCACGCTCGCGGCCGCCGATGCGACGGACGGTCGTGCACCGCGACCCGACGCTGGTCGTCGGCCCGTCCATGTGGCCACTCACCGCGCCCTGCTGCCACTCGGGCATCCGGCGCGGATCCGTCACGTAGTCAAAGACATCAGCCGGCGATCGCTCGATCTCGACGCTGGTGGTGATCGGCGCCATGAATCCGCCCTCCTGATCGAATTAGCGAAATCCGCACCGGGATGTTGACATTCGGAGACATGACGGTCATCCCTCGAGCCTGTTCGTCGCCACTGGTAGGCCCGAGCAGACCGAGGATCGCTTTCTCGGCAACAGTTGCCCGGGAAAGTTGCCCGCGAAGTTTGCAACACCTCGTCACAAACTGAAAACCGCCCAACAACGGGAGAGAACTACAAGCGGACGACGGGGTTCGAACCCGCGACCTTCGGCTTGGGAAGCCGACGCTCTACCAACTGAGCTACATCCGCGCTGAGGCCATTTTACGGCCGCGCGGGCGCGGCGTGTTGTCGCCCTCCGAAACCGCCTAGAGGACGTGCCGAACGGGCGGCTGCACGATCCGGCTGCACAGCTCGGCCAGGGCGACGACCTCGACCAGGCGGGCGTGGCGCTTGGCGGTGTCGCGTTCAAGCTCGGCCAGGCGGCGGCGGTTGCGATCGCGCTGGGCGTCACCGTCGGGCATGTCGTCGTAGATATCGGGGCGTCGCATGGCAAGGTCCTCGTGGGGGCGCCGATGCCGGAGACCACCGGCCCGTACCCGAATATCGGCACGGTGACCTCGGGGCTGGAGGCGTACTTCCCCGCAGGCGCGACGACTAAGCCCGGGCCGGCGGCCATTACCATCAGGACCGATGCGCCGATTCGTGCTCCCCGGGATGATCCTCGTTGCCGCGGTGGCGCTGCTGGCGCTGCTGACCTTCGGGGTCTCCAGCCAGACCGACACGTCCTCGATCGACTCCCAGGTCGCTCAGGGGCACTTCCCGGTGGCCCCCAACTCCCACCTGTCGCTGCCGGTGCTTGGCTCAAACGCACGCGAGAGCCTCGCCGACTTTCGCGGCAAGGTGGTGGTCCTCAACGTGTTCGCCTCCTGGTGTGAACCATGCCAGTCGGAGGCCCCGGTTCTGTCCCGGGAGCAGCAGGCGCTGACGCGGAGCGGTGCGACGTTGGTCGGCGTCACCTACCTGGACAACTCGAGCGCGTCGGAGCAGTTCGCCCAGCGCTACCACATCCGCTACCCCGTCCTGCGCGACGTGAGCGGCAACTTCGTCCGCTCCTTCGGCACCACCGGCGTCCCGGAGACGTTCGTGATCAACCGCCAGGGCCGCATCCAGGCGTTGCAGCGCTTCCCGGTCACCGGCAGCTGGTTTGAGAAGAACCTGCCCCACATCCTCGCCGAGAAGTCATGACCGGGGTGACTCAGCTCCGGCGGTCCTCCCTCCCCCGGGCCGTGATCGCCGTGCTGCTGGCACTCTCGGTCGGCCTCGCCACGGCCGCCGCGCCGGCCGCGGCAGCCGCCGCCCACCGGCGCGCGTCGCTGATCCAGATCGAGAATGACCTCATGTGCGTCGCCTGCCACGAGTCCCTGGCGGTCGCCCAGTCACCCGAGGCGTTCTCCGAGCGCCAGTACATCAACACACTCATCGCCCAGGGCGAGACGCGCAAGCAGATCGAGAACAACATGGTTCAGCAGTACGGCGCCTCGGTGCTCGCGCTCCCGCCCGCACACGGCTTCAACGTGCTCGTCTACATCGTGCCGCCCGCCGTCGTGCTGATCGGCCTCGTCACCGTGCTGCTCACGCTCCCGAAATGGCGCGCCCGCAGTCGTAGCGGCGCCGAGGAGTCAGCCCATCCCGCGGCCGCCCTCGATCCCGGCGACGCCTCCCGGCTCGACGACGACCTCAAAGGCTTCGCTTAGTGCACGGCGCGTACGGAGTGCCGGGCCCGACAGTTTCGCGCTAGCGAAACTGTCAATGGCATCGCGAAGCGATGCCACCACTACATAGAGTCCGGCGCCCCAACCCCCAGCAACCACAGCGCCAGCTTGAGCGTCTGACGCGCGGCCTGGGAGAGGCCGACGCGGAAGGACTCCACGGACGCCGGCTCGGCCCCGATCACCTTGCAGTCGCGGTAGAAGGCGGTGAACTCCTGGGCGAGCTCCAGCGCGTAGGCGGCGATCCGGTGCGGGGCGCGCCGCTCCGCCGCCTCGGCGATCTCGTCCGGGAACGCGGCCAGCGCCTTGATCAGGTTGCGCTCGGCATCCTGCAGCGGCTCCTCGCCCCAGCCGGCGCCGTCGAGCAGCGCCTCGGCAACACGCTCCTCGGGGAGACGCCCGATCATGGTGACGATCCGCGCGTGGGCGTACTGGACGTAGTAGACGGGATTCTCCGGGGACTCCCGGCGGGCGAGCTCGAGGTCGAGATCGACTGTCCGGTCATGGGAGCGCTGGAGCATGAAGAACCGGGTGGCATCGACGCCGACCTCGTCCAGGAGTTCATCCAGCGTGATGAACTCGCCGCGGCGCTTGGACATCGCGGCCCGCTCGTCGCCCTCCACGAGGTGCACGAACTGGATGATCGGCATCTCCAGCGCGTCGGGATCTCCCCCGAGCGCGGCGAACGCGGCCTTCATCCGAGCCATGTAGCCGTGGTGGTCGGCCCCGAGCGGTAGCAGCTGCAGGTCGATCCCCCGCTCCATCTTCTGCAGCAGGTACGCGAGGTCGGCCGCCAGATAGGTCGGCGCACCGTCGGAGCGGCGCAGCACGCGGTCCTTGTCGTCGCCGAACTTGGTCGCGCGCAACCACAGGGCGCCGTCAGCCTCGTAACTGTGGTCGGCGTCGGCGACCATCCCCAGGGCCCGCTCCACATAGCTGGGCGAGCCCTCGTGCAGGGTGCGCTCGCTGAAGTACTGGTCGTAGTGGACCCCGTAGCGCTCGAGCGTCGTCTTGATCTGGGCCAGGAGCAGCTGCACGGCCGCGCCGGCGGCCTCATCGCCCGTCAGCGTGGCGACGTCGGGGATCGCCGCGGCCAACTCCTGGACGTAATCGCCCTGGTAGCCGCCCTCGGGCACCTCCTCGCCCCGCGCGCGGGCCTGGACCGACTCGCCGAGCAGCCGGATCTGACCGCCGGCGTCGTTGAAGTAGTACTCGCGGGCAACGTCATGACCGTGGTGAGCGAGGATTCGTGACAGCGCATCGCCGTAGGCGGCATGGCGTCCGCTGGCCGCCACCAATGGGCCGGTGGGGTTGGCGGAGACGAACTCGACGAGCACCCGTCCCGGATGCACAGCGCCGCCGGCGCCATAGGCCTCCCCGGCCTGCAGCACGCTGCGCAGCGCCCACCGGTGCCAGGCATCGGAGAGATGGAGGTTGAGGAAGCCGGGCCCGGCGACGTCAAAGGACACCAGCTGGCCATCCAGCAGACCGGTCAGCTCGGCACCGAGCCGGTCGGCGATGTCTCGGGGCGGCCCGCCGACGGCGGGCGCCAGCAGCATCGCCGCGTTGGTCGAGTAATCGCCCTGGCCGGCCCGCTTGGGGCGCTCGACCCGGAACTGGGCCGGAACCTCCGCGCCCTCCCCGAGGATCGCGCTGGCCGCCCGGCTGACCGCGGCGCGGAGATCGCCCAGTGGCGAGCTCATGCGCTGTGCACCGTGAACGGCTGAAACAGCGTCTCCAGGCGCTCGAGCGCGCTGGGGGTCCCGATCGCGACGAGCATGTCGCCGGCCTGCACCACGTGCTCGGGAGCGGGCTGGGGCTCGAGCTGACC
>JBAWFG010000076.1:0-6200 GCA_049591655.1 Solirubrobacteraceae bacterium
GTGTAGTTGACGCTGAACGCCCCCGCCTTGCCCCCGGCCTCCGACAGCGCCAGCTTGATGCCGTTGACCATCGGATTGGTCTGGGCGGTCGATGCGCCCTGAAGCGGCAGGCTCGAGTAGATGTCGACGGTCTTGCCGCCGCTGCCACCGGCAGCGGCACTGCTCGATGACCCACTGCTGCTGCTACTGCTGCTGCTACTGCCACACGCACTGAGCGCGAGCAGGGAGGCCACGATCAGGCACCCCCTGATCGCTGTGGCGCGAACACTCATAAGCCGTCCTCCTCTAGGTCGACCCGGGCTATCGATGCCCGATGGCGGGAGACTAGTGAGGGTCGCGGATCCCAACAACCCCTAAAGCCGCCTGAGGTGGCCATCCAGGCACGCGCTCACCGAAATCTAACCTGCCGGTCGCCGCGACGCGGCGTCGTCCTCAGTGGGAGACCGGAACGAGCGCGCCGGCCCGGGCGCGGGCGAAGATGAACGGGGCGATCGTCGTGTCGCCGTTCTGGATCGAGTAGGTGCCGAGCACCGATTGGCGGTTGTGCAGCGAGCGGAAGTCGCTGACCACGACCGCCCGGCTGGCTGCCGCCGCGCCGGCCTGTGAGAGCACCGACAGCAGGGCCGACATCGCCTCGAAGCCGAAGATCGCCTGTGGCTGGGGCTGGTGGCCGTAGGCGAGGCGGAACGCCGCCTCGAACTGGCGGCCGGCGGCGGTCAGCGTCTGGGTGCTGAAGCCCGGACTCGAGACGTACAGGTTGTTCTGCGCGGCAGGGCTCAGCGCCGACACGAACGCGGTGTCATACAGCGCGGAGGGCACGAACAGCTTGGCGCTGGGCGCTGCGGAGGCGGCCCGCCCGACCGCGCGGGCCGCGGTGGTGACGACGTTGCCGCCGTAGAACACCGCGTCAGCTCCGGTCGGTGAGGACTGCACCGTCAGCCCGTGCCCGGCGCTGTCCTGGCGCACCTCGGCGGCGATCGACGCGCCGTAATCGGAACCGTCGGAGCCGATGTAGAGCTTTGACAGGTGCAGCGAGCGCATCTCGGAGACGATCGCCTGCGCCTCCTGGACGGTCGTGGGCACGACCCGGGCGAACGTCTGGTGGTAGGTGGAGCTCGTCGGATAGAAGGTGCCGGGCGAACCGCTGACCTGCGGGGTGGCCTGGGTCAGGTAGGCGGCGGTGTCCGTGGGGCTGACCTGGAGCAGGCCGAGTTCGTTGTTGATCGGCACCGAGATCTGCGAGGTGCCGGGGACGATCTCACCGAGATAGGCGATCGCGGTGGAGTTCTGCAGCGCGGTCCGGGGGTTATCCGACAGTTCACGGCCGTCGAGCTGCCGGAACGCGATCGTGTACTTGCCCGCCCGGCCGCCGGCCTTGATCAGAGCCAGCTTCTCCGCCTCGAGCACATCGGTTGCCACCTGGCCCCCGGCGCCCACCGGCGGTTGGCTGGCGTAGATGGTCAGCTTGGATCCGGAGACCGTGACCGCGGATTTCGTCTGGGTGCTGCAGCCGGCCAGGGCGAGCAGACAGCCCACGACGGCGACGATCGAGCCCGCGCGAGGCCGTGCGAGCGCCGCGCCCCAGAACATCTGCAAGGGGTTAGTCCTGCCGGCCGGGCAGGAACGGGAGCAGCTGGCGGATGCCGATCGCGAACAGCACCATCACGATGGCGATCATGATCGCGTCAAGGCCGCTGACGTTGAGCGACCAGATGACGATCCAGATGCAGAGGCCGGCGGTGGCGGTGAGGATCAATCCCATGGTCTGCCAGATCCTAACCGAGCGCGGGCCCAGATAGCGCCGTGGCGAAGGCGGCCACGAGTTCGCGGGTCGCCGCAGGCGGGTCCTCGGCCTCGCCGGCGGCTCTCACCAGGCGGGTGCCGACAATCACCCCGTCGGCGCCGGCGGCGGCAGCGGCAGCGGCCTGTTCCGGGGTCGAGATGCCGAATCCGATCGCCACCGGGGCGCTCGTGTGCGCCCGCGCCCGGGCGATCACGTCCCCCAGCCCGGCGTCGATGCCGCTGCGCTCGCCGGTCGTCCCGGTGAGCGAGACGGTGTAGACAAAGCCGGTGGCGTCAGCGCCGATCCGCTCCAGCCGCGCCGCCGGGGTGGTCGGCGCGACGAGCGGCACGAACGCCACCCCGCGCTCGGCACAGATGCGCCGCACGTCGGCGGCCTCCTCCAGCGGCAGGTCGGGGACGATCAGGCCGCTCACCGACGCCGCCGTCAGCGCGTCGACGAACCGCTCCAGCCCGCGCACGACGATCGGGTTGGCGTAGCACATGAGCACCACCGGGACGTGCGCAGCGATGTCGGCAGCGACCTCGAGCACCGCGGGCAGGGTGGCCCCGGCGCCGAGCGCGGTGGTGCCGGCGGCGTGGATGACCGGTCCGTCGGCGAGCGGGTCTGAGAACGGGACCCCGAGCTCGATGAGATCCGCGCCGCCCTCCGCGTAGGCGCGCCCGATCGCCCGGGAGGTCTCCAGGTCCGGGAAGCCGCCCATCAGGTAGGGCATCAGCGCCGCGGAGCGCCCGTTGGCACGCGCCCGGGCAAACGCCTCGGCGATCATCTCGATCCCGGTGGGCATCAGCTGCCGCCGAGCGCCTGCAGGGCCTCGGCCAGGTCCTTGTCCCCGCGTCCCGACAGGCAGATCAGGTCCAGCTTGGAGTCCGGGTTGGCCAGCGCCCAGGCGATCGCGTGCGAGCTCTCCAGAGCCGGAATGATCCCCTCCAGGCGGGCGGTGGTGGCAAACGCCTGCAGCGCCTCGTCGTCGGTGATCGCCTCATATTGCGCCCGGCCCTGGTCACGCAGCCAGGCATGCTCGGGGCCGCTGCCGGGGTAGTCGAGCCCGGCGGAGATCGAGTGAGCCTCGAGGATCTGGCCGTCCTCGTCCTGCATGATCGCCGAGAAGGCGCCGTGCAGGACGCCGGGCAGGCCGGCGGCGGTCAGCGGCGCGCCGTGGCGCCCGGTCTCGATCCCGGCGCCGGCGGCCTCGACGCCGATCAGCCGCACGTTGGTGTCGCCGACGAACGGGACGAACACGCCGATCGAGTTCGATCCCCCGCCGACGCAGGCGATAACGCGGTCGGGAAGGCGGCCGGCCTGGTTGAGGATCTGGGTCCGCGCCTCGTCGCCGATCACCCGCTGGAGGTCGCGCACGATCACCGGGTACGGGGCGGGGCCGACACAGGAGCCGATGATGTAGTGCGTCGTCTCAACGTTGGTGACCCAGTCGCGAATCGCGGCCGACACCGCCTCCTTGAGCGTCCGCGCGCCCTGTTCCACGGGCTCCACCCGGGCCCCGAGCAACCCCATCCGCTCAACGTTGGGCTTCTGGCGGCGCATGTCCTCGGTGCCCATGTAGACGATGCACTCGAGGTCGAGCAGCGCGCAGGCGGTGGCCGACGCAACGCCGTGCTGTCCGGCCCCGGTCTCGGCGATGATCCGCCGCTTACCCATCCGCTTGGCGAGCAGCGCCTGGCCGAGGGCGTTGTTGATCTTGTGGGCGCCGGTGTGGTTGAGATCCTCGCGCTTGAGATAGATCGGGCGCCCGGCGGCCTCGCTGAGCCGGCGGGCGAGGTAGAGCGGTGACGGACGGCCGACGTAGTCACGCAGCAGGCCGGCGAGCTCGCTGCCGAAGTCGGGATCCTGGCGGGCGTCGAGCCAGGCGAGCTCAAGCTCGGCGAGCGCCGGCATCAGCGTCTCCGGGACGTACTGGCCTCCGTAGGGGCCGAAGCGATGCTCGACGACGCTCATGCTGCTGCCGTGCCCGAGTCCGGCGCCAGCGCAATTCCCAAGGGTGGCGTAGCCACCCTCCCAACCGCCGCCGCGAACGCGCGCAGCCGCTCAGGGTCCTTGTGGCCGGGCGAGCGCTCGACGCCACTGGCGACGTCGACGGCGTAGGGCCCCACCGTGGCGATCGCCTCGCCGACGTTCTCAGGGGTGAGGCCGCCGCTGAGGATGAGCGGCACCCGGCCGCGGTGGCCGCGGGCGACGTCCCACGCGAAGGTCTCGCCGGTGCCACCCGGCACCCCCGCCTTGAAGCTGTCCAGCAGATGAAAGTCGGTGTGGAACGGCGCCAGCGACTGAATGTCGGCGCCGCTGCGCACGCGGGCGGCCTTGATCACCCGGCAGCCGGTCCGGCGGGCCGCCTCGGCGCAGAAGGACGGCCCCTCGTCGCCGTGCAGCTGGAGCATCGTGAGGCCGATCTCGTCAGCGGCCCGGGCGACCGCGTCGAGCGTCGGATTGACGAACACCCCCACGATCTGGACGTGGCGGCGATGGGCGGCGGCGATCTCGGCCGCGACCTGCGGGCGACAGCGCCGGGGGGACCCCCGCCACAGGATCATGCCGAGCGCCCAGGCGCCGGCGGCGACCGCCTCATCGGCGTCGGCGGGGTCGGTGATGCCACAGAACTTGATCTTGGGGGCGGGGTGATCCATCCCCCCATCGTACGAACGCGGCGACCGGCGGCTCCGCCCGGTCAGCCGTCCGGGGTTGGGACCCTCCGGCTGCCAAGCGTCACGGCGATGGTACGGCGGTGGTGATCACGGCGGATCTGCAGCGACACGGTCTGGCCGGGGCTGAACGTCGAGATGACCGCGAGCACGTCGGAGATGGAATCGGCCGGAATGCCGTCAACGCGCTCGATGACGTCCCCGGGTTGCACCCCGCCCTGATTCGCCGGGCCGCCGGAGGCCACCTTGCCGACGGTGCCGGCCAGCCGCGTACCGGCGGCGCTGGCCGCGCCGACGCCGAGGTAGGCGACCTGGATGCTCTGCTGGCGGGCGACCCGGCCGAGCACCGCGTAGGCGGTGTCGATCGGGATGGCGAACTCAAGCCGCTGAGCCCCGGCGCCGCCGGAGGCCGTGATCTGGGAGTTGACGCCGATGACGCGGCCCTGTGCATCGAGCAGGGGGCCACCGGAGTTGCCCGCCAGCAGCGGCTCGTCGGTCTGGATGACATTGTCGATCGTCCGCCCGTCGACGGCCTGGATCTGATGCTGAAGCGCCGAGATGATCCCGCTGGAGAGGGTGCGGTCCACCCCGAACGGGTTGCCGATCGCCAGCGTCGGGTCACCGACGCGGACCGAGGTGGAATCGCCGAGGCGCAGGGGCAGGACCGCGGGCAGCCGCCGGGTGTCGACGCGCAGCACCGCCAGGTCATCGGAGGCGTCGACGGCGACCACGCTGGCAGCACGGACGATCGAGTTCTCGAAGCTGACCGTCACGCCGGTGCTCCGGTCCGCTCCCTCGATCACGTGGTAATTCGTGAGGATGTCGCCGCGCCTGTCCACCAGGAACCCGGAGCCGGTCGACACGGCGCTCTCACGGGAATGGAACAGGTCAAATGGGCTCTGGACCTGGTCGACCAACCGGGCCTGGACGTACACCACGCCGGGCGCGTCACGCTGATAGATGTCGTGCGCGGTCAGCCCGGACGCGCTCGCCGATGCCTGTGCCGACACCGGCGCCTCCTCAACGACGGTCTGGGTGCTGCGGCTGCCCGCGACCCCCGTGACGAGCAGCCCACCGGCGACGAGCAGGCCCCCCACCACCGCGGCAGCGAAATGTGACTTGAGCGGCCCGGCCATGGCGCTGGAGTGTTGGAGGCGGCTCGAAATATCAGCTAAACGTCAGATCCCGGCAGGCGGCCTCGATGTCCTCTGAGCGCATCAGCGCCTCGCCGATGAGCACCGCATCGACTCCGGCGGTGGCGAGCCGGTCCAGGCCGTCCCGGGTCCGCCACCCCGATTCCGACACCGTGACCGTCTCGGCCGGCATCTCACCGAGCAGTTCGAAGGTCCGCTCGACGTCGACCTGCAGCGTGGTGAGGTCGCGGTTGTTGATGCCGATGACCCGCGGAGCGATCGCCGCCGCCACCTCGAGTTCGGCGCGGTCGTGGACCTCGACGAGTACCCCCAGACCGAGCGATCCGGCCTCCGCGTACAGGCGCCGGAGCTCCTCGGGGTGCAGCGCCGCGACGATCAGCAGGATCGCGTCGGCGCCATGGGCGAATGACTCGAGGACCTGGTAGGGGTCGACGATGAAGTCCTTGCGCAGGATCGGCAGCGCCGTCGCCTCACGGGCGCGGCGCAGATCGTCCAGGGAGCCGCTGAAGCTCTCGGGCTCGGTGAGCACCGACAGCGCCGCGGCGCCTCCGCGCTCGTAGGCGCCGACGACGTCCTCCAGCGCAAGAC
>JBAWFG010000077.1:0-1870 GCA_049591655.1 Solirubrobacteraceae bacterium
TTACAGCAGCGCGAGTCGACGATCAGCAGCTCGTTGCCGACCGCCAGCGGGTAGGGGCCGTCGAAGTCCTGGTTGGTCTGGGGGTCGTTGCCGGCCGCGGGCTGGTTGGGGCTGAGCGCTGCACTGGCGGCGCACGCCTTTCCGCCTCGGGGCAGCCGACACGTCCTGATCACATCGGCTCCGGTTCCGTTGGGATCGGCGAACGCGATGTGGGCCGACCCGGCGCCGTCGACGAAGACGTGCGGGGTGTTCCCGCTCGGCGGCAGCACCACCGGCGGTGGCGGCTTGGCGGGCACGAAGTTCCGCGGGATCCGGACGGGCTTGAACCCCGGGGATCGATACGTGGGCGGCCGCTTGGCCAGCGCAGCCGGGGCCGCAAACGTCAGGGCGGCAGCCGCGATCGCCGCGCCGACAAGGCCCCCCGAGATCCGATCTCGCCCCAAGTGGGCCCCACCCTACACCCGCTGACAAGCGTTGTGCCCCGGAAAGCGGTCGGAGCGGCCTACCTCAGCGCTCGCCGGCGATCTGAGCCAACGTCGCCAGCAGCGCCTGAGTGCCCTTGGCGCCGAACCCCTGAGCCTGGGCGGCAACGTAGAGCTGCTCGGCGAGGGCCGTCCCGGTGAGGGGCAGCCGCATCCGCCGCGCCTCCTGTAGCGCGATCCCGAGATCCTTGACGAAGTGATCGATCTTGAAGCCGGGCTCCAGGTCGTCGTTGAGCAGCCGCGGACCGTAGTTGGACAGCGACCAGGAGCCGGCGGCGCCGTCCTTGATCGTGTCGATCACCTTCTCGACGTCGAGCCCGGCCCGCTGGGCGTAGAGCATCGCCTCGCAGACGCCGATCATGCCCGAGGCGATCGCGATCTGGTTGACCATCTTGGTGTGCTGACCAGACCCGGCGTCACCGTGGAGCACGGCGAGCCGGCCGAGCTTGTCGAACATCGGCTCGGCCCGCTCAAAGGCGGCCTGCTCCCCGCCGACCATGATCACCAGCGCCGCGTTGCGCGCACCGACGTCCCCGCCGGACACCGGCGCATCGAGGGACTGCAGATCACGCTCCGCGGCGACGGCGTGGACCTCCACTGCCAGCGACGGCTCACTCGTGGTCATGTCGACGATCAGTGAGCCCGGACGCATCGCCGCGATCACACCGCCGTCGCCCAACAGCATCTCGCGCACGTCAGCGGGATAGCCGAGCATCGTGAACACGACGTCGGAGTGGGCCGCCAGGTCCGCCGCAGAGTCCGACCAATGCGCTCCGGCCCCCACCAGATCGTCGGCGCGGGACCTGGTGCGGTTGAAGACGCGCAGCTCGTAGCCGGCCGCCAGCAGGTGGCCGGCCATCGCACCGCCCATCACACCGGTGCCGATCCAGCCGATCGTCGGCGTGTCGCTCATCGGGGCTGCGTGGGGGTTGCCATCGCGCACAGCCTAGCCATCGCGGACACCGTCCCGCATGAGCGAGTCTCACGCGCCCGGCTGTTGCATAGGGCCCGGCGATCGGCGACAGTGAGCGGCATGAGCGAACAGGAACCAACCTTCACCGAAGCACAGGCGCGGGACATCGGCCAGCGGATCGGGATCGACTGGGACACCTCGGAGTTCGGCGTCGAACAGTTCCGGATGGGGCTCGATGTCGAGCTCGAGCACGGGCGCCAGGACCTCGACACCAACGTCTCCGACGACGACGAGATGACCACGGGGAAGATCGCACGGGCGCATCTCAACGAGTTCCCGGACTACTACACCCGGCTGGAGAAGATGGAGGCCGAGGCGGAGGCGTACTGGTCCACGCGCCGTGGCGACAAGTAGGCCCCGCGGGTATGGAGCTCGTCGACCTCGCGCAGCTGACGCCTGAGCTCGAGTCTGAGCT
>JBAWFG010000078.1:0-2005 GCA_049591655.1 Solirubrobacteraceae bacterium
CCCGAGCACCCCAGCCGGCAGCGCCTCGGTCACATCGGCCTCGGCCGCCGGCGCTGCCTCGGCGCCAGCCGCGGCCGCCCCCATCCCTCCTGCGGGCACAACCTCGGCTCCGCCTGCCACCCCGGCGAGCACCGCCAACGGCGCCGCCTCGACGCCCGCAACCCAGTCCAGCTGAGACGGCCCGTACCGCCGAGCTCAGGGCTCGTGCGGATCGTAGGCGAGCGGATCGTAGGGGAGTTCGGGGTGCTCGCCGGGTGTGGAGAGGTCGTAGGTGCGCATCTCCCCGAGGTTCTGATCGAAGGCAATCGCGTGGGTCAGCGTGAACGGCGGCGCAGGCGCTCCGTTGAGCAGCGAGATCAGTCGCTTGGAGACGTAACCCATCGCGCTCATGGCCCGCATACGGCTGGCGAACAGCTCCTGGCCGACGGCCAGCGAGTTGTCGCGCAGCGCCTCGCCCAGCGGTCCGGCGCCGTCCGACAGCATCCCGGCGTCGGACTTTGCCCAAGCGGCCAGCTCGAAGATGGTGCGGTCGATGACGGCGACGCGCGTGTAGAAGCCATAGAACACCTGATGCAGCGCATCGGGCCGTCCGGCCTTGGGGATCTCGGCGAGATAGCTCTCAAGGCTGTCCACCAGCGAGGGTGCGCCCGTCTGTCCGTCCGGCGACATGATCCTACGGTCGCCGAGCGCATGCCCGATTGTCAAGAACTCTCTGGTTTTCCAGCATCGGCGATAGGGATCACCCGATTCGAACGATTCGCGTACGCCGGTGCGCGCAACGATCCGCGGATGGATAGCTCCTTCTCAGCTCTCCCGGGGTGGTTTCGGCGCTGGGGCCTCGGCGCCTGGCTGGTGGTGGGAATGGTGCTGGTGCTCATCGGTGCGGTCTGGCTGCTCGGGAAGACCGCCAGCATCATCGACCCGCTGATCGCCGGCTTTGTGATCGGGGCGGTGGCCGGGGTACTCGTCGATCGACTGGAGCGTCACGGCTGGTCGCGGGCTGCCGGCGCGAGTCTCGTGACACTGGGCCTTGTCGCGCTTGGGGTGCTGATGGTGGGCCTGGTGCTGGGAGGGATCAGTTCCCAGGCGGGGCAGATCGACGTCTCGATGACCGACGCGGTGGACAAGGTGCGCAACTGGGCGCAAGGCCTGGGCATCAGCTCGGCGTCGGGTGCCGCCACAGAGATCAAAACGGCGGTTCCAGACGTCGGCCGCACCCTCCTCAGAGGGGTGATCCACGGCATCTCCGGCCTCACCTCGCTGATCGTGTTCCTCGGGTTCACCGCGTTCTCGGCCTTCTTCCTGCTCAAGGACGCACCCGCGCTCGGCCGGTGGATCGAGCGGCACATGGGGATGGAGCCCGCCGAGGCGCGCGTTGTGATGAGCGACATCATCCAGGCGCTGCGGAGGTATTTCCTGGGCCTGACCATCATCGCGGCGCTCAGCACGGCCGGTGTCGTGCTCGGTTCCCTGATCATCGGTCTGCCCCTTCTGGGGACGATCGCGATCATCACCTTTGTCGCCAGCTATGTGCCGATCATCGGCGCCTGGACCGCCGGCATATTCGTGTTCGCCCTGGCGCTGGCCGAGCAGGGCACGGCTGCCGCCTTGATCATGGCGCTCGTGGTCTTCGTCTCCAACGGTCCGCTGCAGCAGATCGTGCAGCCGGTTGTGTATGGGGCGACGCTCCGCCTCAATCCCCTCGTGGTGTTCAGCGTCACGATCGCCGCCGGCACCCTGTTCGGCATCATCGGCATGGTTCTGGCCGCGCCGCTCATCTCTGCCGCGGTCCGTATCCACGGCGATCTCGATCAACTCAAGAGCGCACCGGCCGGTGGCCTCGCCCACGCCGGTCCTACGCCGGCCACGGGGCTCAGCCACAGTGGGCCGCTCTGATCCGACCGGCCAGGTGGGCAAGGCGGTTGGGATGACCACTCAACCTGCGATCGACACCTCCGAGCCGCCTGCCGAGGGACGCAATTGGTGGCAGGTCGCCGGTCGCATC